>JBOFBL010000037.1:0-1736 GCA_051645545.1 Casimicrobium sp. | reverse complement strand
GTTCGGACGACACGATTCACATGGGCAACTGCACCTTGCGCGCGGCGGTTGCATCGATGAACGGTGCGGCGTTGCAAGGCGCGTGTTCAAACACGGGTGGCGCGTTTGGCACGGGCGATCTGATTACGTTTGCGGCAGGCGTAACGGGCATTGAACTCAACGACGCGGCGAACAACCACCTAAACATCACCGTGAACAATTTGGTGATTCAAGGCAGTGTGACAATTTCGCGTAACGCAGCCGCAGTGAATCCGTTCCGGATCATTCGTCACACTGGAACCGGGACGTTGACATTGTCTGGCGTCACACTGCGCGGTGGCCTGCTCACAGCGCCCGGCGACTTGGGCGCAGGCATCGTCTCTACCGGTACGGTCAATCTTTTAAACGCGGTCATCGAAGACAACTCAACTAATTGCACCATCGGATGTAATGGCGGCGGCATTGTTGCAGCGAGCGTGACGGCGTCGAATTCGGACATTCGAAACAACCGCGTGCGCGGCACCAACGGATCGGGCGGAGGAATTTTCTCGACTGGCTTGGTGGAGATCGCAAACTCGAACGTGTCGGGCAATCAAATCGACGCAGGTGGTTGTGGTGGCGGCATTTTGGTCGGCGGCGACGTGGCATCAAGGCTGCGCATCATTTCTAGCTACGTTGGTGGCAATCGCGCGCAAGACACGAGCGGCGTGGGCAGTGGCACCGGCGGCAACGGTGGTGCGATCTGTATCTCCGATGGACCGCTGGAAGTGCTGAATTCGGAAATTCGCGGTAACGAAAGTCTTGGCGAGGGTGGTGCCGTTTATGCGTTAAGTACGGTCACGATCGATCAATCCTCGTTTAACGGTAACTTCGCGCTTCGCGGCGGCGGTGCCGCGCGACTCGGTGCCACGCCCAGCGGACATCAGATTCGCAATTCAACTTTCTACTTTAATCGCGCGGGCATTCGCACGACTAACTCTGGAAACGGTGGAGCGTTGCTAATTACGAACGATGTGACCATCAACAATTCGACGTTTGCAAGCAACTTCTCGGCGGGCTTGGGCGGCGCAATTTTGCACAACGGCGGCACGATCTCAATGACGAGCACGATCATTGCGAACTCCACATCGGAGAATCCAGCGAACGGGTCCGCAAATGTCGATATCTATCGCAACAGCGGCACGCCGACGATTTCCGGCAGCAACAATCTGATTCGGCAAGTAGTCGCGATCACTACTCCGGCGGGCACGCTTACAGGCGATCCGCTGCTCGGTGTGCTCGGCGACTACGGCTGCCTTGCCCAGGCGGGGTTTGGCGGAAGCGCTATCGGGTGCCCGCGCGCCGTGATTCCCGGCGCGGGAAGCCCCGCGATCAATGCCGGTGCGAATCCGCTGGCGTTAACGAGCGATCAGCGTGGAGCCGGGTATCCGCGTATCGTCGGCGCGGCAGCCGATATTGGTGCGATTGAAGCGGGTGGCGTGGCTGTTACAACATGGCCGATCAACACAACGGTCGCAGGCTCAGTCGGTGGCAGCCTCTTGTGCACACCGAATCCAGTGCCGAACGGTCAGAACGCAAGCTGTAGTGCAACGCCGAGTGCGGGCTACGTGTTCGTTGCGTTCAGTGGCGATTGCACGGGCGCAACTTGTACGCTTACCAACGTGACGGCTGCGCGCAATGTGACGGCGACGTTTGCGCTCGCACCGGTAGCCAACAATGCGCAACAAGTGCCCACGCTGCCCACTTGGTTGATGGCG
>JBOFBL010000036.1:0-1088 GCA_051645545.1 Casimicrobium sp. | reverse complement strand
GGGTCTTGCAATAGCGGATTCAAATCGCGGCCTTCGTCCGGTGCAGGCACGATGCGCTCGAACGGATTTGAAGTAAGCAAGGTAAAGGCAACGAACACTGCCGTAATCGCTGACAGCACGATCAACACGCGCGTGGTCAACACATCGGGCAATTGCTTCGAGAGCAGGGCAACCGCCGCGCTCCAGCCCGTGAGCATCAACACCCAGAGCAGCATCGAGCCTTCATGCGATCCCCAGGTCGCAGAGATTCGATATTGCATCGGCAACAACGAATTGGAATTCTGCGCCACGTTCGACACGCTGAAGTCACCATTGGCAAACGACATCATCAAACAAACAAAAGAGAGCGCGACTAGACCGAAGCTGGCAATAGTTGCCTGCCGCGCGAATGCGATGAGCACTCGACCGCTGCGCAGGTTTGCGACGCTTGCTACCGTGGCGCAAAGTAGGCACACCAAAAAGGCAAGTACCAACGAAAAGTGACCGATTTCGGCGAGCATGAGAAATGCCAGTGGAGACGATGGTGCGATTTTAGGCTGTGCGATCAGCAGTGTCGCGTGCATGGGTGCGGCTCGACTGAAAATCTGCGTAAACTCATGCCATGCTGTTGCCCCGCCTCAAACTCGCGCGCCAGGCTTGCGCTTTTTATGTGCTGCTATGCGTGTCGAGCGTGTCCTGCGCAATGACACATCAAATCGTTGGCAATGCCATGATCCTTTCCGGTGAAGTGGTCTTTCAGGATTTAGAGCGCGCGAAGAAAGCGCTGGATGCGAACAAGAACATCACGCATGTTGTGCTGCGCAATTCGATGGGCGGCAATTCGTGGACGGGTTATCGCATGGGTGAGCTTTTTCGCGAACGTGGCGTGACCACGGTCGTATCCGGGCACTGCGTGTCGTCGTGCTCACGCCTGTTTCTCGGCGGCAAAGTGCGGATGTTCTCCGATGACTTTCCCGCGAGCTTGACCTACGTTGGGTTTCACGGTCACTACGATTTCGGCAAATTGAATCTCGAAGCCGTGAGGAAAAACGATCAAGCAGGGTGGACTAAAAAATTCACCGATAACAAAGTCGATCCGAAATTGCTGG
>JBOFBL010000035.1:0-7464 GCA_051645545.1 Casimicrobium sp. | reverse complement strand
GTTCGTACAAAGGCCGTGCGCTGCGTAGGTCTGCCCAGGGCAGGAGATGTCATCCATCTCGCCCTCAACAGTCATCAGTGCAATATCGCGAATCGCTTTGGGATCAACGCGTTCGCCTGAAACCTCCATCACGCCGCGTGGCAATTGAAATTGCTGAAACACGCGATCAACGGTTTCCAAGTAATAAGCCGCATCAAGATCAAGCACGGCGTTGTATTCGTTGTAGAACCGGCGATGCGTTTCTGCATCTTCCTCGTCGCCCTTAAGCAGATCGAGAAAAAATTCCCAGTGTGATTTCGCATGATGACCTGGATTCATCGCAACGAATCCGTAGTGCTGCAGAAAACCAGGATACACGCGACGGCCGAAACCAGGGTACTTCGCGGGCACGCGCGAGATCACGTGTTGCTCGAACCATTCCTTCGTATGCTTCGTCGCGTATGTATTTACGCTTGATGGATTCACACGTGTGTCGATTGGCCCGCCCATCATCACCATGCTTTTCGGACGCATAGGATCGTTGTTCGCGGCCATCAAACTCACCGCGCACATCACAGGCACGGTTGGCTGACACACCGAAATCACGTGCACGTTGGGGCCGAGCATTTGCAAATACTCGATCACGTAATGCACGTAATCGTCGAGGTGAAACAGCCCTTCGCTCATCGGCACACTGCGCGCGTCGCGCCAATCAGTGATGAATACCTCGTGATGTTGCACGAGCGATTTCACCGTGTCGCGCAGAAGCGTCGAGTGATGCCCCGAAAGCGGCGCGACTAGCAGCACGCGCGGCTCGTTCTTGCTGCCAATCTTCGCGAAGCGGCGCAATTCGCAAAACGATTTTTCGTGAACCACGGCTTCTTCGATCGCATGCGTGTGACCGTCAAGCGAAATCGTGTGAATACCGAAGGGCTGCTTTGGGTAATCCTGCGTAAGCCGCAGCGTCATCTCGCTCGATGCCGCCAGCCAATCCGAAGGTGGCGAATCGCGCCATGGATTGCCGCTCGACTGCGCCCATTGCATGCCCATTTGCGCGGCAAAGCGCATCGGTGCCCCGAGGGATTTTTGAATTTCGTGAAATGCGTACAACATGTTTAGAACCGGATAAAACTTTTTATGGTGTCATCCCCGCGAAAACGGGGATCCACTGCGCGCGCGAAAAGTGCTTCGCCATCTTGTGCGCGTGCAACGAGTGGGTTCCCGCTTTCGCGGGAATGACAGGAATTTGGTGGGTGCAACAATGCGCTAAATCTGATCCAAGCCTCGCGCTAAATCGGCCTTGAGATCGTCGATGTCTTCGAGCCCAACCGCGATTCGAATCAGTGTATCGGTAATGCCTGCCGCATCTCTGGCAGCTTGCGTCATGCGCGAATGCGTGGTGCTCGCGGGGTGCGTGATTGTGGTTTTCACGTCGCCCAGGTTGCCGGTGATCGACATGACTTTCGTGTTATCGATGATTTTCCAGGCGTCGGCTTTGCTGCCTTTCACATGGAATGACAATACGGCACCACCACCAGATTGCTGCTTTTTCGCCCAATTAAATTGGGCGTGCGACGGCAAAAATGGGTAATTCACTTGACGTACTTTTGGATGCTCAACAAGCCATTCTGCAAAGCGTAGCGCGTTCTCGCTATGCGCGCGCATACGAATCGGCAGCGTTTCCAAGCCCTTGAGCAATACCCACGCATTGAAGGGTGCCAACGTCGCGCCCGTCGTTCGCAAGTAGTTGTAAACCGTCTCTTTGCACATCTGCTTCGTACCGACGATCGCGCCGCCCATCACGCGCCCTTGCCCGTCAAGATGTTTCGATGCTGAATGAATCACCACATCCGCACCGAGCGCGAGCGGCTTTTGCAGAATCGGTGTGCAAAAGCAATTGTCGACGACGAAGGTCGCGCCGACTTTGCGACACATCTCGGCAATCGCTGCGATGTCGAACACTTCGCACATCGGGTTCGACGGCGTTTCCAAAAACACAAGCTTCGTTTTCGGTGTTGACGTGATCGCTTCGCGCCACGCATCGAGCGAGGTGCTGTTCACAATCGTCGTCGTCACGCCGAATTTGCCCATCACTGGCGGGCCGAACACGTTCAAGGTTGAGCCGAACACCGAACCGCTCGTCACGATGTGGTCATTCTGCGCGCAAAGGCTCATCGCAAGCGTTGTGATCGCGGCCATGCCAGTCGCCGTTGCGATGCACGCCTCCGCGCCTTCGAGCGCCGCGAGACGTTGCTCGAACATATCGACCGTCGGATTCGTGAAGCGCGAATAAATGTAGCCCGGCTCCTCGCCCGTGAAGCGCTTCGCCGCCATCTCAGCCGATTCATGCACGAAGCTCACCGTCGGAAACAACGCCTCCGAGTGCTCATTGAACGACGTACGCATCCCGCCCGCACGGATCGCGAGGGTGTCGGGGGAGAGCTCGGTGTATTTATCGTTCATTTGTCATTGTTTCTCGTAGGGTGGGCAGCCTCTGCCCACCAGAACTTGGCGTAATGCCTACGCTTGGTGGGCACGGGGTGCCCATCCTACATGGCTGAAACTACCCGCTTGGCGAAATCCTACACGCGCGAGTAGTAGCCCCCTCATCCAACTGGCCGTAAAAAGACATGGGGCAGACCAGTATCTGGCATGAATCAAAAATTTAGTGAAAACATAGGAACAAATCATGAAAAAAACCGCAATTTGCATATTGACCGCATTTACTTCGAGTTCTACCTTCGCTCAAGCCATCGTAACCAGCACGAAGAAAGATCACGACGCGTGTCCGCTCATTACCATTCAAAATCCCACGGATAAAGCGCTCCGCGTGACCGTCAAATACACTCACTCTGGAACCACCCTCGGAACAAAATCCTCAGAATCAAATTCGTTCTCCGAGGTGGTTCGTAAAAACAGCAGCGTCGACTCGCAGATTGCGCCGGGTGCCAGTTGCCGACATCCTAACCGACTGTCAATCGACGACGTAACTACTGAAGTGCTCCGGTAGTTCGGTAGTTTTGCGCCATCACTGATCCGCCCCCACCATCTCCCCACGGGACTCGTCGCGCGACTTGGCAAGCCCGAGCAAAAACTCGCTAGTAATATCGCCCGTGACGTAAAGCCCATCAAAACACGACGAGTCGAAATCGACAATCTTCATCGGATGATCCGCCCGCTGGCTTTGCAAGATCGCGCGCTTCATGCCTTCGATCGTTTGATAGATCACGCGATCGGCGCCGATGGCATTCGCGATTTGTTCATCGGTTTTGCCGACGGCGATGAGTTCGCTCGGAGTGGGCATATCGATGCCGTACACATTCGGGAATTTCACGGGCGGCGCGGCGCTTGCGAAGATGACCTTTTTCGCACCCGCTTCGCGCGCCATTTGCACGATCTCGCGACTCGTGGTGCCGCGCACGATGGAATCGTCGACTAAGAGCACCGTCTTCCCCGCGAATTCGCTCGCGATCGGATTTAATTTTTGGCGCACGCTTTTCTTCCGCATCGCGTGACCGGGCATGATGAAGGTGCGGCCGACGTAGCGATTTTTCACGAAGCCTTCGCGATACGGGCGACCGATCATCGTTGCGAGCGAGAGCGCGGCGGGGCGCGATGAATCGGGAATCGGGATCACGACGTCGATCGCGTCCCAATCGGGCATTGCTTGCACAACTTTCGCGAGCTCTTCGCCTAAGCGCACGCGCGCGTCGTACACGGAAACACCATCGATCACCGAATCGGGTCGCGCGAGGTAGACGTATTCGAAGATGCAGGGATTCAATTTCGGATTCTTCGCGCACTGCTTTGTGTGCACGTGCCCTGCGAAATCGATGAAGAGCGCTTCGCCGGGATCAAGATCGCGTTCGAATTTGAAACCGAGCACGTCGAGTGCGACCGTTTCGCTCGCGACCGCGAACTCAGGCCCCGCCATCGTCTCCGAACGTCCGTAGACCATCGGGCGAATGCCGTGCGGGTCGCGAAACGCGAGCATGCCGTAGCCCGCGATCATAGCGGTCACTGCGTAGGCGCCACGGCAGCGCTCGTGCACGCCCGCGACCGCTTTGAAAATCATTTCGGGCGTGAGCGTGCGTGTGCCGTTCGCAGCGCGTTCGAGTTCGAGCGCGAGCACGTTGAGCAACACTTCGCTATCGCTATTCGTATTGATGTGGCGCGCATCGATCTTGAAAAGCTCCGCCTTCAGCGATTCGCCATTGGTGAGATTGCCGTTATGCACAAGCGAAATGCCGAACGGCGAATTCACGTAAAACGGTTGCGATTCGTGCTCCGAAATCGCGCTGCCCGCCGTGGGGTAACGCACATGGCCGATGCCTGCGCTGCCGAGCAAATCGCGCATGTTGCGCGTGCGGAAAATATCGCGCGCCATGCCGCGACCTTTGTGCAAATGAAACACGGCACCGTCAGCCGTCATGATGCCGGCGGCGTCTTGCCCGCGATGTTGCAAGGTCATCAGGCCGTCGTAAATCAATTGATTGACGGGGCCGTGGGACACGATTCCGATTACGCCGCACATAGATGAGAACCTCGATGGTTGTTCCCCTCCCCCCTCGCGGGGGAGGGTGTCGCGCAGCGACGGGTGAGGGGGCTCGTGCCTAATGCATCGCTTATGCGAACGGCAAGATCACCCTCTCCCGCCCCTTGCGGGGCACCCTCTCCCCTCAAGGGAGAGGGGACGAGTTGCGCATGAAATTTGAAATGCTTGGTCACGACATCGGGTAGACGATTGCGCAGCGCGCTTGCCATTAGCTCGAACGGCTTCGCGCTGGCGCTATGTTTCCACGATTCGCTTTCGCTCAGATTCGTGAAGCTCGCAAGAAACACCATGATGGTGACAATCAGTGCGCCGCGAACGATGCCGAACATCGCACCAAGGCCGCGATCGACCGGACTCAAACCGATTGCGCGCACCATCTTCGTGAACACGTATCCCGTTATGCTGACCGTGATAAACACCGCGATAAACACGATCGCATACGCGGCGATCACCTTGAACCACATTTCGACGTTAAAGCTCAACCAAGTCGCGACTTTCGGACCGAACACAACAGCGCACGAAATGCCGACGATCCACGCACCGAGCGCAAAAATTTCATAGACGAAGCCGCGCCAGATCCCCAATCCCGCCGACAGCAAGAGCACGGCGATGACGATGTAATCGAAGGCCGTCATGTGGGCGCTCGCCGCCCTAAGGCAGCGTAATCACTTTCGCTTCGAAGCCCGCTTTGGCGAGCTTCGCACGAGCCGCGTCCGCCGCTTGTTTGGTGTCGTACGGGCCCACACGCACGCGGGTGACAACGCCATTGGTCACCGTGAGTTGCTCGGTGTAGACCGGCACTTTCTGCGCTTTGGCTTTTTCGTACACCTCTTTTGCCGACGCCGGATCGCGCACAGCAACCAACTGCACCACGAGTTGACCGCTCTTGAGCGCGGGCTTATCGGTTGTTGCGCTTGCTGCCTTCGTGGGCTCGGCTTTCGCAGGTTCGCTTTTCGGCGATTCCGGGGCAGCTTTGGTGGGCGCTTTCGGCGCTTCTTTTGCAGCGGCCTCTTTCGCTGGCGCTGACGGCACGACTGCGGCGGTTGTGTTCGGCGTAGATACGTTCGCTTGCGCGCCGGAAGGCTCAGTGATTGCGGGCACTTCGGTGGGTGCAGCTTTACGATCGGGGAGCTTCGGATCGAATTTCGTGCCTTCGACTGGCGGAATCTTTACGTCGACGCTTTCGGGCAAGGGCGGCGGTTCGCGCTCCAAAAAAATCGGCACCAGAATGATCGCGATCAACAGGAGCACCGACGCGCCGAGCAGGCGACGATTGGCGCGACGGCGAAGCTGTTCGGCGTTTTCAGACGCGGCGGAAACGTTGGCCATTAAGCAGATCAGTTTCGTGGGCTGAATCGCTTTTTACGCGCTGCAGGCAGCCACGGTAAGAAACGATCCAAAGACCACAATTCTATCGGCTTCATCTGCGCTTTCTCGCGCCGCAGCATAGGCGTCGGCCACCGTGTTAAAGCGCTGAATCGCGCGGTCCTTGACGCCCGCTGCAAGCAATGCAGCTTCGAGCGTTTCGACGGTGACGCCGCGCGCACCGGGCAGCGGCGCGATGTGCCAGTGATCGATACGATGTTTCACGGCGGCGACGACCGCTGCAATGTCTTTGTCTTTAAGCATTGCGAACACGGCGTAAGTTTCTGGGAAATACGCCATATCGGAGAGCGCCTGCTCTAGAGCGCGTGCCGCGTGTTCGTTGTGCGCAACATCAAGCACGACGGTTGGACGTCCCGGCAACACTTGAAAGCGCGCAGGCCAATCGACTTCGAGCAGTCCTTGGCGAATGGCGCCTTGCGAGACGGGCAAGGTGTCGGAGAGCGTGTGCAGCGCGGCGAGTGCTGCGGCAGCGTTGCCGAGTTGATAGTTACCACGCAGCGCAGGAATCGGAAGCCCATGTCTACGCTGCGCACCGACCCAAAAACCCCATTGCGTGGGCATCGCTTCGTAGCGCTGCCAGCCAAAATCTTTGCCGACGAACATCGCGTTCGCTTTTTTCTGCGTCACCGCATCGCGCAAGCTCTGTGGCGGATCGGGCTCCGCGATCACCGCGGGTTTGTTCGCGCGCAGAATGCCTGTTTTCTCCCGCGCAATGTGCTCGCGCGTGGGGCCGAGAAAATCGGTGTGATCGAGACCGATTGAGACAATCACACTGCAATCGGGGTCGAGGATATTCGTTGCATCCAGGCGTCCGCCCAGACCCACCTCGATGACCCAAGCGTTGAGCTTCGATTGCGAAAACACATGAAACGCCGCAAGCGTTGTGTATTCGAAAAAGGTCAACGCGAGGTTGCCACACGCAGCACGCGCAACTTCAACCGCCTCGAACGCAGCAACAAGCTGTTCGTCGCTTGCCTCGACGCCGTTGAGCACAACGCGTTCGTTGAAGCGATGAATATGCGGCGACGTGTAGCGCGCAACGGTGTAACCCGCAGCACGCAACATCGCGTCGATATACGCACACACAGAGCCTTTGCCATTGGTGCCGCCGACCAAAAACACGGGGCAGCTTGGCGCGATCTTCATCGCATCGAACACCGGGCGAATGCGCTCCAAACCCATTTCGATTTCAGGGCCGGAACGGATCGTGTAAATGCGATCGAGCCAAGCGGAAAGCGCGTTCATCGACTGTGTTGTCCGCTAATGATGCAAGCTAAAAAAGAGCTTTCAGCTACAGCATATATCGCCCGATTTAATTGGGGCGAATGAGATAAAAAATTAAATATCAAGAAGTGATTAATTTGACGTATTCGCCCAATTAAATTGAACGATAAAGAATGGAGTTAGCTGCGTAGCGCAGAGAGCAATCTTGCGAGTGTCGCACGCATTTCGCGGCGATCCACAATCATGTCAATCGCGCCCTTCTCCAATAAAAATTCTGCGCGCTGAAAACCCTCGGGCAATTTCTCGCGCACGGTTTGCTC
>JBOFBL010000034.1:0-1429 GCA_051645545.1 Casimicrobium sp. | reverse complement strand
ATTTGTGACGCTACCGAGACCCCCCAAGCGTTCGGGAGGTGGTAGGCGACGTAGATTTGTCCTTGATGCGCGGCTTTTGCGCAATCCAGCACGGATGGTTGATACGTAGCTGCGATAGACCATGAGCTTTCGTAGCCTCCGCTAGAGAATTCACGAACAGACCAAGCGCTCGCGAACTGCGCGTCTACGATTGCATATACCGTCCACGCGGATTGGTAGCTCGCACTCTGAAAACGCAACACACTCCACGCCGACGAGTAAGCGCCTGATCTCAGCGTTCGCACACTCCATGCGCCTGCGTAATTCGCATTGACGTAGCCGCGCACCCGCCATGCCGATGAGTAGCTGCCAGCAACAAATGCGGCGATGCTCCATGCCGATTGGTATGACGCGTTTGCGAATGCGCGAACCGACCATCCGGAATTGAAAGAACTTGAACGAAACGCGCGAACCGACCATGCCGATGCGTAGTTCGATACTGCAAAATTCCGCAGACTCCACGCGCTCGCAAACGATCCCGACACGTTACTGCGAATCGTCCATGCAGACGCGTACAAACTCGATGCGTAACCCCTGACGCGCCACGCGGACGAGTAAGCGCTAGTTACCGCATTGCGTACCGTCCACGAGCCGGAGAACGAAGAGCCAACCGCGTTACGCACCGACCATGACGACGCGTAAGAGCCCGTTACGAACGATACGCCGAGAATGCTCCACGCACCCGCAAACGAACCGTTTACAAATCCTCGAACGCTCCACGATGAGCTGTAGCTCGCAAAGACGCCAGTGCGCACCGACCAAGCCGAACTATAGCTACCAGATGCGCTTGCACGAACAGTCCACGCGCTTGCGTAGCTGCCAGCGCCTGTTGTGCGCACACTCCATGACGACGCATAGTTTGCGGCTCTGAAGTTTCGCAGCGACCATGACGACTGATACGAGCCACTAACGGTTGTTGCGCTTGATCCGAAATAGTCATCGGAGAGAACGACGCCAGCAGGGCCGTTATCCCAAACGTCTGCGCCGCCACTTAATCTGCGGCCTAGATCATACTGCGGGGACGCGATTGTCATCTGTTAGCCGTGGGCGATCTTGCCTTGTCCGCGTACCGTTCCGGTTGTTGTGGTGCTACAAACCATGACTTGCATCAAACATGCATCGTTCGGGATTTCCGGGAAACCCAGCCGTGCCCAATCAAAGTTTTCTGTCTTATTGGCAACGTCAGAAGCAACGACGGTTCGTGGTCGCGTCGCAGTGACACCAAAGTTTCCGGCAGTTGCGGTACTGGCTGATAGCGTCACGCTTGTGACGGAACGAATGAACCGACCAGCAACAGCAGAGACAAGAGGAATCATGCGTGATGCACGCACTGTGCCGCCAACGGCGATGACAGCTAAGTTACCGGTACTGCCATCATCGTAGGTAACGG
>JBOFBL010000033.1:0-8960 GCA_051645545.1 Casimicrobium sp. | reverse complement strand
GACATGTTCTACGACGGCAACGCTGAGATGGAGCCCGGTGCAATCGTTTGCCGTGTTGCGCCGACGTTTATTCGCTTTGGGCACTTCGAAATTTTCGCGTCGCGTGGTGAAACGGCGTTATTGCAGAAACTCATCGACTTCACCATCGCAAACTACTTTCCTGCGCTCGCGCGGGAGCACGCGGATCCGCGCGAACGCGTGCTCGCCTGGTACGCGCAGGTGTGCGAGCGCACGGCGGTATTGATTGCGCATTGGATGCGCGTGGGCTTCGTGCATGGCGTGATGAATACCGACAACATGTCGATCCTAGGGCTCACGATCGATTACGGGCCTTACGGCTGGATCGACAACTTCGATCCCGGATGGACGCCAAACACGACTGATGCGCAGGGGCGCCGCTATTGTTTCGGCCGACAACCTGGCATCGCTCAGTGGAATCTCGCGCGCTTGGGCGATGCGCTCGCGACGCTTGATTTCGATACAGAAGATTTGCAACACGCGCTCGCGAAATTCGAAACGAGCTACTCGCACGAGATCAAGCGCGTGTATTCCGACAAGTTTGGTCTTGATGATTGGAATGACGACGAAGGCGATCTCATCGATGCGGCGTTTCAATGGATGAGTGCTTCGCAAATCGACATGACGATCTTCTTTCGCTCGCTCGCGACCGCGCAAGCCGTCGACGATTTGCGCGACGCGTTCTACCTCGAAGACGAATGGTCGCAAGCACGCGAAACGCTTGCCGCATGGTTCATTCGTTACTCGCGCGCCTGCGAGCGCATGCAAGCGGACGACGCGCATGCGGCGCGCACAATGCGCGTCGTTCGAATGAACGCAGCAAACCCAAAATACGTGCTTCGCAATTACCTCGCGCAGGAAGCGATTGATCTCGCGCATCAAGGTGACTATTCGCGCATCGACGAATTGCTCGACGTGCTCCGTCGGCCCTATGATGACCAACCCGGCCGCGCGCATTTCGCGCAGAAACGGCCAGATTGGGCAATCAACAAGGCGGGATGTTCGATGCTCTCTTGCAGCTCCTAGGCGTTGCCCGGTCTTCGCTCAATGCGATCACAGTGTTGCGACGCAGTTTTTTGCGATGAGCGACGATGTTTTCCATCGGTGACACGTTGAATTGCTGATTCGAATACTCTTCGTTGCGCAAGAATTTTCTGTGGTGCAAGGATTTACTCTGCATCAAAACAATAAGCGTATTTGACCGGTTTAATTGGGTAATGAGACAATTTTCGCGTTATATCGAAAAGTTATAAAAATACCTTATTTACCCAATTAAAAAATATATGTAGCGCTTTTGTTAATTGATTGTTTTCGCTTGTGGATTCGGCTTTCAGCTACGTGCCAAAGCAAACGACAATGCATTCGCTATCTTGGAAAAAAACTTGCGGCATTCGTACTCGCCCGCTTAGACTCTCCGCAAATGTCGATCCGATGATGGTCGAATCGCGACGAGCGCGATTGCGTTGATCGCAAGATGGTGGTGAGGAAACTTCAATGAACAATCTGCCCGATTTGACGCAGCTCATCGGAGCCGCGGCCTCCGGTGATGCGCACGCGCGCAACGCGCTTTACGAGCGCGCGTACCCCGAATTGCGACGGCTCGCGCATTCGCGACTGTATCGTCATGGTGGCAACGAACAACTGCAAACCACCGAAGTGCTCTCCGAGAGTTTCATGCGCTTCGTGAATTCCGGCGCGATGCGCGCACAGGATCGCGCACAGTTTTTCGCGTTCGCCTCAAACATCATGCGCTCGGTGATTTTCGACACCGTGCGTGCGGCTCACGCCGAAAAGCGCGGCGCAGGCGAGGTCACGCAGCTTTCTACTCAGATTGCTGAAGAGGTGGGCGTTGAAACCGATCGCTTTCTCGAAATCGAAGAGGCGATGAAACGTCTTGAAGAAGCCGATCCGCGCCTCGCACAAGTGGTCGATATGCGCTATTTCGGCGGACTTGGCTGGGAGGAGATTGCCGAAGCGATGGACGTCAATTCGCGTACCGTCCGACGCGATTGGGACAAAGCGCAGCTGCTGCTAAAGGCGATGCTTTCATAGGTCATTGACGCGCGACGGCAGTCGAAACAACGCAAAACGATTGCAAGATGTCCAACTTTTGCGCCGAAAGCCGTCTTCATTGGAACTGATCTCGGAACTCCGAACATCGATCCGACATGACACTGCAGATCACCGCCAACGACTGGAAAGAGCTCTCGCCGCTTGTCGATCAAGCGCTTGAGCTTGACCCTGCGTCGCGTGCGCGTTGGTTGCGATCCGACGAAGCAGTGCGTGCACTGAGCGATTCGCAACGCGCTCGCCTCGCGCAACTGCTTAACCAACGCGACTCGCCTGAGACCGACGAAATTCTCGACACACTTCCCGTGCTCAAGAAATCCTCGCCGCACGCTGCCGATACCGTGTTCTCAGTGGGCAAACGCGTCGGTTCGTATGAGCTCATCCGATGCATCGGTCAAGGCGGCATGGGTGAGGTCTGGCTTGCAAAGCGTGTTGATGGCGCGTATGAACGAAACGTCGCGCTCAAATTGCCAAGCTTTGCGGAAACACCCGCGCGCGTTCGCGAACGCATGAACCGCGAACGCGATGTGCTCGCACGTCTCGAACACCCGAACATCGCAAGGTTTTACGACGCCGGGGTCGCCGATCGCGATCAGCCATTCATTGCCATGGAATACGTCGAAGGCGATTCGCTCATTGCTTACGTGAACGCGAAGGCTTTGAGCATTCGCGATCGCTGCAAACTCTTCTTGCAAGTGCTCGATGCCGTGCAATTCGCGCATCAGCGGCTCGTCGTGCATCGTGATCTGAAGCCATCAAATATTCTGGTTCGCGCGGAGGGGCGCGTCGCCCTGCTCGATTTCGGCATTGCAAAGGTCATCGACGAATCGACGATGCAAGGCCGCGACTCCGACCTCACGCGCGAGATGGGTCGCGCACTCACGCTCGCCTATGCCGCACCCGAGCAAGTGCTCGCCGAACCGGTGAGCACCGCAACCGACGTGTTTGCAGCGGGCATTCTCTTTTGTGAAACGCTCTGCGGAAAACGTCCGTTCGCCATGCATGAAAGCTCACTAGCAGGTCTCATCAAGGCGTACGACACGACGACGACTATGCCGCGAGAACTCGCCAGCGAACTCGCCGCCATCGTCGCCCGCGCCACGCGACGCGAACCCGACGATCGCTATCAAAGCGCAGCCGCATTCGCCGACGATATCAAACGCTACCTCGACGACGAACCAGTGTCCGCCGTGCAAGGCGCGCGTTGGTATGCGTTTTCGAAGTTCGTGAAACGGCAACGAATTGCAATCGGTGTCACCGCGCTCGCGCTGGTATCTTTGTCAGGGCTCGGTGTGGTTTCCCTGTATCAGCGCGATAACTTAATGAACGCACGCACGTCCGCACAAACCGTCGAAACCTTGATTGGCGCTTTGTTCGAGGGCATGAGCCCCGACGTAGCGTCGACAAATCTGTACAGCAGTAAGACATTGTTAGATCGCGCTGCCGAAACCATGGGCGACCAACTCTTAGAGCCGCAGCTCGCTCTGCGTTTCGCCTATTTATATCGGCAAATCGGCAGATATGAGGAGGCGGAATCTTTGCTTAAGCGTGTTTTAGGCACAGATCGCGTTGCGCGAAATCCGAAAACTGAAATCGAAGTTTTACTTGGAATCGCTGAAGCTCGTGAAGAAAATCAAGATATTCGACGAAGCGCAGAGCTTTTTAAGCGAATTGAGGATTTGATTGAAAAACATACTACGGAAAACACCACTGCGTATGCGCGGCTATTACAGCTCAAAGCTATCGAAGCGGCAGAGCTCGGGCAAGAAGACGCCGCGAAGAGCTACTTTAAAAACGCAAAGCTTCGCTTTCTCGCTTCCCAACCAACAGACTTCGGCGCGATAAGCGATTTGCTTGGTCGGCAAGCGGTGGTTGCTGAGTCGCAGCATCGTTATCAGGACGTACGGAAGTACATCGAGGAGGCAACGGCGGTGGCTGTGCGCAACGGCGTCGATACCAGTACGCGCAGATTAGTACGCACTCTATCTCACATCGACGTATTGGTTGGGCTTGGGCAACACAGCGAGGCTCTTCGCTTGTCAGAAACACTTTATGCGGAATTTAGTGCTCGTTACGAGAAAACGCATCCGTTTTTTATCGGCATCAAGCGAAGCTACATTCCAGCGCTACTTCACTTGGGCGATATTGCCACTGCTGAGCGATTGAACAATGAGACGAAGGCCGCTCTTGGTGACCCTGCTGCTGTCGCGAAAAACACAAGATACACAAGCGCACTTATCGATTTAATGGGTAATCGGCCTCGAATCGCGGCCGCGACATATGCAGCGATTTTGAGTGATGACCCGGGGACATCAGAACGAACAGAGCTCGATAGAGCTAAATTGAGACGAGCCCTTGCTGAGGCACTAATGCGAGCCGGTTCCACAAATGAGGCGATAGAACATCTCAACATCGCATACGTTCACCTTACTTCGTCGAAATCGGGTGGTTTGGTCGAGTTCGCTACCGTGAATTTGCTCCACGCTATTTGCGCGCTTAGGAATGGAAACGCTGAGTCTGCGAAATCCCTGCTATCTATCACTCAGGAAACGTACGATCAAGCTTTTGGCCTTAATGCTCCACGATCCGTGATTCCCACTGTATATGCGGCAATTGCCGATGATTTGATTGACGCAAACAACTACAACACCTTCGCCCGCAGCAAAATCGCTGCGCAGAAACTGGCGAGTGCTTACCCAAGTAACGCAACCGTTGCACCGTTCATTCATTGGCTGACCGAGCCCGGGCATAGGGTCAGACTATCAACGTTGCCCGTGTTAATCAAATGACGAAGGAGTTTCCGTGCAAATACCTGTAGACGTGCATTTTGCTGGCCCCTGTGCAAGCGATCCTGCTGTTTGTTACGGCCTAAACAGTCGAATACGAAAGGAAGGTATTCAGAAGCCAGAATCTTATGCAGTGAGATACAAATTCTCTCTTCCTCTACTGAATAAATTGCTCTCCGGAGGGGGTGTCATATCCGTTACTCGCTTACCCGTGCGCGCTTTGAGCGTGCGGTCCACGATCCTGTTTGCTAGATTGAATGAAAAGGGCGCAATCGAAGATATGCTTACCCATAACGCGAAAAGTCTGCGCGCCGGGGATCCCGTTGAAATCAATCTATACACTGTGGTCGGGAACGAGGCGAAGGTAGTCGCGAGCTATAAAGCGGAGGTGCAAGCCCATGCGGATGATCGCCACGACACAAAACCCACGGTAAGAAAATAGCGAAGAATGAACGGGCGAACAGCGTTCGCCCGTGCGAGGTTAATGAGGTGCTCGTATCGGACGTTACGTGATTGATGACCACGCAACGTCCGTTTCGTGTGCTTAATTTTCTTGCGCGCGTCTTGGCGTTGTTTTTGCGCGGGTTGACGAAGGTAAGCCACCGAGTTAGTCTTCGACTTATCGAGCCATATCGACGATATCTTCAATGAACCCAGCATGATGAATTTGGTTCACAGCACACATAAAGAAATGCTATCCATTGGCAGAGAACTCAAAAAATCGGATGAGAAAAGCATCCGAGAACTCGCACTTTTCGAAGCTGAATAGGTTACCGGCAGCCGCGTTCGAGACAAACCCGAGGACGCGCCCAAGTAAGCACAGGTTACGTTCCGCCCTCAATAGCTGGAGTTTGTCGCGGATTTCGTAACAAGCATCGATTTGACTTAAACCATCGAAGGTTTACCATCGCGAGCACGTATGAAACTTCGTGCCCGCCTTTCCTCTCTTTCTCGCTGGTGGCGCCAACCGGCGGTAACCTCGCTCGCCGCTGGACTCTTCGGCGCACTCGTTGTTGTCGGCGGCTATCACACCTGGTTCGCCAAAAGCGGCCAACGCATCACGCAGGAAGATATCGACGCTGCGGTCGAGAGCACGCTCACCGAAACGGTGCTGCCGTCGCCTGCGGCGCGCGCGTATGAGGCGATTTTGCCTTCGGTGGTGCGCATCGAGAGTTTTGCGACCGATCCGAAAACGAATAAAGAAAAACAGGTGGGCGTTGGCACCGGCGTCGTGATTGTCAACGACGGCACGATTCTTACTAACCTGCATGTCGTGCTCGGTGCTGAGCGCATCAAGATTACGTTTGCCGATGGGCATGAGAGCCCCGGCATCATCAACGGCACACGCCCTGAACATGATCTTGCGGTGCTGCGGGCGCGTGTGATTCCCGACGATTTATTCGCGGCGACGATGGCGAGCACTGAGAAATTGAAACCGGGCGATCATGTGTTCGCTGTGGGCTTTCCGTTTGGCATTGGTCCGTCGGTGAGCGCCGGTGTGGTGAGCGGGCTCAAGCGGCAATTCAAGTCGCCAGAGGGCGGCAATTCGCTCACCAATTTGATTCAATTCGATGCGGCGGCGAATCCGGGCAATTCGGGTGGGCCGTTGGTGACTGCCGAAGGCGAAGTCGTGGGCATTGTGACGGCGATTTTGAATCCTAACGAAGACGATCGCACCTTTGTGGGCATCGGTTTTGCTGTTCCGATTGAGAATGCAGCAGCGGCGGTAGGGATGTCGCCGTTTTAGCGACGAACGGAACAAGTTGCCGCGTTCGGATGAACGTCTAGGGAACGAAGGTTGCGGCGACCGCTCCTACAAATTGCATGTACCCGTACAAATATGTAGTGAAACATTGATCCCAACATACCGATGAATCGCCCAATTTATATGGGTGAAGCGCTTAATTCGATAGAAAGTTGCTTATGACCATTACTGCCGATAACGCCCAATTAATGGAGCGCGTGCTCTTCGAAGTTAAACGTGTGGTGGTGGGTCAGGATAAGTTCCTGGAGCGGGTGATGGTCGCGCTGCTTGCGCAGGGACATTTGCTTGTTGAAGGCGTTCCGGGGCTCGCGAAAACCTTGACGGTGAAAACGCTTGCGCAGGCGATTCAAGGCTCCTTCAAGCGCATTCAGTTCACGCCGGATTTGGTGCCTGCCGATTTGGTTGGCACGCGAATTTTCAATCAAAAGACGAGCGAATTTTCGACCTCGCTCGGGCCCGTGTTTGCGAATTTGTTGCTCGCCGATGAAATTAACCGCGCGCCTGCAAAAGTGCAAAGCGCGCTGCTCGAGGTCATGCAAGAGCGGCAAGTCACGATCGCGGGCGTAACGCACAAAGTGCCTTCGCCGTTCGTGGTGATGGCCACGCAAAATCCGATTGAGACTGAAGGTACTTATCCGTTGCCCGAAGCGCAGGTCGATCGCTTCATGATGAAAGTGCTTGTTGATTATCCGAATGCCGATGAAGAATTCGTGATCGTGCAGCGCGTGACGGGCGAGCGCGTCGATCTCGTGCCCATTGCCTCGCTCGCCGATCTGGAATCGTTGCAGCGCGAATGTCAGCAGGTGTATGTCGATCCCGCGCTTATTCGTTACGCGGTGAAACTCGTGACTGCGACGCGCGAGCCCGTGAGTTGCGGTTTGGCGGACATGAAGAAGTACATCACCTATGGCTCATCGCCGCGCGGCACGATTAACCTGATCGAATCCGCGCGTGCGCTCGCGCTCATGCGCGGGCGACGCTATGTGCTCTCCGATGACGTGGTCGATCTCGCGCATGATGTACTGCGTCATCGCGTGGTGCTTTCGTACGAAGCAGTGTCGGAAGGCATGACACCGGATCAAATTCTCTCGAAGATCCTCGCAAAGATTGCGCCGCCCGTGAAGCCGATGCAGTCGAAAGAGGAAGAAGCGTTGCAGCAAACGAAAGCGGCGTAATACTCGTGAAGTGGTTTCGTCCATTTGATCCGCCGAGCGCCGATGAAGTTAGCGCTGAGATTTCCGCGCCTTCGCTCGCGAGTGTGCCTCTGCACCCGTCGCACGCGAAAGGCGCGGAGTCGATGCTGCGTCGTCTCGAATGGACAACGCTGAAACGACTCGATGGTTTGCTACACGGCGACTATCGAACCTTGCTGCGCGGTGTGGGCCTCGACCTCGCCGATCTTCGCGAATATCAAACGCATGACGATGTGCGCCACATCGATTGGAACGTCACCGCACGCATGCAAACGCCCTATGTGCGGCAATTCACCGAAGATCGCGACATCAATGCCTGGTTCTTGGTCGATCTCTCGCCCTCGGCGGATTTTGGTTCGGGCGACGCCAACAAGCGCGACATTTCAATTGAATACGTGGCGCTCATGGCGCGCTTGCTCACACAACACGGCAATCGCTGCGGCGCGATGCTCTACGGCACCGCCGTTGATACGGTATTGCCACCGCGCGCGGATCGCCGACATGTATTGCAGATGATTCACAAGATGCAGCACCGACCGTTGCATGTGGTGAATAAAGATTCGACGACGACGCGGCTCGAAGTGCTGCTGCGGCGTGCCTCGGAAACGGTGAAGCGCCGTAGCGCGCTGTTTATCGTCTCCGATTTCATATCGGAGGATGGCTGGCAGCAAGCGCTCAACCAATTGGCCGCGCGCCACGATGTCACCGTCGTTCGAGTAAACGATCCGCTGGAAGGCGCGCTGCCCAATGTTGGGTTGATGACGCTCGAAGATCCGGAAACCGGCGAACAAGTATTTGTCGACACCACCGACCCGCGCCTACGCGCGCGCTACGCGGCGCTCGCCGATGAGCGCGAGGTGGCGACGAATGCCGCCTTCGTGCGTGCCGGTGTCGATGTACTATCGCTTTCTACGGATCGCGATTTGCTCGACAACGTAATTCGCTTTGTCGAGCATCGAAAACGGATGCCAAGATCGCGTGCAGGGCATGCGGCAAGGAGGGCAGCATGACGTTCGTTTGGCCACAATTGCTCTGGCTTTTAGTGCTGGTGCCGCTACTCGTTGTGCTCTACGTGTGGCTCACGCGCCGGCGCAAAAAAGTATCGGTGCAATACAGTAATTTCGCGCT
>JBOFBL010000032.1:0-14857 GCA_051645545.1 Casimicrobium sp. | reverse complement strand
TTCCCCAATCGAACGTAGCTAGCGATGACAGCGCACTCTTCGCGCGCAAGCGCGCTCCCACAGTTGGAGATTTCATTCTGGCCTCCCATCTAATCCACGCTGCACCATCTCCGCAGCACGCAACACCGAACGCGTCTTCTGCAAGGTCTCTTCCCATTCTTTCGTCGGCACCGAATCGTGCACGATACCTGCGCCCGCTTGCGCGTAGAGCTTGCCATCTTTGATTACGGCCGTGCGAATGGCGATGCACATATCCATGTCGCCTTGATAACTCATGTAGCCCACCGCGCCGCCGTAAAGGTTTCGCTTCACGGGTTCGACTTCGTGGATGATCTCAAGTGCGCGAATCTTGGGTGCGCCAGAGAGCGTGCCCGCAGGAAAGGTCGCGCGCAGCACATCGATGTTGTTTGTTCCAGGTTTCAACGTGCCTTCAACGTTGCTCACAATGTGCATTACGTGCGAATAACGTTCGATCACCATTTTGTCCTTCACGATAACCGAGCCCGTCTTCGCAATCCGGCCCACATCGTTGCGACCGAGATCGATCAGCATCACGTGCTCGGCGACTTCTTTCTCGTCGTTCAACAATTCTTCGGCGAGTGCATCGTCTTCCTCGCGCGTGGCGCCGCGCTTCCTCGTACCCGCGATCGGGCGCACGGTGACCATTTCGCCTTCTTTGCGCACGAGGATCTCGGGCGACGCACCGACCACATGAAAATCGCCGAAGTTGTAGAAGAACATGTACGGCGATGGATTCAGCGTGCGCAGCGCGCGATAGAGCGAAATCGGCTGTTCGGGGAAGTCCATCATCATGCGCTGCGAAGGCACGACTTGCATGCAGTCCCCCGCAGCGATGTAGTCCTTGCAAATTTGCACCGAGGCTTCGTACGCCGCTTGTCCGATTTGCGAGGCTGCGTTCACTACGGTCGTTGCATGTTGCAACGGCAGCTTCGCAGGCTCACGCAACTTCGCGCGCAATTCTGCGAGCCGATTGTTCGCGCGCATGTACGCGTCGGGCTTCGACGGATCGGCGTAGACGATCAAGGAAATCGTGCCCGAGAGATTGTCGACCACTGCAAGCTCTTCGGTGAGCAAAAGCAAAATGTCTGGCACACCGAGTTGATCGGGCTTCGCATGTTCTTTGTATCGTTTGCCGAGCCGCGGCTCGATGTAACCGGCCGTTTCGAAACCGAAATAGCCGGTCAAGCCACCCGCGAATCGTGGCAGTCCTGGCACCGTCGCCACTTTGAACTGCGCTTGATACGCCGCGATGTAGTCGAGCGGATCGGCGACCGTTTGCTTTGTGGGGCCGTATTCGGTGATGTGCGTGATTTCATGGCCGCGCACTTCGATGCGCGAGCGTGTGCGCAAACCGATGAAGCTGTAGCGCCCGAAGCGTTCGCCACCAACGACGGATTCGAGCAGAAACGTATAGCGATCGTTCGCGAGCTTGAGATAGATGGAGAGCGGCGTATCGAGATCGGCGAGCGTTTGTTCAACAAGCGGAATGCGCGTGAAGCCAAGCTGGGCGAGTTTGAGGAATTCTTGTTCGGTCATGGGACAACATGTCTCTGAAGGATGATCGGTGGTGTTCTTGTTGTTGCGGCGTGACGTCGGTCACACGGGGCGCTCGCAACCAGCGCAAAGCTAGATTGAATGGCTTAACGCCACCAACCTCCAAAGCTTTGCCACCAAGAATGTACCGAGAGAATCATGCTGTTTTCGTGAGTCGCACCGCGTGAATGAGCGGTGGAATGTCTTGAAATGTATCGACAATTGCGTCGGCTTGCAAATCGATCAGGTTTTCGCCCTCGGAATAGCCGTACGAAAGCAGCACCACGGGCGCGCCCGCCGCCTGCGCCGCGCGCGAATCGTTGCCGGAGTCACCGATCATCAGCATCTCGTTTGGGTGCGCGTTCATGCGGCCCGCTGCGTAGAACATCATGCCGGGGTCGGGCTTGTTAGTGCTGAGCGTATCGCCACACACCAAATGATCGAAATACTTGGCGAGGCCGAAATGGCGAACGAGTTGCTCTGTGTAGCTGAACCATTTATTCGTGACTACCGCCATTGGCAAGTCGCGCTCGCGAAAGTATTCGAGCGTTTCGATCACGTGCGGATAGATCGTCGTTTCGTTGTACAGATTCGCGACGTAGTGCTTTCGATAAAGCGCCATCGCTACTTGCTTTTCTTCGTCGCTCGGCTCGCGCATGAGCACTTCGCGCAACGACTTTCTCATGTGTTCGCCCAGACCTTTGCCGACGAAGGTTTTCACGAGGTCGATCGGCAAAGTACGGTGATCGAGTTCGGCCAGCGTGCGATTCACAGCGCCACACAAATCGGGAATTGTGTCGAGCAACGTGCCGTCGAGATCAATGGCGAGGGCTTTGATGTTTTGGAGTTTTTGCATTGACTGCTTACTGACGTTGTATCGCTGATTGCTAAATATTCGAAAAAGTGCGTTATAGCAATGTAATCCATCGTCCGATTATATTGGGCGATGGGGCAAATTTATAATTATTTCAATAAATAGATATTTCAATTTCATCGCCCAATTTATTTGGACGATGAGAGATGAAGTTGAGGTCTGTTATCTGGCCAGCTCGCTGCGCATCTGCGCGATCGCTGCCGCGTAGTCTTTCGCGCCGTAAATCGCCGAACCTGCAACGAAAGTATCCGCGCCAGCCGCTGCGACTCTCGCAATGTTGTCACCTTTGATGCCGCCATCGACTTCGAGCATGATTTCTTTTCCGCACGCATCGATGCGTTTGCGAACCTCTGCAATCTTCGGCAACACACCTTCGATGAACTTCTGCCCACCAAATCCAGGGTTCACGCTCATGAGCAAAATCAAATCGAGTTTGTCGATTGTGTAGTCCAGATACGAAAGTGGTGTCGCCGGATTGAATACGAGCCCCGGCCTGCAACCGCATTCGCGAATCAGCGCAATCGTGCGATCGATGTGCTCGCTCGCCTCGGGATGAAAGCTGATGATGTTCGCGCCCGCTTTCGCGAATTCGGGAATGATCGCATCGACCGGTTTCACCATCAGGTGCACGTCGACTGGCGTTTCGCCCACGTGCGGTTTGATTGCGGCGCACACCATCGGCCCGATCGTTAAATTCGGTACGTAATGATTGTCCATTACGTCGAAGTGGATCATGTCCGCGCCCGCCGCGATCACCGCGCGCACCTCCTCGCCCAAGCGCGCGAAGTCGGCGGAAAGAATGGAAGGGGCGATTTGGAATTTGCGCGACAATTGAACGACCTCGTGATTGGTGAGTGAGCCTTGAAGTACAGCGTTTCCGTTGACCCCACACCATTTTATTTGGCCGATCAAAGCGATCCTGCGAACGATCTCTATACCTTCGCTTATCACATCAATATCGTGAATACCGGCGAGGTTGCGGTGCAGCTATTGTCGCGCCATTGGATCATTTCGGACGCCAACGGCCACGTCGAAGAAGTCAAAGGCGAAGGTGTGGTCGGCAAACAACCTACGCTCGCACCTGGCGAGAGTTTTCAATACACGAGCGGAACGAATTTCAAGACACCCGTCGGCACCATGCACGGTAGTTATACCTTCGTCGCGGCAGATGGGACGCGTTTCGATGCGCCGATTCCGCGGTTTACTTGTTCGGCGAAGCGGGTGTTGCATTAGACGATTGCAGCAAAATTATCTGCAACAATATTAATTATTGAATATGTAATAGCTTGTGTTATCGTGAATTTGGAAAGTGAACTTAGGTTGTTAACCGACACTTCAAGGAAAATTTATGATGTATTTTGCGCTCACTAGTTTTTACCGAGTTTGGCGCTCGCTCTTGCAGTCTGTGTTTGCGCTACCGCTTATGTTGTGCGCTATGCAGACCACTGCTGCAACACCTCTGATCATAGAAACCGAGCCGAAATCGCCGCGGGCGTTTGAACCATTTGACGTCATTATTCGCTCACAGTCGGGCGAGCAATTCTGTATTCGTGAAGACATTGGTCCAGTGGGTGATGTCATTTCAGAAGTCAATAAACTTCGGCTTTTCCTAACGAGTTTCGATTTGCCATGCGATACGACTTATCGGCTTCGTTTGCCGGGTACCAAAGCCGGTGAATTCGTGTTGCACCTAGCGCGCACAGTCCCTTCTGTTGCGGATGCGTACTTTTTATCTCCGAGACCGGTCGTTGTTGCCGAGAGCGCCCATCGAGTAGCGATTGAGCCAGCGCTAACGGCCAATCCAGTGCTAATGCTTGATACGGGTGCGACGACTTTGCTCGAATTCGAGGATAGCTACGGGCGCGGTTTTTTCTTTCGCGAAGCAATGAATGTCGATCCAAGTTACCTCTACAGCGCTAAGTTTGCGAAACAATTTCCATTGTTTTATGCGTGGAAAGTCGCGGCGCTCGGCTCTGGAGCGCCAACCGAGGCTCGATCTGTTTATAAGTTGACGTTGCCCTCGAATGCAAATGGGAGCAGAGAATTTGTTATTTACACGATGAGCACGGCCGAGGCGGAGGGTCTTGCCCAATCAGGATGGGCTCGTGAGGCTGCGTTTGCTGCGATGCCTAGCATTGGCGGTAACGGATGCTTGGCCGGGCTACGACCGATTTATCGTCTCTTTAATGTGAAAAGCCTTCGACATCGTTACGTGTCCAACATCGAACACTACAACGTGTTGATCGCTAACGGTTGGGCAGGAGAAGGCGTAAGCTGGTGCTCTCCAACCCAGTAAATACGATCGCAGTTCTTTGCTCTGGAATGAAGTGGATATTCATGCAAAGGGTTTTCGTCGCGGTCGTATCGGTCGACGATTGTGCATGACGCTTCGTGTATAGACCATCTACGAATCAGGTCGTTCGTTGTTTTCACGAATTTCGCCGCTATCCTGCACTTTCGCTTTACGCCGCGCTTCTTCCATCTTCGCGCGATCTTTTGCGGACGTGCCTTTGACGACCCACCAGATGAGGCCGACGAAGAGCAGGCCGGCCACGACGGCCTCAACGATAAAAATCCAAAAACCGCTCTGGATCATGGGTGTGAGAGGTGAATAAGTTGGGTGAGATTGTATTTGCGATGCGCAGAGGCCGTTCATGGTTCGACAAGCTCACCACGAACGGGGGAAACGCGATTCGGTTTTCGAAAGCGCAAGGACTCAGGTTTTAACCACTGTAGTGAAAGAGTGGAAACAATGTTGGCTACCGTTCGTGGGGCGCTTGTCGAACCATGAACGGATTCAAACCAACTCGACGTTCGGTTGGGTTCTTACAATGTCGTGATGATCTTTTCGCTCCTGCGCCTTGAACAACACAACGACATCGCGACGCTCACCCTCGCGCGCGGCGAAAAGGCGAATGCCTTGTCGAGCGCGCTCGTCGATGAGTTGCACGAAGCGTTCAATCGCATCGACAAACACGCGACACGCGTGCTCGCAATTCGCGGCGAGGGCAACAATTTCTGCGCGGGGTTCGATCTTTTGAATCTCAACCAAGAGACCGATGAGACGCTCATCGCGCGGCTCGTGCGCGCGGAGGAATTGTTGCAAGCAATTTACTACGCACCGTTCGCGACGATCGCTTTGATTCACGGCGGCGCGTATGGCGCGGGCTTCGATTTGGCGATGGCGTGCGACTATCGCATTACTTCGGCGGATGCGAAATTCCGCATGCCAAGCTGGAAGATGGGTATTGCGATTGGTACGCGGCGGCTTGTGTCTCGTGTGGGCGTGGAGACGTCGTTTCAGTGTTTGCGAAGTGCGGCGGTGCTTGATGCGCAGACGGCGTTGCGAGAGAAATTCGTAACGGAGATGGCTGACACCGTGACCTGGCCGCGTCGCGTCGAGGAGATTGCGAACCATGTGCGCGCAATGCCGTATGGCGCTTATGCGCAACTCAAACGCATCGCCTTACCCGATACGCGCGAGGCGGATCGCTTTGCGTTACTCGAATCGCTTACGCGAGAACCGCTCAAGCAGCGCATGGAAAAGTATGTGAAAACAGTGCAATAGTTTCAGGTCAAATTGCCATATTTAATTGGGCGATTCGTCGAATTTATATTGTTATCAATATTGAATAAAAATAAAGCCATCGCCCAATTAAATCGGGCGATGGCACTTGCTGTTAGGACGATGAATTACTGTTTACGGAAATCGTCATGGCATCCCTTGCAGGTGCCGCCAACAACGCCGAATTGCTTCTTGAATTCTGCTTCGTTACCCGCGTTCGCAGCTGCGGCGAGTTTCACCATCTCGGCTTCCATCTTCGCGCCGGCTTCTTTGAACTTCGCGTTTTGCGTCCAGATTTCCGGTTTCGCTTTGGTGTTGCCGACGTTGTCGGTGCCGGCGACGAAACCTTCCCACGGCATTTTTGAGAGCGCGACCAAATTGGTCGTGCGTCGCACCGCATCGTCTTTGTTAAACGGCGCTTCGCCTTTGGCAACAGCACCCATCGGGCCGAAGTACCAGCCGATTAGCGCGAGCGCGGATTGTCGTTGCTTCACAAATTGCTCGGGCTTGGGTTGCGCGAGGGCGGTCGCTGCGATGGCAACCGCACCTGCGGCGATTGCGATTTTTGTTAGCGATTTCATACGAATCCTTTCGGGGGGTTAATGGAACTACGACTTCACAATAGACGACCAATTCACCGCGATGACCACTGCGGCGATGGCGAGGGACAACACAACAATACCAATAGCGCTTGATGCGCGTTTCGCACCCTGCGCCTGCTGGGCAAGCGCAGCGGGCAATGCCTTATTGCCGTTCAGCATTGCACGAATCAAGCCTTCTTTTTTTACGAACACATGAAACAAGACCGCGGCGATGTGAATGGCCACCAAAATCAACAACACATCCCCAAGCAATCGATGCCAGCTCATGGCTTTAAGCGAAAGCTCGGTTGATACATAACGCGCAAGCGGCCCGGTCGTTGCAATCTCATCGTCGCTAATCAAGCCGAGGCACGCTTGCGTCGCAAGCAAAATGAGCAGCACCACAACCATCCAGCCACCGACCGGGTTGTGCGAAATCACATGTTGCGTTTCACGTTTGAGCAAGCCCAGCGCGAATCGCATCGCCGCGACTGGCCCGGCAACGAACGAAGTAAAGCGAGCAAACTCGCCGCCAACAAAGCCCCACACAATGCGAAAGATCACCAGAGAAAGAATGCCATAGCCACAATACATGTGCCATTTGATCCAACTGCCGCCGAGCTTGCCAGTGATTGCAGCGCCCGCAAACAGCGCTACCAAGCTCCAATGAAATACCCGAACGAAAATATCCCACACGGGGGCACTGACGAGAGTCGGGTTGGGTGGGTTCATCGCAACGTTTCCTTCTCGAATGCGTGGCGCAGGTTGCCGAGCGCCTCTGCCATCGCTTTGAGTTGTGCGGGCGGTACCCGATCGAACGCACGCTGCATGTAAGCCAGATGCTCCGGGAAGGCTTTGACAAACACGTCTTCGCCGGCAGGGGTGAGCGCAACGCGTGTGCGCCGCGCATCGGCAGCGTCCTCGCAGCGCTCTAGCAATCCACGCTCGGCAAGCCGGTCGAGCACACCGGTCAGCGTGCCTTTAGTGATGAGCGTTTTTTCGCCCAATTCGCCGCACGTCATCCCATCGGTATTGCCAAGCGTTGCGATCACATCGAATTGCGGTGGCGTCAATCCCAGCGTTCGAATATGCATGGAAGAAAATCGCTCGAACGCCTGATTGGCGCGAACCAGCTCGCGCAGCGGCGTCAAAAACGCGGGTTTTTTGTAGTTTAAATGCATCTTGTTCGTACTAGAACAAATTTTCGGGCAAAGCGCAAGAGGCGAGACGCGTGGCGATAGAAACAAAACATAATGTCACGATGACCAAAACCCATACGAACAAGTTTGGTGCGACTGAGAGGCGCCACCGATTGCCGAATAAGTCGATCGCGTGCGCGCTGGCTGCGTTTCTTGCAATGAACTCGCACGCGAAACTGCCGCCTGAGGTCGCGAAATCGCTGCAGCGTACGGGCGTGCCGCAAAACGCCGTCTCTCTTTACGTGCGCGAGGTGGGGCGTGAAGCGCCGTTGGTTGAACACCGTTCGTATCAGTCCATGAATCCGGCCTCGACGATGAAAATCGTGACCACGCTCGTCGCGCTCGATGTGCTCACGCCGGCGTACACATGGAAGACAGATTTTTTGACCGCTGCGCCGTTGCAAAACGGCGTTCTGAACGGTGCGCTTGTTATTCGTGGCAGCGGCGATCCGAAATTCACCTGGGAGCATTTGCAAGTTGCGGTGAAAGCGCTTCGTGAACAGGGCATTCGCGAGATTCGCGGTGACATTGTGCTTGATCGTTCGCGCTTTGCGCCCGCCAAGTACGACGCAGGGGCGTTTGACGGGCAACCGCTGCGTCCGTACAACGCGCCGCCCGATGCGCTTTTGTTCAACTTCAAATCGGTGGGATTCAAGTTCTCGCCACAGACCAACGGCGATGTGGCGATCACCACTGATGGGCCGATACCCGACGGTTTAACGATTGCCAATTCGCTGAAGGCGACACTCGGAACCTGTGGCGATTGGCGAGGCAAAACCAACGCATCGTTCGATGCGAATAGCAATATGGCAAGCGCAAGCTTTTCTGGCAACTACCCGAGCGATTGTGGCGAGCGCGAGTGGTATGTGAGTTTTCTCGATCACAACCAGATTTTGATCGGCACCTTCGCGCGGCTCTGGCGCGACGCGGGCGGCACCTGGACGGGCGCAACGCGCGACGGCACGACGCCAAAAAATGCACGTGTGCTCTACACGCACGCGTCGCTGCCGCTCTCCGCAATGGTGACCGACATCAACAAATTCAGCAACAACGTGATGGCGCGGCAACTGCTCTTGTCGTTCGATGCGCAGCTCAACGATTCGCCCGGTCGCGTCTCGCGCGCAGCGGTCGCGGTCAAAGAGTGGGCAAAATTGCGCGGATTCGAAGTGCCGGATATCGTGATCGAAAACGGCTCCGGACTGTCACGAAAAGAGCGTATTTCGGCGAAGAGTTTGGCGAAGTTTCTCGAATACGGATTGACCGCCCCCTATGCCGCAGACTTCGTCAAGTCGCTACCTATTGCGGCCACCGACGGCACACTTACGCGCCGCTTCACCAATCCCGCAATCCAAGGCAACGCCTTTCTAAAAACCGGCACCTTGACCGGTGTGAAAGCGCTCGCAGGTTATTTGCAGTTACCAAACAACCGACGATTTGTTTTCGTCGCGATGATGAACCACGCGAATGCGGATGGCGCGGTTGAGGCGCTCGATAGCGCTGTCGAATGGGTATTTGCTAGCGTGAGATGAAAAGCCCCGCCGAAGCGGGGCTTTTTGGATGCGACGTGGTTTACTCCACTGCGCGTTTCTCGGAAAGGCGCAACCAGCCTTTGATGATGCGGTACGCAAACCAGATCCAGACGATGCCGAATGGAATCCAGGCAATGATTGCACCGATGCCGAGCGTGATCAAAATGAACACCCACACCAGCGCGCACCAGAGGATCGACCACCAGAAGGTGCGGATCAACCAGCGGAAGTGCGACTCAAGGTAGGTGCTGCGCGCGTCGTCAACCTTGATGTATGCGATGATCAAACCGGCAATAGCGAGCACGCCAAGCGTCAGCAAACCAAGCGCGTAGAGCGCGTAGGTGACGTGCGTGAGCTGTACCAGTGATTCCGACGGGCCATCGGCGGCACGCGTTGGGGACGAATTTTCAAGAACTTCGGACATGGTGTTTCTCCGTGATCGTCTCGCGACCGCAGACATTCGGGCGATTGCTGTCAATATGGCTATGATTTCGTTGAAATGCAAGTGCCGTTTCGCCTGAAAACGGACTCGCGCGACGAAACGACGACGTAAATGACGAAACAGGCGCCGCGCCGAATCGTTTGCAGGCGTCCGATCGACACATTTGCAGTGAGGATATTGTGACTAAAGAAGACATCAACGATCGCGACGCCAATCGCGTCATCGTACTGGAAGGCTCGCCCCTAGGTACGCCGGTGGCCAAAAGTTTCGATACAGCGGAGAGCGCTGAAGATTTCGTCGTCGCGCGCATTCGGGCAAATGTGTCGGCGTCCGATCGCGAACGCTTCGAGAAGGCCATGGTTGAGCGCATCGTGAGCGAGGACGGCAGCAAAGCCGTCTCGGAAGTGCTCGAAGGCAAGCTCGCCTTTCTGCGCGCCCTCGCGAAGGCGTACGCGCCCAGTCGCATCACGATCACCGCGCGCCGCTACGACGACGATGACGATTTGCGTCGCTGATGCAGTTGCGAACTTTTTTCTATGCGCTTGCCGCGGCAACGTCTCTCGTTGGTTGTGCGAGTTTCGATCCGTATGACGTACTCGGTCGTCGCGAAACGAGCAGTATCGCGAAATCCGAATTCATACCGATTCTCACGGGTGACGCGCTACGTGCGTCGCGCGCACAAACCGTCGACTACGTGTGGACGACGATTCGCGATCGCTACTATCGTGCCGATTTGAATGGTGTCGACTGGATTGCAGCGCGCGCTAAATGGGAGCCGCTCATTCTTGCGGCACCCGATGACAACGAATACTGGCAACGCGTCGATCGCATGGTCGCCGAGCTTGCCGATTCTCACACCCGCGTCGAATCGCCCACTCAGGTCGAAGCCAGACGAAATCAGCGCGTGAACACGCTTGGACTTTCGCTGCGCGAAGTCGAAGGTAAATTGATCGTGCTCTCGGTGAATACGGATTCGGACGCGTACTTCGCCGGCATTCGTCAGGGCATGGCGATCACTAAAATTGAAAACGAAGATGCGCTACCGCTTTGGAAGCGATGGATTGCCGAGGCGAGAAAATCCTCATCTCCACAAGCTACGCAGCGTGGCGCATTGCGAAAACTAAATGACGTTGCTCGCGACTCGCCAGGCGGCATCGCCGTCGAATTCGAGCGCGCGGACGGCAAGCGCGAATCAACGCGACTAAAGCGCCGTGAAATCGCAACCCGCCCCACGGTGTCGTATCGCACCTTGCCGTCGGGCTTGGGTTACGTGAAGCTCACGTCGTTTTCCGAATCCTTGCGCGGCGAATTGTTGCGCGGCATCGATTCACTCAAAGACACACCGGGCTTGATCCTCGATCTGCGCGGCAACGGCGGCGGGTCGCTCGCGATGGCCGACGCCCTGGTTGGCGCATTCTTCAAAGAAAAAACAGTGATTGGCAAAGCAAGCACCCGCGACAACACACCAGTGACGCTTGCTTTTGGCGCAATAAAAATGATCTCGCTTGATCGTTCAGTGCCAGGGCGCAAGGACGCCTACGCGGGACGCGTCGTTGTACTCGTGGATCAAGATTCCGCGAGTGCGAGTGAATACGTAGCCAGCGCGCTGCAGAGTACGAATCGCGCAAACGTTATTGGTGAGACGACGTGTGGGTGTCTGTTGGCATTTTTGGGTTACGCCCAGTTAAATGAGGGTGGAGGGCTTGCTTATAGTCAAGTTGGATTTACTTCGAATAGCAACGAAATAATAGAAAACAGAGGTGTTCATCCGAACGTTGAGGTATTGCGTACGCAGGACGATGCGCGCGTTGCGCGTGACCGCGTGCTTGAGGCCGCGATGAGGCATCTGTCGAAGTAGTGGGGCTGATTTTGCGACTACAAACTGTTTTGACGCGACAAATCAAAGCGCTATTGACGGGCTTCGATTAGCGCACGCAACTTCGCTTCAAACTCTCGCGCGAAAAGCGTGCTGTCGAACAGCGGAAGAGTCGTAGCACGCGTGAGCAGGTGTTGCTTCGCCTGCGATAAATGCCGCGGCTCCGACAATAATACGTGTAGCTTTTGTTCATAGTCGTCTAACGTCGTGACGACGAAGTCAGAGAGACCGGCAGCGTTCGCAAGACTTGCACCAACGCGTCCCTGGAACACCTCACCGAGGCAAGTTAACAGTGGCACGCCCATCCAAAGTGCGTTTGCACCGGTCGCGTGCGAAGAGTACGGAAGCTGATCGAGCGCGAGGTCGGCACAGCCAAGTCGGGCGAGGTGCGCACTCATTTGTAGGATGGGTGCCCATACCACCTGCTTCGCAACACCAAATTCCGTCGCTATTGTGTTCACCGCATCGCGGCTGTGCGTATCGTCAGACGATGCTAGCCAAAGTATCGCATTAGGATATGCACGCAAAGCGTTAAGCCAAATGCGCATCATTGGGGCAGTCCATTTGGCTGGGCGATTGAAGTTGCAAATAACAATTGCGTTCTCAGGTAGCCCTACCTCATGACGAGGAGGCGGTGGTGGACGTTCGCGTCGTGGATCGTTTACCTGGTAGCAGTGCTGCATCCGCAATATTTTTTCGACGTAGTAGCTTTCATGCCCGATCGGAACAACGGTTGGGTCGGCCAGTAGATAGTCCACGTCGCCGCTGGCAACCGTACCTGGGTAGCCCAGGTAGTGGATGACACATGGCGCGGGGCGTCGCGCCAGCACATCGCTACGATTGCCATGCGTCGGACCGCTCAAATCGATCAACACATCGAGCGCGTCGTTGGCGATTGTTTGCGAGGCCACTTCATCCGTCATTTCATTGAGATCGCGCCAATGTTCGAACGCGCGCTTGAGACGAATTCGATAAGCGTCTTGCTCGACGCGTGCGCCGCAACTGTACGCAAACGTCTCGATAGCGGCGCGATCGTGCGCCTCGATCAAACCAACAATGTGGCACGCGACTGCGTGCGTATGGAAGTCGCCCGAGATGTAGCCGACACGCAGACGCGCACCCACCTCGCGCGTGTGGGCAGGCTTCGCGGCGGAAGCCGTGTCTGTTTTTCCCAGCGAAGCGTATCGAACCGAATAATCGTAGAGCGCTTTGGGACTGATGCGGCTGTCGAGCAAAGCAAAGGGCGCAAGCCATCGACTGCACTTGCCCTGTTCGATCGCATCAAGCAATTGTTCCTCGTGAATATCCGCTTCTTTCCAGCGGCATTGAGAGCGCTCGATGCCCCACAATTTTCCGAGCGCACCGACATCCGTATCGTCTTCCATAAGAAGCTTGCGTAGCGCTAACTCGGCGGGAACTAATTCCCCTTGGAAAATTTCAATGGAAGCAAGCGCTAGGCGAACCTTGCGCGAATCGAAACCCAGCGCGATTGCGTCGCGTAGCGGTTTGATGGCTTGGTGCGCCACAGGCGCGCTATTGGCAAGCGCGAGTCCGAGCTCGGCGAGTATCACGGGATCGTCACTACACAAAAGCGCAAGACGATTCAAGCGCAACAACCTCAGGTGTTTTTCGTTAAGCGCGAGCAGGCACTCGCATTCCTCCCACAAAAATCCGGGCACTTCTCCACAATCGGCCATCGCTTCGCGCACGGCGTTAAGCCGCACCCGCGCATCGGCTTCGCGCAAAGCGACGATACGATCGGAATGAATAGGCAGCGTTTCTTTCGCTAACCCGCGCGTGCGCGCGGAAGTCAAGGCGTCGCGAAATAGCGTGAGCGCTTTGTCACGCTCGCCGCTCGCGATCGCAAACTGCGCACAACGATAAAGCGCGCCTGGATGCGCGGCGTCAACTTCGAGCACCGCGCTATACGCAGTAGATGCCGCGTCGCGGTCGCCGCGCGATTCGGCAGCGAGTGCAGCTTGAAGACGGCGGTTCAAAAGATCATTGTTGATTGAATTCACATCGTAATTCTCGCAACAGCGAAAGAAACTACGAGAATCTTTCGGCAATTAGACTTATCGCCCATTTATTTGGAAGTTACGTCTTTTTTAAAATTAAATCAATAGTAAATATTTATTGCTTTTATCGATTATTTAATTGGGCACAGGTTCATATAGCTACAAATGATGGCGCAACGACTTGATTGTCAACAAACCATCCCTATAATTAGCACTCATCGGCAACGAGTGCTAACAAATGAGCAGTTGTTGCCTCGATCCACAGGATCGGCTGGGTGAGCGCCGTATTTATTGCAGCGTAACCTATTGATTTTAAACACTTTTAAGTTCTAGGAGAGCTTCCAATGAAACTTCGCCCTCTGCACGATCGCGTGATCGTCAAACGTCTCGAGGAAGAGCGTAAAACCGCGTCCGGCATCGTCATCCCCGACACCGCCGCCGAAAAACCGGATCAAGGTGAAGTGCTCGCCGTTGGCCCTGGCAAGCGCGACGACAGCGGCAAACAAAACGCGCCCGACGTGAAAGTTGGTGATCGCGTTCTCTTCGGCAAGTACGCTGGCCAAACGGTCAAAGTGGACGGTGATGAATTACTCGTGATGCGCGAGGAAGACATCATGGCTGTTGTTCAAAAGTAATTAGGAGAAGAAATCATGGCAGCTAAAGACGTACGTTTTGGAGAGAGCGCTCGTGCCGGTATGGTGCGCGGTGTAAACATCCTCGCCAACGCAGTGAAAGTCACGCTTGGTCCTAAAGGCCGCAATGTTGTGCTCGAGCGCAGCTTCGGCGCGCCAACGATCACCAAAGACGGTGTGAGCGTTGCAAAGGAAATCGAGCTCAAAGACAAGTTCGAAAACATGGGCGCGCAAATGGTGAAAGAGGTTGCATCGAAGACCTCCGACGTCGCAGGCGACGGCACCACGACAGCGACCGTGCTCGCGCAATCGATCGTGCAAGAAGGCATGAAGTTCGTCGCCGCTGGCATGAACCCAATGGATCTGAAGCGCGGTATCGACAAAGCGGTGACCTCGCTCACCGAAGAGCTCAAGAAAATGTCGAAGCCTTGCACGACTGCGAAAGAAATCGCGCAAGTAGGCTCGATCTCGGCCAACAGCGATGCAGCAATCGGCAAGATCATCGCTGACGCAATGGAAAAGGTTGGCAAAGAAGGCGTGATCACCGTTGAAGACGGCAAGTCGCTCGAAAACGAACTCGATGTCGT
>JBOFBL010000031.1:0-1005 GCA_051645545.1 Casimicrobium sp. | reverse complement strand
GGTCGTAATAGCGGTCGCCTTTATTATCAAAGCGCGCACTGCGCTCACCGGCGACCTCGCGCAGTAACTCTGGAGTCAGAATTTTGCGCCCGTCCGGTTGCTCGGCGGCCATATCCACCATCAGCTCTAGGCAATTAAGCGACATACGCGCATCGCCGTTCGCCAGCTGTGCCAGCGCTAAAGCCGTGTCAGGCGGCAATTCAATATTCTGGCCACCTAAACCGCGCACGTTATCCTGCATAGCTTGTTCAAGTACTGCCAGAATATCGTTTTCGGTGAGGGATTTGAGCAGATAAACCCGCGCACGAGATAACAGTGCGTTATTGAGTTCAAAAGACGGGTTTTCGGTCGTCGCACCAATAAACGTGATCGTGCCATCTTCGATATGCGGCAAGAACGCATCTTGCTGACTTTTATTGAAGCGATGCACTTCGTCGACGAACAAGATAGTACGCCGCGCCCGATCGCGATTTTGCCGTGCCCGCTCGATCGCTTCACGGATCTCTTTGATACCCGATGTCACCGCCGACACGCGCTCGACATCGGCATTGGCATAGCGCGCAATCACTTCTGCCAAGGTGGTTTTTCCGGTACCCGGAGGCCCCCACAGGATCATCGAGTGCAGATGACCGGCTTCCACCGCGCGGCGCAACGGTTTTCCCGGCGCGAGCAGGTGTGCCTGACCAATATACTGATCCAGTGTCTGCGGACGCATCCGTGCGGCCAGCGGCTGAAAATCTGCCGCAAAATCCAAAGATAAATTACTCACCACGCAGCCTTATTTGCTGAATTCTTTTCCGCGTTTTACATGTCACAAGTATTTGTAGCTCTGGTTTGCCGCGCTAGGTTGTTATGTTGTTCACAGTGTTTATGGCAACAACCAATGAACAACCGAGCCCATATCACTCGGAGCGCGGCAATGGCGACCTATCAGTTACGCTGATCGTCAATCTCAACCCCTTTCGGGACAGTAAAGCTAAACTGTGACTTGCTCACCGCCGATGT
>JBOFBL010000030.1:0-3806 GCA_051645545.1 Casimicrobium sp. | reverse complement strand
CGTCTTCCAAACCACGCAATTGCATCGCGTGTACTTGCTGCGTCAAAACGTATACATTTCACCCTTGGAAAATAGGTCAACACAATTGACCTATTTAGCGCGAGCGATGTTTCGCGACACACTGCGACCCGATGGCAATCCTCTCGGCGTTGCGCTACAAACTCGATACCAAGGAGTGATGCCATGTCCCAATCCCCGCTGCCCACCACCTCGTTGCCTGCCGCCATCGCGAAGGCGATCGACGAGGTGAAACTCGACGACCGTTGGACGCTAAAGTCCGGTCGCACGTACATGAACGGCTCGCATGCGCTGTTGCGGCTCATGATGTTGCAGCGGCAAATTGACGAAGCGGCGGGTTTGAATACGGCGGGCTTCATCTCCGGCTATCGTGGCTCGCCGTTGGGTGCGATCGATCAGAACGCGTGGAAGGCGAAGAAGCATCTTGAGGCTTCGCACATCAAATTTGTTCCAGGCGTGAATGAAGAGCTCGCGGCGACTGCCGTGTGGGGTACGCAGCAAGGCTCGATGTATCCGGGCACGAAGTACGACGGCGTGTTCGGTATGTGGTACGGCAAGGGCCCAGGCGTGGATCGTTGCGGCGACGTGTTCAAACATGCGAATCATGCAGGCACGTCAAAGCATGGTGGCGTGCTGTTGATCGCGGGCGACGATCATGGCGCGAAATCCTCAACCTTGCCGCATCAATCCGATCACGAGTTCATCAGCGCGGTGATCCCAACGCTCTATCCGGCCGGCGTACAGGAATATCTCGATCTCGGTGTGCATGGCTACGCGATGAGCCGCTATAGCGGTTGCTACGTCGGCATGAAGGCGGTGACTGACACAGTGGAATCGACCGCGAGTGTGATCGTCGATCCGCAGCGTATCAAGCCGATCATTCCTGATGATTTTCCGTTGCCCGAAGGCGGCGTCAACATTCGTTGGCCGCACACGCCGCTTGAGCAAGAAAAGCTCATGCACGATTACAAGATTTACATGGCGATTCATTACGCACGTGTAAACAACCTGAATAAGATCGTGATCGATTCGCCGCGTCCGAAATTGGGCATCATGGCGGCGGGCAAAGCGTATCTCGACGTGCGTCAAGCGCTTGAGGATTTGGGGATTGATGACGATCTGGCGAAGGCCATCGGTCTGCGCGTTTACAAAGTTGGTATGGTCTGGCCGCTTGAAACGGAAGGCGTGCGCCATTTCGCCGAAGGGCTCGAAGAGATTCTGGTCGTCGAAGAAAAACGCCAGGTTCTCGAATACCAACTCAAAGAACAGCTCTACAACTGGAACGATGCGGTGCGTCCGCGCATCGTTGGCAAGTTCGATGCGAAGGGTGAATGGGTGCGTCCGCATGGCGATTGGTTGTTGCCCGCGCCGTATGAATTGACGCCCGCGATGATCGCGCGCGTGATCGCAGATCGGATCGCGAAGTTCTACGTGAGCGATAAAGTCAAACAGCGCGTGCAGTGGATCAACGAGAAAGAAAAGGCACTCTCGAAAACGCATATTCCGATTGCGCGTGCACCGTATTTCTGTTCGGGCTGTCCACATAACACGTCCACCAAAGTGCCCGAAGGTTCGCGCGCGGTTGCGGGTATCGGCTGCCACTACATGGCCGTGTGGATGGATCGCGCGAGCACGTTCACGCAGATGGGCGGCGAGGGCGTGCCCTGGGTTGGCCAAGCGCCCTTCACCGAAGAGAAACACATCTTCGCGAACTTGGGCGACGGCACGTATTACCACTCCGGCATTCTCGCCGTGCGGCAATCGATCGCCGCCAAAGTGAACATCACTTACAAGATTCTCTACAACGATGCGGTTGCGATGACGGGTGGCCAACCGCACGATGGGCCGCTCTCACCGCTCTCGATCGTCAATCAAATGATCGCCGAGGGCGTGCAAACGATTTGCGTGATCACAGACGAGCCGGAGAAATATTCGGGCGTGCCGCTGCCTTCAAGCGTGCCTGTGCATCATCGCAGCAAGCTCGATGAGATTCAGCGCGAGTACCGCGAGAAGCAAGGTGTGACGGTCATCGTGTACGACCAAACTTGCGCAGCGGAAAAGCGTCGTCGTCGCAAGATTGGCAAATTCCCCGATCCGCAGAAGCGCGTCGTGATTAACGAAGCGGTGTGCGAAGGTTGTGGCGATTGCGGTGTGAAATCGAACTGCGTTTCGGTGATGCCGCTCGAAACCGAATTCGGTCGCAAGCGTACGATCGATCAATCGAGTTGCAACAAAGATTTTTCATGCGTGAACGGGTTCTGTCCGAGCTTTGTGACCGTCGAAGGCGGTGCATTGAAGAAGCCCGCTAAAGTGGGCGCGGTTGAGTTTGGCGAAATTCCATCGCCGACAATTTCAGAAGTCACGAAGCCGTACAACATCCTCGCCACCGGCATCGGCGGCACGGGTGTCTTGACTGTGGGCCAAGTGCTCGGCATGGCGGCCTTCCTCGAAGGCAAGGGCTTGACCATTCTCGATATGTCAGGGCTCGCGCAGAAGAACGGCAGCGTGATGAGCCACATTCGCATTGCGCCGACGCAAGCGCAGTTGAACGCAACGCGCGTGGCTGCGGGTGAAGCGAATTTGATTCTCGGTTGCGATGTGCTCACAACGACGGCTGAGGATTCGCTTGCGAAAATGGCGGTGGGTGTAACGAAGGCGATTGTGAATTCGGCCGTGGTAATGCCCGCAGGTTTCACCAGCAACGCCGATCTCAAATTCCCGCTCGGCAGCATGGAGCGCGCGATTGCGGATGCGTGTGGCGCAGATGCGGTTTCCTTCTTTGACGCAACGAAAATCGCAACGCGCCTGATGGGCGATTCGATTGCGACGAATCTTTTCGTGCTCGGCTACGCATGGCAGAAGGGCTTGATTCCGCTCATGGAAGCGACGATTTTGCGTGCGATTGAATTGAATGGCGCGGCGATTGAAATGAACAAGAACGCGTTCCTTTGGGGACGTCGTGCAGCGGTCGACATGAAGCGTGTTGAAGAGGCCGCAACACCGAAAGTCGCGGTCGCCGCAACGCTCAAACTCAGCGAATCGCTCGAAGAATCGATCGAGCGTCGCGTGAAATTCTTGACCGATTATCAAGATGCGAAGTATGCGAAGACCTATAGCGACTTCGTTGCCTTCGTGCGCCAAGCCGAAACCGCGAAGCTGCCCGGCAAGACGGCACTCACCGAAGCCGTCGCACGTTATTACTTCAAGCTGCTCGCCGTGAAAGACGAGTACGAAGTCGCGCGCTTACATTCGAACGGTGAATTCGAATCACGCATCGCGCGCGAGTTCGAAGGTGATTACAAGCTGAATTTCCATCTTGCGCCACCGCTGTTCTCGAAGAAAGATCCGGTGACGGGTCAACTCATCAAGAAGCAATTCGGCCCGTGGATGATGAAAGCGTTTCGCTTCCTCGCATCGCGCAAAGGCTTGCGCGGCACCGCGCTCGATATCTTCAAGAACACCGAAGAGCGCCGCATGGAGCAACAACTAAAAATCGATTACCGTAAGCTGATCGAAGAAGTCGTTGCCAAACTCGCACCGCACAATCACGGACTCGCCGTGCAACTCGCGCAAATTCCCGAAGAGATTCGCGGGTACGGTCATGTGAAGGAGCGTCATCTGCATGCAGCGAAAGCGAAAGAGGCGAAACTCAAAGCCGATTTCGATGCGTCGAAAGCAGTGATCGGCATTGCGACGGTGAACGAAGCAAAGGCGGCGTGATAGACGATCTGTAGGCGCGGCTCTGCCGCGATACGATGGTTGTGGGAGCGCGCTTGCGCGCGAAAAAG
>JBOFBL010000029.1:0-10871 GCA_051645545.1 Casimicrobium sp. | reverse complement strand
ATTGACACTTTTTTTGCCGCTGCCGATGGGTATCGCTACGCTCCACCCATCCTACAGTCGTGCTGCACGCTGATTGAGGAAACCGTATGCCACTGATTTCATCCAACGAACTCCAATCCCTCTGCACCCGCGCGCTGGACAACGCAGGCGCGAGCGAACCAAACGCCGCATCCACTTCGCGTGCACTTGTGTATGCCGACGAACAAGGCACCGCCTCACACGGCGCATCTCGCGTGCCGCAATACATCGGGCACATGAAAGCCGGTCGCGTCGATGGCAAAGCAATTCCGTCGATTGCGAAACAGCACGGCGCAGTTTCAATCATCGACGCGCACGATGGTCTCGCATTCCCGGCGTGCGATCTCGCGATTGCAACCGCAATTGAGACAGCGCGCAAACAAGGTGTCGCGTTTGTCGCAGTGAAAAACAGCTATCACTTTGGCGCTGCGATCTATTACCTCGAAGCGGTAGCGAAAGTAGGCATGGTTGGTCTCGCGTTTTCGAATTCGCCAGCTGCGATGGCGGCGGCGGGCGGCAAGCGTCCGCTCTTCGGAACGAATCCGATTGCTGCGATGTTTCCTCGTGCGAACAAAGATCCGCTTGCGATTGATCTCGCGCTCTCCGAAGTCGCACGTGGCAAGTTGATGGTCGCTGCGAAAGAGGGAAAGCAAATTCCGCTCGGCTGGGCGCTCGATGAAATGGGTCAACCAACGACCGATCCTGCTAAAGGCTTGAAGGGCAGCATGGCACCGCTTGGTGCTGCGACCGGTAGCGCGAAAGGCGCAATGCTCGCGCTCACGATTGAGTTGCTCGTCACCGCGTTCACTGGTGCGCACTTTGGTTTCGAAGCCGATTCGTTCTTCGATGTCGAAGGCAACAAACCGAAGATCGGGCAAGCCTTCCTCGTGATTGATCCGAATGCGATGGGCGGCGCGAGTGTTTTCGCGGAGCGCATCGAAACCTTGATTGCTGCGATGCTCGCCGATGCGAGTGACGAAAAACCGGTTCGCCTACCCGGCGCGCGACGCTACGAATTGCAGCGCAAAGCGCAGCGCGATGGCGTCAATATTCCCGACGCACTGCATGCGCAGCTCTTGCAGTTTGCGGGCTAAATAAACAACCAGCAACAAAAGTTACAGCCCAATTTAATTGGGCGATACATCAATTTTTATTAATTTTCAATAAATAGTAAAATATCGGAAATATATACATAACAAACCCAGTCGTCGTGAGCTGGATAATTAAAACCGGCTTGTTAGCCGGTTTTGTTTTTCTCGCGTGAGGATGGCTTAGGTTTGCCGAGCTCGGTTGCCGGTGGCTTTAAAAGCATACGCTTAAGCACCTCATCCATTGTCGGTGCATCCGTAATCGCGGATGGCTCGCTATGCGTTTGCTTTGCCCGCACTTTTAGGCTTGCTCTTTTTTCGTGAGGGATTTTTGGCTTCAACATGCGGCAAATCCATTTGCGGTGGGAAATACGTGTCGGGCAATAGCTCTTTGATCTGATCGCACGTCACTATGCGCAAGGATAGCGCTTTAAGAATTTCGCTGGCTTTCTTTAATAGCGGGCCATCAGTCGTTACAAAATGTGTGCAGCCCATTAGCGATGCTGACGCGAGGTGCACTCGATCAACCGGAGAAAGATTAAGCGGTAAATCGCGCTCCCAGCACATGTCACGCGTGAGCGCGGTTATCTTTGGTGTCGTCTGAACCGGGAGGACAGGTCTTCCCGCGAGAAGCAGTCGTCGAATATTCTCTTTAACGGGGTCATTCAATAGTCGCACCCGCTTGCCATTGGCATCCACTTCATCTTTCTTAGCGTAAATGAACTCGGTCAGGGTCATGAGCGATGTGAAGATCAAAACATCACTGACCATAGCCGCACGAAGATAGACCCTACAGCACTCCACATGTCCGGGTTTCCCGTCAGGCTTCAACCCTAGCTCCTCTTGTGCCACGTCAACAAAACAGCAGGTGTCGAAATAGACCCTAGATGCTTGAAATGTCATGCGTCCTCTTCGCGTGATTGGCGAACGTATTCTGCGGAAGGTTTGCCTTGAGTAAGGTTCGGAGCGCTACCAAAAACCGCATTTAACTCAACGTCAGACAAAGGCACTATCGACTCAAAATCCGTCGCTAAAGTAACCTCAGTCTTATCTAAAATCCGGTCGTATACGACCGTGCCGTAAACCACAACCGCATCGCTCTCGCGATCAAATAGCGCGCGCACCTTACTGTAATCGCTCTTGCGATAAGTACACTTTACAAGGTCTTCGGTTGCTAGATCACGCACAACAATGTACGGATCACGCGCACCCTTGTTCCACTCATAAGTCGTGCCCATGACCGACCCAAAATACGTAACGCGGCCTTCAATCATTTTTGCGATCGCGTCGAATGCAAGGTAACTTACCGTAGTCCACTTCGACTTATTGTCAAGGCCAACAGGCCCAACACGGACAGCATCGTCGCGAGCGAAGGGCGAGCGCATTCCCGCGAAATTACCAATAGTCTGCTCGCTCACAAAACTTGGAACGCGCTCGCGCTTTCCTTTACAAGTAGCCAACGCAACGGTTGCGGCATTCGCCTTGAGCACGATGGACTCATCGACAGCGAAATGATTCTCCGCCGTGTAGATCAGCGAACCATTCTTAAAATTCTTTGCCACCCAAAATGATTGATCGGCAGGTAAGCCGAGATCATTGGACAATGAGCGGAGAAACGCAAGCGCACCTTCGGCATGTTTCGCAAGCGTGTCCAGAGGCAAGCCTTGCCGCCCTGGATACACCTTGAACTTAATGCGTATAGTGGACACGTTACCCCTTGCTGCCTACATCATCAGGTTTGGCATGCGGGTCTTCACCGGACGTAATGTGTGCCGATAAAGCAACCGCTTGCCGCCGATACCTTGCAACGCAAGCGCCGTGCGCTCGGTATCGCTAGTTTTGCGTGCGTTGTATCGGAAGTCAAACTCTTTCACGTATCGTTTCAGATGTTGTCGCCCGACGTGGTGAAAAGTACCAATTAAACCGCGCTTGAGAATGCTGAAATACCCTTCAATCGTGTTGGTATGGGCATTGCCGCGTGCGTATTCCTTCGCAGAGTGTTTGACCGCCTCGTGGCTCGCAAATTCCTTACCAATCGCTTTATAGGCTGGAAGCTCGTCGGTCATGAGGTTCGCTTCCACCGCGACGTGCTCTTTCAAAATAGTTCGCAGCGTTGCTCCGTTGACAGCTTTAACGTGAAAGCTGCGCACGTCGCCGTTACGCTCCACGAGCGCGACGATCTTCTCTTTGTGATCGCCGCCGCGCCCTTTGTACTTACGACCGATTTTGCTGCGCTTGCTGTTGCCCCAGTACGTTTCATCGGCTTCGACAACCTTGCCGCCCGCACCGAGCAATCCTTCGGGCTTATCGGTCATCGCTTCGCGGATGCGGTGCGACATAAACCACGCAGTTTTGTAAGTCACGCCCATCATGCGCTCTAGCTGTTTGCTGCTAATGCCCTTTTTACTCGCGCACATGAGATGCACGGCCTGAAGCCATACGTTCAACTTGATTTTGCTGCGCTCGAACACCGTGCCCACAGTCACAGTGAATTGCTTGCGGCAATCGCCGCATTTATAGAGCCCCGTGCGATGCTTTTCGCCTTTGAGTGCGTAGGCACGATCAACCAATCCGCAATGCGGGCACACGATGCCATTCGGCCAGCGCAACGCTTCTAAGTATTCACGCGCTTTGTCTTCGTCGTGAAAGTGCGGTTGATTGAATATTGCTTCGCCCATGATTTGCTCCAGTCAGTAATGACATTATAGCAAAATTGGGTTTGTTATGTATATATTTCCGTAAAATATCGTTTATCGCCCAATTAAATTGGGCGATGAAGGGTAATGCTAGGATGTAGTTCAACAGGTAAAATCGCGCCTGCTCGCTAAACGAATCCAAGATTTTTCGTCGCAAACGCGCCGATGTTCGGCACCACTTTCGCAAGATCGCCACTCGCAACGCCGAACCACGACGCAAGCGTTGCGGCGTATTGATCGACCGAGGTCGTTGGCAACCAACGGCCTTCGCTACTCACATCGTCAGGCCCACTGATTGCGAGATTCGGGAACGTGCCGTACATCGCGCCGCCGTTCACTGCGCCACCCAAAATCAAATGGTGATTGCCCCACGCGTGATCGGAGCCGCCACCCGCCGCAGGTTTAAACGTGCGACCGAAATCTGTCATCGTAAACGTCGTCACTTGGTCGGCAACGCCGAGTGCAAGCGTGGATTGATAGAACGAACCGATCGCCGAATCGACTTGTGCGAGCAAGTTCTGTTGGGTCGTCGCTTGATTCGCATGCGTATCGAAGCCGCCGATCGAGACGAAAAACACTTGTCGCTTCACACCAAAATCGCCGCGTTTCGCAATCAGGCGCGCGACGCGTTGCAATTGCGCGGCGAGTCCGTTGTTGTTGAGATCGAAGAGACCGTCGACGGTTGCGTTCGCCGTTGAAATCACGGGGTTCACACTGCCTGACAACTCAATGGCGGTTTTGAGTCCGCTCGCGGTTTGATCGATGAGTGTGTGATCGCGACCTTCGTCGAGCAATGCCATCAGCGCATCGCGCCGCGCAGTGGTGATCGCGTCCGTCCCCGTCACGCCGGTCAAGCCGAATGTGCCACCCGAAGGCACCGTCAACATACTCGTTGCATTGCCTTGCCCGAACATTACAGAACCCGCGACCGACGTGATCACAGGCATTGATGCCGTGCCGTTCATCGGCGCGATGGTGTCGGCGAGACGTCCGCCCCAACCAATACGAGAGAAGTCATTCGAATTGCTGTTCTGCCACTGCGCTTGCTGATCGGAATGCGAGAAGAGTTGATAGGGGCGATTTTTGTTCGCTTGATAATCCGCTTTACTCATCGGCGCATTGAGTGGGCCGACGTTCGCAAGCACTGCGAGCTTGCCGCTTTGCATGAGCGGATGAAGCTTCTTTATCGAGGGATGAAAGCCAAATGTTCGCGAGCTGCTCTTTGGTTGAAATTGCAAGAGATCTGCTTGCGCGATTTGAATATTGCTCGCCGCGTTGCGTACGGCGCCATAGCTCGCGTAGTTGCTATCGGCGGGTATTACGAGGTTATTGCCATCGTTACCGCCGAACATAAACACGCAAACGAGCGCTTTGTAATCGTTCGCACTTTGCGCAAACGCATCGTTGATTGTGAAGCGCGAGAGCGAAGCGAGTGTGGCACCGGCGGTGACGCCCTGGAGGAGATGACGACGTGTGTGATTCATGAGGTGTCTCCTTAGCGCAAGACTTGCGATTGCGGCGCCGAGGCCGAGAGATAGAGCGCCATGCGAACACGCCCAATCGCGTCGCTCGCGGGCACAGCATCGATCGCTTTCCTGATGATTTCGCGTGTTTTTGCATTCATTCGATTCGCGAAGATCACTTCGTTCATGCGATCGAGTAGCGCATTTGAGTCGCCCGCGACCGATGTGTACGGCGATAAATCGAATTGCGTTCCCGTTGCGCCGATCACTGTGGCGTCGGGCGTGATATTCGCGTACACCGTGTTGTAAATCGTGTTCACGCGCGAGAGTGCCGTCGACGTGTTGTAGATCGCAAACTCAGGCGCCATCACGCCACTCTTCGAGAGTTCGTAATCGGGCGGGTAGTAATTGAAGACCGAAGGCGAATAAAACACGTTCTGCCCCGCGCCTGCGGTCGCGCCGCGGAAGTGAAGCCCATCGGTGGTTGCATTCATTGCGCGCGCGAGACGCGTGAGCTTCAGCACCGGTTCACTTAAATGGCCGTAGCTCGGTTCCCATTTCGCCGCACCGCGCGCTTCGACGTCGGTGAGAATCGCGCGCACGACAGCCTTCATGTCGCCGCGTACGCCGGCGCCGTTGTTTTGAAAGACCTTCGCGATGCGATCAACATACGAAGGCGAAGGATCTCCAGTCACGAGCTGTTGAATCAATGCGCGCGAAACAAAGGGTGGAACATTCGGGTGGGTGAAGATCGCGTCGATTGCAGCATCGAGTCGCGCCGATTGCGAAATGCCCGTTGGCACGGATTTTCCAAGTACCGTTTTTGCAGATGCGTCGTGATAATCGGCGCGCTCTTCCATGTAGCCCTTGTTATTGTTGCCGTTGAAGCGCTGCGGTGTTTGGCCGGGCACCGTCGGGTAGGTCCATCCGGTGAAGATATGAGCGAGTGCTTCTACATCGTCTTCGGTATACGCATCGAGCGCAACGCCTTTGGCGTCGCGTTTGAACGTGCCATCGTTGTTGAGCTGATAAAGACCGATCGAGAAAAGCTGCATCAGTTCGCGCGCGTAATTCTCGTTCGGCGCGATACCGCGCGTAGCATCCGGCGCGCGATTGTTAGCCATGTCGAGGAAGCGACCCATTGCACCGTGCAACGTGACTTTCTTCAACAAATCGCGGAAGTTAGCGAACGCATTGTCACGCAGCAATTGTTGATAGTCGATCATGCCGTAGGCCTGCGGCACGTCGACCCCAGAGGTTACGAAGAACTGTGACCAAGCCCACGCGACGCGCTGGCGCAATTGATCTGGGTTATTGATTGCGTGTTGAAAGAATTCTTTTTGCGGCAGGAACAAGCTGTAGTTGTCGCGTGCGCAATAGCTATTCGGCGTAAGCGGGGGTGTCGCGCTATTGGTGCAAGTGTCGGGGCGCGTGAACGATACCCAATCGCGCGGCGTGTACTGCGATGCAGGAAGATTCAGTTGTTCGTCGATCCAAACCGTCGTACCTTTGCTTGCGACGCTATCGATGTCAGCGGGTTTCGCGCCGAAACTCGCTTGATACAAGAGGCGCGCTGCGTCGGCGCGTTTCTCCGCATTAGAGATAGGTAAACACATGACCAAACCTTCCAGCGCATAGCCTTTCGATGCGTAGGTTTGATAGAAGCTGTAGTCATTGAAATAGCGATGATTGGCGGGACCGTTGTTTGCGTTGGCGCCATTATTGAACGTGCGATAAAGCGGTGCCGTATTTGCGGGACAGGTGCCACCAGTGGGCGCGTAGGCGTGCCACGCGATACCTTCATCGATAAAGTCGCGTTCGTTTTTAAGGTAACCACATTCTGCGGGATCGAGTGTGAAGAAATGCGACACAACGCCGGGATGAAAAAAACGACAAACGGGTTTGGCTTGTGCGTCCTGGTTCGCTGTGTTTGCGGCATAGGTGACGCCGGTGCGCCGCCAACCCTGCGCAGCGAGCGAATCGATGAGTGCCCATTCGGCAGGAATTGCGCTTAAGAAGTATTTGTTCGATGGTGCGAGATAGAACTCGACGATCGTGTTGCTGGGCGCTGTCGATTGCGCGAACGCGATCGAGGAGATGGCTGCTACGCAGAGACCCGAAAGCGCTGCGCGAAGTGTGAACGGGTAATGCATGTGTACGACTCCCTAACGAACGCGTTACGGATCGAACTATCTGCCTCTGCGGGGTAACGCGCAAGTTACAAACGTAACAAGCTGTATCTTTGCGCTCGTTTACTTCTCGGCGCTGTCGGTGAGTCGTTGTGCGGCGACAAGGTCGTTCCATGCTTTGGATTTTTCAAGCGGCGAGCGCAGCAAATACGACGGGTGATAGGTCACGACGACGTGCGTGTCACCGCGCTTGCCCGGCTTTGCGCGCATCGCGCCCACGGTCGCATCGGTATCGAGCAAAAACTGTCCTGCGAATTTTCCAACAGCGAGAAAAAGCTTCGGCTCCGCGAGTTCGACCTGGCGTTCGAGATAGGGCGCGCATGCCGCAATCTCGTCAGCTTCGGGGTCGCGATTGCCCGGCGGGCGGCACTTGAGCACATTGGCAATGAACACCGAATCTTTGCGCGATTTGCCAACGGCTGCGAGCATGTTGTCGAGCAATGGTCCTGCGCGCCCGACGAAGGGCTCGCCCTGTTTGTCTTCGTTCTCACCGGGCGCTTCACCGATCACCATCCATTCGGGTGTGCGATTGCCGACGCCTGGTACTGTATGGGTTCGCGTTTTACAAAGCTTGCATGCGGTGCACTGCGCGATATCAGCGATGAGATCGTTCCAGTCGAGCGAAGCGATGCGCAATGCGCGATCCTCTTGTGTTTCCGTAGGAGCAACGCTCGTCGCGACCACTGGTTGAGAGATCTGCTCAGACGTGACGATTGGTGCGGCGATCGGTTCGTCGTTCTCGCGCGCATCGCGCGAACGCCAAATCGGCGTCAATCCGATTTCGCGCAAAATCGTATCGCGATCAAGCATGAGTGACCCGCTGCATAAGCACGGCGTCTTCGCGCTGATTGCCGAGGACGCCGTTTGGATAATAATTTTTGCGTAGCCCCGTTCGAGAGAAGTTGCGTGCTTCGTAAAACGCAATTGCGCTCGTATTGCTTGCGCGCACTTCGAGATGAAGCGGCGATTTGTCGATGTCACGCATACGCAAAATCAAGGTGTTGAGTAGCAGCGTTGCGCAGCCATTGCGGCGCTGTTCGGGTGATACCGCGATCAATAACAATTCCGCGTCGTCGACGAGAACACGTGCCACGGCAAAACCAACCACCGCATTGTTTTCCTTTGCGACTAAGCACAGATAGCCCGAACGCAATGCGTCTTCGAAATGCTCTCGCGTCCACGGATGCGGGTTGCTACGGCGCTCGATATCGAGCACGGCGTCAATGTCGGATTCGTTCATCAATGCGATGTCGGCGGTGGCGAAAACCAGGCTCGGCATTTATGCAATGACCTTTGCGTTAGTGAACGCCAGTGTCTTCATGTGCGCTTCGGCCGCGCGCTCGGCTTCGGTCTTTGCGACATTGTTTCGCACATACGTTGGTTGTGCGCCGAGTGGATCGACGCCGCGATCGCCGTTCTTGAAACGATTGAGTGCGATATGCGCCATTGATTCGGCCCACGCGTCTTCGGCTTGCGAGGTGAGCGAGAGAATCGATGCGATGCGTTGCTCGTCGAGCTTCATACGTTCGGCGAGTAACAGCGCACCGGAACCGAGCGAGCTGTGATCGTCGCGCAAACTATGGGTATGAAGCGATGAAACAACAGGTTCGGAGATAGCTTCCAGCTTTTGCGGTAATTGCCCATAGAAATTTTGGGCGAAAAGCTCATTCATTCTCGCGTCAATAATCACTGAAATTTCACGCTTCGCCCGATTGAATTGAGCGTTTGAGGCTGGAGCTCGTATCAAAAAAAATGCCAGCGCTTCAAGCGAATTTATTGCGTAAAGCGGTTTCTTTCGCGCGTATGCAATCGCCTGCGCTGTGGCGCATGCGGTGCGCACGCCCGTAAACGCGCCGGGCCCGCTACCGAACGCAACCGCATCGATCTGTTCGAACGACATCGCCGCGCGCGTCATCGCGCGATCGATCGCAGGCAGCACCCAGGCCGAGAGCTTCGCCTCATCGCGCACGATTTCGTTCACCGCAACACCATCGCGCAACACGCAGACCGCGCCGATGTTCGATGAGGTTTCGATGGAGAGAACTGATGGCATCGCAGCGTGCGCGCTTTCTTTATCAGGAGTTTGCGTGAGATTCTACGAGGGATAAGCAACACGTGTCGCGGCGTACGACCGCGCTATGACGTCGCGCCCTCGCGCTAGGACGACGCTCCCGTTGGTCGCTAGGACGCAAAGCCGGTTTTTCATTGGCGGCAAATGAATCAATCGCGTTTCGCAACGGGGTAGGAGCGACGCTCGTCGCGATCGAGATGGGAAAACGTTCATCAAAAATGACCGCGGCCATAGCCGCTCCTACCAAGCCACGTTAGAGACTCGCGTTCGTCGGAACGATGCGTTGACGGATGGCAAAGCTTTGCGTCATAGCGACCAACGGGAGTGACGTCCTAGCGAAGCGTCGTCCTGCGCGCTGATGACACGCGCGATCGCGTATTGCATCTCAACCTAGAATCTCTCAAACACAAATTTGGAAGAAAGCGCGCAAATGCATCTCACGATCGAATCCGTCGACTACGAGGGGCAAGGCATTGCGCGCGATGCCGACGGCAAAACGGTATTCGTCGATGGTGGCCTTACGGGTGAAATCGTTGATGTTCGCATCACGCGCAAGAAACCGAATTTCGATAAAGCGGTGGTTGAAGAGGTCATCGTTGCGAGCGCCAATCGCGTTGCGCCGCGTTGCCCGCACTTTGGTGTGTGTGGCGGTTGCAGCATGCAACATCTCGATCCCCACGCGCAGGTGGCGGTGAAACAGCGCGTGCTTGAGGACAATTTGGAGCGCATTGGTAATGTGAAACCGGAGATTGTTTTTCCCGCGATCGAAGGGCCGTACTGGGGCTATCGTCATCGCGCGCGCATCTCCGTACGACATGTGGTGAAAAAAGGCGGTGTACTGGTCGGGTTTCACGAGAAGAAATCGAGCTACGTCGCCGATATGACTGAGTGCCATGTGTTGCCGCCGCACGTTTCCGCGTTGTTGCCGAAACTGCGCGTGCTGATTGGTGCGCTCGCGATTCGCGATCGTGCGCCGCAAATCGAATATGCCGAGGGCGATGGATTGCCCGTGCTCGTGCTGCGCAATCTAGAGCCGGTTCCCGGCGATGATCTTGCAAAGCTGCGCCAATTCGCGACCGAAAACAACGTTCAGTGGTATCTGCAGCCGAAGGGGCCCGAGACCGCAGCGCCACTTCCCGGCGAGCAACACACTTTAGGCTATCGACTCGACGAATTTGGGTTGCGCTACCCATTCTCGCCGACTGAGTTTACGCAAGTGAATCCGCACATCAATGAAATGCTCGTGCGTCGTGCAGTTCGTTGGCTCGATTTGCAGAGCGACGATCGCGTGGGGGACTTCTTCTGCGGGCTTGGAAATTTCACATTGCCGATTGCGCAGCGCGCCG
>JBOFBL010000028.1:0-19271 GCA_051645545.1 Casimicrobium sp. | reverse complement strand
AAGCACGGGCGGATTTTGTGTGCAATATGCAGAATCTGAAAAACACGAAACGCATGCCCGAACCGGTTGCACGCAAGGTGCAGCTTGCGGAATCGCAGTGGGCGTTCCTGGAAAAAGCAGTGGCCAATCGCGGTGATGCACGCAATCGCGCTCAGCTCGCGGGCAATGTTTTGAAATCGAGCGAACGTGTTCTCGAGGTGGTCGAAGATATCGCGGTGAGTTTGCAAAAACTCTAGCCGCGAGTCTTCCGCGTTAGTGTCGTGTCGTCAATGCGCGCACATGCTTCGAGGCGCTAGCGACGAACGAGCGTGAGCGTTCTATTCGACCACGAAGGCGCAACGCGCTTTAAAAACGGCTTACCGATGACAGCGTGAAGAAGACCGGGCTTTTCGCTCACAATCGCAGTGACGCCGTACACGTCGACATTGCCAACGCGAAGAGAATTGAGCGGCAGCGTGTACGTTTTGTACGTCGCAGGTTTGCCGTCTTTCGCCGCTTTCGCAAGCTCCGCGTTTTTTGCTTCGCGTTGCTCTTTCTGTTCTTTCGTTTCGTCTTTCGAGGCGGGCGTCGGCGGCACTTTGAATGTCTTCGATGGCTTTTCTTTGTAGGGCAAACCAAGTCGATCGGCGTCGGCCACCGGAATTACGATTGCATCCGCGCGACGATCGATTTCCGCCAGCGGGATTGAGCCGCCATTGACGATGATCGGCGTCATGTATTTGTCTTTTTGATCGGCGCGCACTTGATGCGAGATGAATCCTTGCGTCTGCGAATCGACAATGACGATCTCGCCCACGCGCATGCGACGTGTCTCGCCGTTCAACATGAACACCGCGTAGTCGCCTTCGATTTTTTGTAGCAGCAAGCCTTCATCGGTGAACTGGTCGAGCACGAGCTCGCGTTGTGCGCCGTCGATCGTCATGCGCGCTTTCGACTTCGCGCCGACCGATTGCAGTTGCAAAGTAATCGCGTTGGCGTGAAACGCGAGCGAGGTGCAGCCGATCACGAGCGCGACGAATGCGCGACGGAGTGAAGAAGAAAAATGCGTAACCATAGAGAGATGCTATCCGAGCGCGTTGCAAAGCTCGTGCGCTTTACGCGAAGGCAATTGGAGTGCGCGAGGCGCGATAGGTTCGCGAAAGTCGTCGCGCTGCAGCGTTTGGCCTATACGGCTTGGATCAATCCGGTTCGTTGAGGTGTGTGTTGCGTAGGTGCGGGCTTGACCGCGCTCGGCGGGCCGTCCGCCGCCAAGTGCGCGCCCACACATCGTTAAAGCGAACGCTACTACCGCCTAGGTTAGACATTAACAACGGCTGTAATAGCCCATTTAATTGGGCGATCATCGAATAAATAATTACTATCGAAAAGAATTATTTTACGAATGAACGCCCTAGTAAATTGAGCGATTACCTATATTTTTCGCAATGTTTGCCGTGACGCGTTGACGACTATCGCGGCAACTCGGAACTACCCATCAAAAACGCATCAACCGCTCGCGCGCACTGGCGACCCTCGCGAATCGCCCATACGACGAGCGATTGCCCACGGCGCATGTCACCTGCGGCGAACACTTTCGGCACATTCGTCGCGTAGGCCTGTGTGATGCCTTCATTCTCTTCCGTGTTCGCGCGCGCATTGCCGCGCGCATCGCGCTCGACGCCGAACGCTTGCAACACGGGCGCGACCGGATGCACGAAACCCATCGCAAGCAACACGAGGTCAGCTTTCATTTCCCATTCGCTACCCGCGACTTCATGCATCTTGCCGTCTTTCCATTCGACGCGTGCTGCTTTGAGGCCCGTCACTTGGCCGTCTTTACCGACCAGCGCTTTGGTGGTCACCGACCAATCGCGATTCGCGCCTTCTTCATGCGATGAGGACGTGCGCATTTTGAGCGGCCAGTTCGGCCACACAAGCGCTTTGTTTTCTTGCTCGGGCGGCTGTGGCATCAATTCGAATTGCGTGACGCTCGCCGCGCCGTGACGATTGCTCGTGCCGACGCAATCGGAGCCGGTGTCGCCACCGCCAATGACGACCACGTGTTTTCCTTTGGCGGAAATCACCGGCACATCGTCACCCGCGACGCGTTTGTTCTGCAACGGCAAAAATTCCATCGCGTAGTAAACGCCCTTTAACTCACGACCCGGTACCGGCAAATCGCGCGGATGCTCCGCACCGCCTGCAAGCACGACCGCGTCGAATTCTTTTTGCAGCGTTTCGGGTGAGACGATTTCGTTGGCGTCATTGCCGACGCCAGCGACTAACTTGCCGTCACCCACCATAACGCGGGTTTTGAAAGTCACACCCTCGGCTTCCATCTGCGCCACGCGACGATCGATGTGCGATTTCTCCATCTTGAAATCGGGAATGCCGTAGCGAAGCAGGCCGCCGATGCGATCCGATTTTTCGAAAACGGTTACGAGGTGACCTGCACGCGCGAGCTGCTGCGCAGCCGCGAGTCCGGCTGGCCCTGAGCCTACGACTGCGACTGTCTTTCCGGTTTTGTTCGCATTGATTTGCGGCGTGACCCAGCCTTCTTCCCAGCCTTTGTCGATGATGAAGTGCTCGATCGATTTGATGCCGACCGCATCGTTATTGATGTTCAACGTACACGCTGCCTCGCACGGCGCGGGGCACACGCGGCCCGTGAACTCCGGGAAGTTATTCGTCGAGTGCAAAGTATCGAGCGCCTCAGCGTAATTGCCGCGATACACAAGATCGTTCCAATCGGGAATGATGTTGTTGATCGGGCAACCCGTTTGGCAAAACGGAATGCCGCAATCCATGCAGCGCGCGCCTTGCTGTTTCGCTTCGTCGTTGGTGAGCGTCACCACGAACTCGCGGTAATGCTTCACGCGCGACTCGGGCGCCTCCGAGGCTTCTTTCAGGCGTTGATATTCGATGAAACCGGTGACTTTTCCCATGAAACTTCTCGATGTCTCTTTAACTTGTTTTCTTGCAGAGTGACGTTGCCTGCCTATCTGTCATCCCCGCGAAGGCGGGGACCCAGACCGGGCAGTTTGATGTTCTCTTCGTGTGTACGTGAGCAGGGACTGGGTCCCCGCCTTCGCGGGGATGACGGAGCTTTTACTTCGCGACAACTTCTTTCGTTGCCTTAGCGCTCTTCATGCTGTCCGCATACATATCAGTCAGTGCCCGCTTGTACTCAATCGGGAACACCTTCACAAAGTGTTTCCGATGATTCGCCCAATCATCCATGATCGAAAGCGCGACGGTGGAGCCTGTGTAGCGAAGATGACGCTCGACGAGCGACTTTACAATCGACTCATCGCTCGCATCGCGATGGCGTTTGCGGCCTTTACCTTGCGCAATCGCCTCTTGCTCGACGCCGGTTTGTTCAAGCTCTGAGAGCAGCGGTTCGAGTGACACCATCGATAGATTGCAATGCTTCGCGAACGCGCCGCGCGGATCGTAAACGTAAGCAACACCGCCCGACATCCCCGCAGCGAAGTTGCGACCCGTGGCACCAAGCACCACGACTGTACCACCCGTCATGTATTCGCAACCGTGATCGCCCGTGCCTTCGACAACCGCCGTCGCGCCCGAGTTGCGCACGCAGAAGCGCTCGCCCGCGATGCCACGGAAGAAGGCTTCGCCTTCGGTCGCGCCGTACATCACGGTATTGCCGATGACGATGTTTTCTTCAGGTTTCGCTGGGCACTTCGCATCGGGATACACCACGAGCCGTCCGCCCGACATACCTTTGCCGCAGTAGTCGTTAGTTGCACCTTCGATTTCAAACGTCACACCGCGAGAAAGGAATGCGCCAAAGCTCTGGCCGGCGATGCCTTTGAAACGCGCGGTGATCGTGTCTGCAGGCAAACCTGAGTGACCGTATTTCACGGCGACGGCATTCGACAGCATCGCACCCACCGAGCGATTGTGATTCCCGATCGTGACGTCGAATTCGACTTTCGTTTTGTTCTCAAGTGCCGCTCTTGCATTCGCAATTAATGTGTGATCAAGCGCGCCTTCGAGACCGTGATCTTGCAATTCGTTGTGCGAACGCGAAACCTCCGCAGGCATCTTCGGCGTGTAGAACACTTTCGAGAAATCGAGACCGCGCGCTTTCCAATGCGCGATGCCCGATTGCGTGTCGAGCCACTCGCTATGGCCGACGAGTTCGTTGAACGTGCGTACGCCGAGTTTCGCCATGATTTCGCGCACTTCTTCGGCAACGAAGAAGAAATAGTTCACGACGTGTTCCGGCTGGCCTGTGAATTTTTTGCGCAACTCAGGGTCTTGCGTCGCGACACCGACCGGGCAAGTGTTCAGATGACACTTGCGCATCATGATGCAGCCTTCAACGACGAGCGGCGCGGTCGCGAAACCGAATTCGTCAGCGCCAAGCAGCGCTGCGATTGCAACGTCGCGCCCAGTCTTCATCTGACCATCGGCTTGCACGCGCACACGACCACGCAAACGATTCAACACGAGTGTTTGCTGCGTTTCGGCAAGACCCAGCTCCCACGGCGTACCCGCATGCTTGATTGATGAGATCGGCGATGCACCGGTGCCGCCGTCATGTCCTGCGACAACGATGTGATCGGCCTTGCACTTCGCGACGCCTGCGGCAACCGTGCCAATACCGACTTCCGAGACGAGCTTCACCGAAATCGATGCCTTCGGATTCGCGTTCTTCAAATCGTGAATGAGCTGCGCGAGGTCTTCAATCGAATAAATATCGTGATGCGGCGGCGGCGAAATCAGGCCGACACCGGGCACCGAGAAGCGAAGCTGTGCAATGTATTCGGAGACTTTGTGCCCCGGCAACTGGCCGCCTTCGCCGGGCTTCGCGCCTTGCGCCATCTTGATTTGAATTTGATCGGCGCTTGCGAGGTATTCCGCCGTAACGCCGAAACGACCGGACGCCACCTGCTTGATTTTCGAGCGCATCGAATCGCCTTCAACGACCGGCACATCCTTCACCACGCGATGGTTGCCCAAGCGCGATTGCATCGTCTCGCCCTTTTTGAGCGGGATGTAGCGCATCGCATCTTCGCCACCTTCGCCGGTGTTCGATTTGCCGCCGATGCGGTTCATCGCGACCGCGAGCGTCGCGTGCGCTTCGGTCGAAATCGAACCGAGCGACATCGCGCCCGTCGCGAAACGTTTCACGATTTCTTTTGCGGGTTCGACCTCATCAATTGAAATCGGCGTGCGTTGATCGAATTTGAATGCGAAGAGACCGCGCAAGGTTTTCAACTTGCCAGTTTGATCGTTGATAAGCGCCGCGTATTCCTTGTACGAACTCGCGTTGTTCGCGCGTGTGGCGTGCTGCAACTTGCTGATCGTCGCAGGCGTCCACATATGCTCTTCGCCGCGTGTGCGCATTGCGTATTCGCCACCCGCGTCGAGCGAGTTTGCGAGCACCGGATCATTGCCGAACGCATCGCGATGCATGCGCATTTGCTCTTCCGCGATTTCGAAAATGCCGATTCCTTCGATCGCGCTCGCGGTGCCCGTGAAATATTTGTCGAGGAAGATTTGATTCAAACCCACCGACTCGAAAATCTGCGCGCCGCAATAGCTTTGATACGTCGAGATGCCCATCTTCGACATCACTTTGTTCAAGCCTTTGCAAATTGCTTTGACGAAACGCTTTTCGCTTTCGTACTTCGAGATTTGCGGCACGACGTCGCCGAGCTGTGTAAGCGTTTCGAGCGCGAGGTACGGATGAATCGCCTCCGCGCCGTAGCCGCCGAGCAGCGCAAAGTGATGCACTTCACGCGCAGAGCCGGTTTCAACGACGAGCCCCGCTGACGTGCGCATGCCCGTCTTCACGAGATGCTGATGCACGGCAGACGTCGCAAGCAACGCTGGAATCGGCACGCGATCCGCAGCAACCGCGCGATCCGAAAGAATCAAGATGTTGTAGCCCAACTTGATGTTGTCCACCGCTGCGGCGCAGAGGCTCGCAACCGCCGCTTCGATACCTTCCGTGCCCCATGAGGCGGGATACGTGATGTCGAGCTCTTTTGACTTGAACGCACCGCTCGAAAACAGCTCAACATGGCGAATACGTTCCATGTTTTGTGAGGTCAATATTGGATTTTGTGCCTCTAATCGAGATTGAGGTTCTTTAGCGTCAACACCTAACAAATTTGGGCGAGGACCGATAAAGGTCACCAGCGACATTACCAATTCTTCGCGAATCGGATCGATCGGCGGATTGGTCACTTGTGCGAAAAGTTGACGGAAATAATTGAAGATCGGCTTCGCTTTATTCGAAAGTACCGGCAGCGCGGCATCGTTACCCATCGAACCGGTCGCTTCTTCCGCGTTCGCGACCATCGGCGCGAGGATCACTTTCAAATCCTCTTGCGAATAACCAAACGCTTGCTGACGATCAAGCAAGGACACCGCCGATTTATCGGCAGGCGCGGGCTCCGGCAAATCTTCGAGCGACACACGCGAGCGTTCAATCCATTCGCGATACGGCTTCTCGCTCGCGAGTTCTTGCTTCAGAGTTTCATCGTCAACGATGGTGCCTTTTTCGAGGTCGATCAACAGCATCTTGCCCGGTTGCAAACGCCATTTCTTGACGATTTTTTCCTCGGGAATCTCAAGCACACCAACTTCGGAGGCCATCACGATCATGTCGTCATCGGTGACGACGTAACGCGCGGGACGCAAGCCGTTGCGATCAAGCGTCGCGCCGATTTGGCGACCATCGGTGAACGCAATCGCAGCCGGGCCGTCCCACGGCTCCATGAGCGCCGCGTGGTACTCGTAAAACGCGCGACGATCCTCATCCATCAGCGGATTGCCCGCCCAGGCTTCGGGGATCATCATCATCGTCGCATGACCGAGCGAATAGCCGCTCATCACGAGGAGTTCGAGACAGTTATCGAACGAAGCGGTGTCGGATTGACCGTCGTAAATCAGCGGCCAGAGCTTCGGCAAATCTTCGCCGAGCGCAGTCGATGCGATTGCGCCTTCGCGTGCGCGAATCCAGTTGCAGTTGCCTCGCAGTGTGTTGATCTCGCCGTTGTGACAGACCAAGCGGAACGGATGCGCCAAGTCCCACGTGGGGAACGTATTCGTTGAGAAACGCTGATGCACCATCGCGAGCGCGGAGACCAACATCGGGTCCTGCAGATCGAGATAGAAGGTGCCGACCTGATGCGCGAGCAACATGCCTTTATAAACGATCGTGCGCGTCGACATCGACGGCACGTAGAACTCTTTGCCATGACGCAGCTTCAGTGCCTGAATCGCATGACCCGAGCTCTTGCGAATGATGTACAGCTTGCGTTCAAGATCTTGCTGCGTCATCTCCTTCGAGCCACGTCCGACGAACACCTGGCGAATGATCGGCTGAATCGCCTTCACGCCATCGCCCAAGCCTTCTGGGTTTACTGGCACGTCGCGCCAGCCGAGCAACACTTGACCTTCAGAGGCAATCGCGCGCTCGATTTCCTGCTCACACGCCATGCGCGATGCAGGCTCTTGCGGCAGAAACACCATGCCGACGCCGTACTGCCCGATCGCGGGCAAGGTGATCTTTAACTTCCCGCATTCGCGGCGGAAAAACGTATCGGGAATCTGAATCAAAATGCCCGCGCCGTCGCCCTGCAACTTATCAGCACCCACCGCGCCGCGATGTGTGAGGTTCTCAAGAACGGTGAGGCCCTTGGTCACGATGTCGTGACTTTTTTTGCCTTTGATATTGGCCACAAAGCCCATGCCACAGGCGTCGTGCTCATTTTTTGGGTCGTAGAGACCCTGCGCTTCAGGTTTGTAAGCGCGGAATTGTTCAGTGTCCACGAGAAAGCTCCAGTCGAAAACTCGGTCGACTCTTGCGCACAGTCACAGTACGCGACGAGTCTTGTTGGCCGGCATTTTCGAATTCAGTTCATGCTTGAATCGCATAACTTGATTCGACGGACGCATAGTTTAATACAACTTTGCTGCCACGCACAACGCGCGTTTTGTTGTTTTGCTGTCTTTGTCGTCATAACTGTTCACAAAGCCAAAACACATTGCGCTTGCGGCGCTCACAAACTTGCGGTTAAATCGAGAAAATCCTTGTAACTCATTGATTGATCGCGGATTGGTCGTTTCGAAAAGCGTTTTTCCGAACCAAACGCGCGCTAGATAAGGGGCTCACGTGCTGTCAACATTTCGTTCATTCAAAGCTTTAGTCGCGCTCGCCGCCGTTGCCGCGACAGCGCTGTTAGCCGGTTGTGGTGGGGGCGGGGCGAAGGATCCGTTTGATCCGGGGCCGTCTGCGCCGCCGCTCGTGCTCGCGCCCGGATCGCTAAACGTCTACTCGAATATTCCGGCGGTTGTTACGGTAACTAGCGGCGTGGCTCCGTTTCGCGTGTTTTCCAGTGACAGCGTGGTTCTTCCAGTTGCCCCAAGCGTGAGTGGAACGCTCATCACGCTTGTTCCTGCAAACGTTAACGTTGATACGCCTGTGACGCTTACTGTTGAAGATAATCTCGGGCGTCGAGTGGCGGTGGCGGTAACGGTCAAACCAGCGACGCTTGTCAACCAAGCTCAGATTACACCGATATCGAACACGCGTTGCGGGTCGCCCGACACGCCAATCCCGCCCGACACGCTCGGCAACCGCACTCCGGTATGCTCCGGAGACACTGCGACCGCGAGCGTTATCGTGCGCGCCGCTAACACGGCTGTCATTCCGAATCGCCAGGTGCGTTTTGATGTGGTGTTCGGGAACTTCAAATTTGTCACGGATGCAAGCGGCGCAAACGCCTCGAACACGGTCACTTTGATTACTGACCAAAACGGACGTGCTACCACTCTCCTCAAGACTGATGATGGGGTTGTCTCACAGGCTGCTGTAATTCGCGTGACAGATCTTGTCACGGGAAATCGTGTTGATACCGCGTTTACAATCGTGCAGTCGATCAACGGCACAGTGGTACTTAGCGTAGTGCCTAGCTCTTATACAGGCACTGCTTTTTTTAAGGGAACCTGTGGCGGCACAACGGGCGATTTCCTTGTTTACGGTGGTCGGCCACCTTATACAGTGCGTTCTTCGTTGCCAGGTTCCGTAAGGTTGTCGGTTGGTGGCATTTTCGGGGATCCTGTCACTGTCCCTGCCGCGGGCGGAAGTTTCCGAGCGTCGACTGCGTTTGGAACTTGCGTTGGATATAAGGCTTCGATCGTGATTACGGACGCTGCTGGATTAAATACAACCGTTACCTACGAAGAGAAGGAGGGCAGCGAAGAACCCCCGGCACCTCCGCCTCCGACCGCTTTAGTTATAACGCCGAAAGCCGTTGGTTTGAATTGCACAGCTGCGCCGCCGTTCCGTACTGTCAACTTCGCAATTGTCGGGGGAACACCGCCGTATGTTCTTCGTACGAGTCGGCCTGCCGCGACAACTGTGACGGGTACGACCGTGACCCTAGGCACGGCCACAGAAACGATCGGAGCTGCGCCTAACAACGTGGTTGATGTCGAAGTGACCGATTCTGAAAGTAAGCAAGCAACGGCAAAGATCACTTGCTTGTAGCAACAGGTACGTCAGTCTCGCAGACACGGAGAGAGTGATCGCTCATTCTCTCCATATTGCTTCGTTATTGCGACCATAGGTCTAGTTGCTACTCTCGTGCACAAAGAGACGCTCGTTGTGGTCCCTAAGATGGATTCTTGATCGGCCTGCGCGATTTTCTACACGTCGCCAAGAGAGCAAAGTTATCTTGTGAGCAGTCGCTTGGCAGACGAAAACCCCTCCCTACGCGCGATGGCTATTTGCTAGTACTGGGGCGACTTACTCCGCGAGAGTTACCACGGCCAGATTATTTATATTTGGCGCGATGCAATATAAGCTCTCGAAAGAAATAATCAAACGGTTTGTTTGAGCGTGTGGACGCTTAAACTTCGACCGGCGTGAATTGTGTTGACGTTACTGTGAGCCTGTCGTTTTTTGCGCCGAGCTTATTCGAGAACAAACCAACTCGGATTGAGTTTGATAGTTTCGGCATTCGTCCGACGCGAAACGATCATGCAACGCAGTTTGACAGCATGTGAGCGTGACCGTGCAATTTGAGATGCTGTTTGTGTTCACGCCGATTTGCGCAGCGCAAATATGTAAACGGCAGAGTTGATTCAATAGCGCTCGCGATTTGTTTGCAAGCGTAGTTCTCTGTGTCCCCGCCGCTTCAGGGGCGGGGAATTTTCACTATTAAGGACGCACACACAAATTAATGTATTCCGGCGTCCAGCGCTGATCATTAACCATGTAATTGAACATGCCAACGTCGGTTAAATAGCGGTGATTCCCGTCGTCAGGGAACGGTGGATTACCGCGAAAAACCCTCCAGATAGGACGCTCGCCGAAGCGGCATGTCGCGCTTGCGCCAACGCCATCGGGAATTGCGACGAACGCCTCGGTACTTTCGTTACAGAACTGTCCGCTCACCAAGCTACTGCACGCGCTACCAGTTCGCTCGTTACCCGTCGACGTGAGAAATTGTTTTTCCGCATTCAACGCTGTGTAGAAATGACTGCCTCGCGTGCCGCTACGAGCGACATTTGGGAAGAAATATCGCGTTAGCGAATTCGTCGACGGCGACGCAAACGGATCGACCTTGAACCAGTATCCGGTGCGATACCATTCTGGGATGTCGTTACGAGGTCCCGTGCGTGCGCCGTCGAGAATAGATTTTTCCAATTCACGTGTAGCCATAAAGTAATAGTCGAATTTCGGGTTATAGAACTCGACCATTGTCGCTTGTGAACTCGTGGTGGGTGGAATGATGCTCGAAGGCGACAAATAAGGTGCGAGCCTTGTGAACATCAGATCCATGCGGGAATATTCGTCAACGCCCCCAGGATTTTCGCAGGACGCGGCGCCGCCCGAGAGCCCGCCGCGCAGTTGATAACAACTTATGCCGTTGCAATTTGAGTTGAACGTAAACACGCCACTGCCGCTCGAACCGGCTTCAGTCGTTCCCTTCCCTGGAGTCCAGCGCACTTTGATAACGCTGCCAGCCGTTCTATTGTCGGGCGCATAGGGGCCGCCAGGGCCGTAACCTTGCGCCGAACCTTCGGAAAACGCTTTTAGGTCGCCCTGCGGGTGATGCACGGCTACCACCGTCGCGTTACGCGGAATCACTGACGCATCCCACGAGGCAAACACGGCGCCGTTCGGTGGATCGTCATTGAGCTCGATAAACGACACGTCAAGATTCTCATCGACAACGCGCAGCGAAGCGCCTGTTGTGATACGAGAAAAAGCAGGCGTTGCCAGGCTGCCGCAAGCGACGGGATCAAAAAACCAGAAGGTTTCGACAGTTGCCGCGTCGGCCTGCGAATCGATGCAGTGCGCGCCCGTAAACACGTACGGACGACGCGGGCTGGCGTTGGAATTAAGTAGCGTGCCGCTGCAAAGATACGTCTCGCCTTCTTCGCTCTCAACGTAAACAATTTTCATTGTTGCGCGCGCGGCGTCGATTAATGCCTGCGACGGATTTTGCACGCACGCGAGGTCAATGTTGCAAGAGCCAGCGCAACCGATGGCGTACGGATTCGCGGCACACGTGCTCGGTGAGCGTGCCGCCTTCGATACCTGGAGTTCGCTTCCCGTAATAGCGAGCTGCGAAATCATCTCAACATCGAAGCGATACGCCGATGCCTCATATCCTGGTGCGATGGCAATCTCGACAATCGCGGTTTCCCCCTCTGTCGTCGGCGCCCATGCGCGTTTCCCATTTTCGAACGGGGCGCCCGCAACGACGACATTGCTACTCAAATCCGCAAAACGAAGCGTTACTCCTCCGCTTGGCCCGCTAATGCGATACCCAACTCGAAACCCTTTCGCATTTGGAGCGTCCACCGCAATTTTCGCGGCGCGAGTTCCATCACTCTGCGTCTCCCAAGCAAGTGAGGCGAGAGGCACGCTGCGCGCCGCCACCGGGGCATCGACGCCCTCGCCGATTCTGAGCGCTACGCGACGCTTGCCTTTTTCCTTCGCATTTTTGCTGGCGAGGCGTTCGTTCAATATCTCTTGTGAAAGCGCCGGAATGCGAAGACGATGGCTCGGCTCACCACGGCTCACAAAGCGTTCGACACGTGCACTTTTCTCGCTTTGCATCACAGCGGGCCCCGCCGTTCTTTGCTCAGTAGAGACCGTGCCAGGTGTCCCATTCGAAAAGGTTTCGGTAACCGCTGCATGAGAGAAACCGGTTGAGAAAAGCGATATACCCAGGTATGCCGCGGTGAACCAGTATTTATTCATTGCTTACCTCTTCTTGAATTCAATGAGCGCCGACATCTCCAACGCACCAGAACGAATTTACGCCGACTTCGCCCTTTCGGCAAGGCAGCGGAAAAGTCCTGCACTCCATTGCGGTACATCGTAGTCGAATGTCGTCGCGAAGCGACTTGTATCGAGTGCGCTGTAAGCAGGGCGTTTTGCGGGCGTTGGATATTCCGCGGTCGGGATGGCTTCGACCGTCGGCATGCTAGCGAGTTGCGCATTGGCGAGAATTTCGCTTGCAAAACGATGCCACGAGATTGGTTCGCCTCGCGAGCTTAAGTGATACATCCCGCTGTGCGCGTTCAAAAACAAGCGATCCCGGGTAAGAACATGCGCGATTGCGTCAGCGAGATTGCCCGTGAAATTCGGCAGACCAAATTGATCGGCGACCACACGCAAGTGGTCGCGCTCTGCGCCAAGGCGCAGCATGGTCTTGTAGAAATTTGCCCCATCGTTGGAATACACCCAACTCAGGCGAAAAATAGCGAAATGATCGGTCGCGTTTGCAACCGCTTGCTCGCCCGCAAGCTTGCTCTCACCGTAAACGCCAAGCGGCGAGGGCGGGTCCTTTTCGAGGTAAGCGCGCGGCGAGTTGCCGAGGCGATGCGCAACACCATCAAAGACATAATCGGTTGAAAAATGAATGAAATATGCCCCAACGCGCTTCGCTGCGTGCGCAAGAAACCCCGGCGCATTTGCATTGATTGCAAACGCGATTTCGCGATCCGTTTCCGCTTTATCAACTGCGGTATAGGCGGCCGCATTGATCACGACATCCGGTCGAATCGATTCAATCGTTGCAGCGCACGCCTGCTCGCTCGTAATGTCGAGTTTCGTGCGATCGACTGCAATGACCTCATGCGCGACCGCGAGCCTGCGGACAAGCGCGAGTGCAAGCTGCCCGTTTGCCCCAGTGATGAGGATGCGCAAGCGTTCGCTCACGCGTAGGTGTCCGCGTCTGCGAGCAATTTGCCGACCTTGTCTTTGTCGCTGACCGTCGGCTCACCGATGCCAGCGAGCGGCCAATCGATGGCAAGTGTCGGATCGTTCCACGCGAGCGTGCGATCGAATTGCGGTGCGTAGTAATCGGTGGTTTTATAGAGAAATGTGGCTCTCGCGCTCGTAACGAGAAAGCCATGTGCGAAGCCCGGCGGAAGCCAAAACTGGCGATGATTGTCTGCTGACAAGGTCACGCCCACCCATTGTTTGAATGTGGGCGACGAGCGACGCAAATCGACCGCCACGTCGTAGACCTCACCGTCGATTACGCGCACGAGTTTGCCCTGCGCTTGCTCAATTTGATAATGCAATCCACGCAGCACGCCGCGCTGCGACACGCTTTGATTATCTTGCACGAACGAAACGTTTGCATCAACCTGTTCGGCAAACAATTTCGCGTTGAACGATTCCATGAAGGAGCCGCGCGCATCGCCGAAAACCTTTGGTTCGATGATGACGCAATCGGGAATTTTGGTGCGCGTTACTTTCATCAGAACACGCGCTCTTTCAACACGTCTTGCAAATACTTTCCGTAGCCGCTCTTTGCAAGCGGTGCCGCAAGGCGTTCAAGTTGCGCTGCATCGATATAGCCCATGCGATAGGCAATCTCTTCAGGGCAACACACTTTCAAGCCCTGACGACGCTCAATCGTTTGCACGAAATGCGAGGCTTCGAGCAGCGAATCGTGCGTGCCGGTATCAAGCCACGCCATACCGCGCCCCATGATTTCTACTGAGAGTTTTCCAGCCGCGAGATAGGCTTTGTTCACGTCAGTAATTTCAAGTTCGCCGCGCGGCGAGGGCTTCAAGTTGGAAGCGATGTTCACCACTTCGTTGTCGTAGAAATAAAGCCCGACCACCGCATACCGCGAACGCGGCTGCTTCGGTTTTTCTTCGAGACTCATCGCGCGACCGCTTTGATCGAACTCAACAACGCCGTAGCGTTCCGGATCGCTCACGGGATACGCAAACACCGTTGCGCCGTCCTTGCGCTCATGCGCATGGGTGAGGAGCTCTTGCAACTCGTGACCATAGAACACGTTGTCGCCGAGCACGAGCGCGGCCGGATCGTTGCCAATGAAATCGCGACCAAGAATGAAGGCTTGCGCAAGACCATCGGGCGAGGGCTGCACGACGTATTGCAGATTGAGCCCCCACTGCGCACCATCGCCTAGCAATTCGCGAAAACGCGGCGTATCTTGCGGCGTAGAGATGATCAAAATGTCTTGCAAACCAGCGAGCATCAACGCAGACAGCGGGTAGTACACCATCGGCTTGTCGTAGATCGGCAGCAATTGCTTTGAAATCGCCTGCGTTACAGGGTGAAGGCGCGTGCCAGAGCCGCCAGCGAGAATGATGCCTTTTCGTTTCATCGCCCTATTAATTTGGGGCTTCATGCGGTAAGCCCATACTGCATTTCAATCCAGTTTTTGTAGGCGCCGGACTGCACGCGTTGAACCCACGCTGCGTTCGTTAAATACCAAAGCACGGTTTTTTCGATGCCGGTCGCAAAGCTCTCCGACGGACGCCAACCGAGCTCGCGTTCGATCTTCGAAAAATCGATCGCATAGCGACGATCATGACCGGGGCGATCGGTCACATGCGTAATCTGTTTCGTGTAATCGGTGCCCGGACGATGCTTTGCGAGTAACGAGCAAATGGTGTGCACCACATCGCGATTGGGCATCTCGGCATCGCCGCCCACGAGATAAAGCTCTCCGGGTACGCCCGCGTCGAGCACACGACGAATCGCGCTGCAATGATCGGACACATAAAGCCAATCGCGAATCTGCATCCCGTCGCCGTAAATCGGCAGCGCTTTACCCGCGATGGCGTTCACAATCATCAGCGGAATCAATTTCTCCGGAAATTGACGAGGCCCATAATTGTTCGAACAATTGGTGACCATCACTGGCATGCCATACGTATGAAAGTAAGCGCGTGCCAAATGATCGCTGCCCGCCTTCGACGCGCTGTACGGCGAATTGGGCTGATACTGCGACGCCTCGTTAAATTTCGGATCGGTCGCCGAGAGCGTGCCGAACACTTCATCGGTCGACACATGTACGAAGCGAAACTTCGACGCGGCATCGCTGGAAAGCGATTTCCAGTGCGCACGTGCGGCTTCAAGCAACGTCGCGGTTCCCATCACATTGGTGCGCACGAAATCCATCGGCCCATGAATTGATCGATCGACGTGACTTTCGGCGGCGAAATGCACAACCGCGCGCGGCTGATACTTTTCAAACAACGCTTTCATTGCTGCTGCATCGCAAATATCGGCGCGTTCGAACGCATAGCGCGAATCTTTCGTAACGCTTGCGAGCGTTTCGGGATTCGCCGCGTACGTCAGCACATCGACGTTAACGATAGATTCTTTGCTCGATGCCAACCAATCGAGGATGAAATTGCTGCCGATAAAGCCGCAGCCGCCAGTGACCAGAATCATCGTTTCGCTTTCTGCATTGCGCGCGGTTCGAGTTTCGGAGGTTTCTCAAACCGCTTCGAATCCCCCAGCAAAGCATTTTAGGCAAGTACACTTCACCCATAAAAAAAGACCGAAGATTTATGCCGCTCTGGTTCCGAATTTTTTACACGATTGCCTGGTGCGTCGCGCTGCCGTTCGCGTTCGTGCGCCTGTGGTGGCGTGGCCGCATGAATCCTGCGTATCGCGAGGGCTGGACGGAGCGTTTGGGCCTGCGTGGCACGCGTATGCAGCCTGATGTGTGGATTCATGCCGTATCGGTGGGCGAAGCGCGTGCCTGCGCGCCGATTGCCAATGCCCTCATTGCGCAAAACAAACGCTTGCTCATCACCTGCACGACGCCCACCGGCCGTGCGACGCTGCGCGAGCTCTTTGAAAACAGAGTGAGCATTCGATACCTGCCGTTCGATGCGCCATTTTTAGTGACGCGTTTTTTGCGCATGACGAAGCCAAGAATCGGTTTGCTCATGGAAACCGAAGTGTGGCCAGGCTTGTGCGACGCAGCGGTTCGCGAAGGCATGCCGCTGTGGCTCGTGAACGCACGCATGTCGGAGAAATCGATGCACGGCTACCTGCGCGGTCGCGAACTCACGCAGGCGATGTTCGGTTGCTTGTACGGTGTCGCTGCGCAAACGCCGGAACACGCCGAGCGATTTACTGCATTGGGGGCGCACAATGTGCACGTGCTCGGCAATCTCAAATTCGATTTGAGTTTGCCGGAGTTCTTGCAGAAACGCTCCGACGTACTCACCGAGCACATCACGGGCGGTGTTGCATCGATTCCGTACTGGGTCGCCGGCTCGACGCGCGAAGGCGAAGACGCAGCGCTGCTCAATGCGCTTGCGAAACATCCGCTGCGCGAACGTGCGATGGCGGTGATCGTGCCGCGTCACAAAGAGCGTTGGGATTCGGCGTTCGAACTCGCGCGCCGTCTCGGTTTTAACGTCGCACGACGTAGCGACGGCGTCATCCCTGCGGGCTGCGAAGTCATCATCGGCGACAGCATGGGCGAAATGCTTTCGTACTATGCCAACGCGAAAGTCGTCGTGATGGGCGGCTCACTGGGCGGCACGGGCAGTCAAAATTTGATCGAGCCCTGCGCGGTCGGTGTGCCTGTCGTGCTCGGGCCCTCGATCTACAACTTCAAACAAGCCGCAGAAGAGGCACTCGCTTTAGGCGCGGCGAAAAACGCACGCGACTCACGCGAAGCGCTCACCGTGGTGCTTGAATTTCTCGACGACGAATACCATCGAAAGCGCGTTGGTGCGCGCGCGAAAGAATTCGTCGCGGTGCATCGTGGCGCGACTGAGCGAACACTACGATTGCTGGGTCTAACCGAGTAGTTTCGCGATTCCCTCGCTTCGCGCTTTCACGGGATCGCGACCAATCCATTCGGCAACCACATCGTTGTAATCGGGATGCAGTGCGAGCAGTCGATCGCCGCCCGCGCGCATGAGCTCGTGTCGCTCGTCGCTAAACGATTGGCTGCCCTCGTGCGCAACGTACGCATTCGTGCAGAGCACATTGCGAAAGCCCTTCGCGACCGCGCGACGACAAAAATCGTTTTCTTCGCCATAGCCGCGCGGAAAATTCTCGATATCGAAACGACCGACTGCATCGAGGCATGCGCGAGTGATGAGCATGCAAAAACCAATCGCCGTTGGTATGTCAATCGGTGTCGATCGATGATTGGCAAGCGTTTTTGCAAGCCGCGCACGCTCGGCAACGGTCGGCACTGGCCATTCGCGCGAGAAATCCGGATACGAGCAAATCGTTGCGTTGTTGGAAAACGGCGTCACTGTGCCGATCGCGTTTTTGCCCGTGGATTCGCTCGCAGCAGTCGCAAGCATTTCGTCAAGCCAACCTTCGCTCGCAAGCGTGTCGGAATTGAGCAGCAACAAATGCTCGTTCGCGCGCAGCGCAGCGATCGCTTGATTCACATTCCACGTAAAGCCACGGTTCACGCGGTTGTGTCGCACCTCGATCGCGCGCTTCGGATGCGCACGCGAGAACTCGTCGAGCATCGGTGAAACACGTTCGTCGCTCGACGCATCATTGATGATGACGATGCGATGGTTCGCCTCAATGCGCGTTTCGATCAAGCTCGCAAGACAGCGCGAAAGCGCTTCACGACCATTGAAAACCGGGATCGCAATGAGCGTTGAAAACGATGAAAAACCCATTGCTGGCTTATGTATCAATCGCCCAATTTAATTGGGCGATCGAATGTTTTTTGCTTATTTTCGAAAAATACAAAAATTTACTTTATCGCCCAATTAATTTGGGCGATACAAAAAAGTGCTGGGAAGTTAAATTCGCTTGCCTGTATCAGCATTAAACCAGTGGACGCGAACCGGATCGAATGACAGCGGCAAGCGATCGCCCACGCGCGCATTCGAACCAATCCCTTCGGTCGGCAGACGACAGATGATTCGATATTGATCGAACTGCCCGTACGCATACGCGTCCGCGCCAACCCATTCGATCATCTGCACGCTAATCGTAAAGCGCGCCTGCGCCACCGGCACCACTTGCAAATGTTCAGGTCGAACGCCGAGCGCGACGCGTTTGCCATTCTCAATCGAACGTGGAAATTCGCCGACGTGAAACATGTCACCGTGCTCAGTGAGTTTGAGCGATTGCCCTGCGCGCTCGCCCCAAAGCTGATTCATCGCAGGCGTACCAATGAAGTTCGCCACGAAGAGTGAGGCCGGTCGTTCATACACATCTTTCGGTGTGCCCACTTGTTCGATCACGCCCGAATTCATCACCAGCATGCGATCCGATAGCGTCATCGCCTCAATCTGATCGTGCGTCACGTAAAGGCTCGTCACGCGCAATTCCTGATGCAGCTTTTGAATTTCAAGCCGCATCTCCACACGCAATTTCGCATCAAGGTTCGAAAGCGGCTCATCGAACAAAAACACTTTGGGATTCCGCACGATTGCGCGACCCATCGCTACGCGTTGCCGCTGTCCGCCCGAGAGCTGTTTTGGCTTGCGATCGAGCAGATGCGAAAGCTCCAAAATCTCGGCGGCCTTGCTAATGCGCGCATCGATTTCGTTCTGCGGCATCTTGCGAATTTTCAAACCGTAGCTCATGTTCTCGCGCACGTTCATGTGCGGATAGAGCGCGTAGTTTTGAAACACCATCGCAATGTCGCGATCTTTCGGCTCCAGATTGTTGACGACTTTGCCGTCAATCCAAATCTCGCCGTTGGTGATCGGCTCCAGACCCGCCACCATGCGCAAGAGTGTCGATTTGCCGCAGCCCGAAGGTCCCACGATCACGACGAATTCGCCATCGGCAATTGCCAGATCGACCCCATGGATTACATCCACGTTGCCGTACGATTTTTTGACTTGTTTGAAATCGACTTGTGCCATGCGCGGACTATATCAAGCGCACCGAGTCAGGGAAACCCGCGTTTGCGAGTTTTTCTAAAAAGTGTCACATTAGCTGCTTACGATTGCAGGTTTGCTTTTGCTGCAATCGCACAAACAACGATCCCATCAGGAGAGACTATGAA
>JBOFBL010000027.1:0-16026 GCA_051645545.1 Casimicrobium sp. | reverse complement strand
GGCGCGACGATCGATAAACCACTGACCTTATGTTGATCCCAAACTTCGGTGGAATAGGTCACGCGTTCGTTGCCAATCGTTTGCTCGCCGGCAATTTCTTTGTCCAGCATTTCGTTCACGCGCGCGGGCACGGGTTTGTTTTGCGCTTTATAGAAATCGGCCACGAAGATTTTGAGCTTATCGCGCACCTCAACGCGCACATGATTGCCGCCGAGCGCTTGAATGGAAAGCGCAAGGCTCACTTCTTTCTTCGTCGCATCCACAAACGCACGACCACTACGCACAAAGGTTGAGTTCCCCGAAAACTGCTCCGCATGCTGACAAAAATTCGGATAGTCCGCGCGCTGTCCCCACTGAACCTGGGCCGTCATGTCGTTAGCCGACATGAATTCGCATAGACCGCGTGGATTGCTCACGAAGTCTTGTGCTTGAGTGAGCGCGGAGAGCGAGGCGAGGGAGAGGAAAGCGAGGCGGGACGAGTGTGTGCGAAGCGCTTGTGTAAATCGATGCATTTTTTGTTTGTGGTGCGTTAAAACGAGCGCGAAGTGTAGCGGTTGAATGCGACTATTGATCCGGTTCGAATGTTGGTTTGTTTCCCCGTTCGTGGTGAGCTTGTCGAACCATGAACGAATTTCAAACTTCATCGTTGTACGTCAATAAGTGCAATCAGTATGATTGTCGGCATGCCGAAACTCTCTGAAGCCCTATTGTTGAAGCGTGATGCAAAACGCGATCTCGCTGCCGAACTCAAAGAATCGCTCGCGCAATTGAAGCGTGGCGAAGTGGGGCGTGTCTGGGTGAACGATGGCCAAGGCAATATGCAAGAGTCGCCCGTCGCGAAGGCGCGTTTCGCGATGAAGCTATCGCAATCTCAATTTGCTGAATCGCTCGGTGTCTCTGTGCGCACGTTGCAATAGTGGGAATACGGGCGTCGTCAGCCAACCGGCGCTGCGCAAATGCTCATCAAAATCGCAATCCACAATCCAAAGGCGTTGCGAGGGGCGGTAGCGGCGTAGTTACATGAGTCCGTCGTCTTGCCAAATTATGCGAAGTACGTCAAGAATAGAACCTCATCGACGAGATTAGGTGCGAAATTGGTTTTGCTATGAGTACAAGGGCACTGGGCGACGCTTTTGAAGTAGAGATATACGAATTCCTGCGAGAGAAGATTTCGGCAGGCGATTTCTATTTCAAGAGCGAGAGCTGTAAAGTCTTTCGAAAGAAGCGCTATTTTTCACGAGATCGACAGGGCGAAATTGAATTCGACGTAGTCGTTGAAGTCTATTTGCCTGAGCAGGACAAGCCGTCAATACTGTTTATAGTCGAGTGCAAGAACTATAGCCACGCAGTACCAGTGGACGACGCAGAGGAATTCTTTCAAAAGATTCAGCAAATCTCTGGGGCAAATGTAAAGGGAGTCATTGCTAGCCCTGGGACATTCCAGTCAGGGACAATTACATTTTCGCAATCCAAGGGTATTGCGTTAATGCAGTACCTGGGTACCCATAACGCCAAATGGCATTTGGCGAGGCTAGCACGCGGTTGGACAAGGCTCAAAGCCTACGATCACAACAGCATGCTACTTATTCTGCAGCAAGTCTCGGATCGCAATGATTACGACGAGGTTCATGCGCTAACTGACGATCAGGGCGTGTCAACAATCAACAGAATGGTCCACCTCCTAGTGCGCAGTGTGCCCATGTCCTCGGACGACAGAAAACTGGTTGTGAACCGCTCAAAACGGCGCGCGCTGAAAAGGTTGCCGTATAGATCCAATGCCGATATCGAGCGGATTACACGGGCCACACTCTCGGACGCGAATTACAAAGCAAATGCAGTTCCCATTGAGAGAATTTGTGCGAATCTACAAAAAACGCACGGTTTAGTCGTTGATCGATGTGTACCCAGGTCCGTCGAACTACACGCTGGATTTCTCGGCAGAATTTTTTTCGATCCTCCACGAATAACTACCTTTCAAACTTCCGGAAGCAACGACGGTAGAGAACGTTTCACGCTGGCTCATGAGATAGGTCATTTGCTTTTGGGGCACGGAGATTTTCTGACGCATGATTCTGTAGACCAATCTGACGGCGTACACAGTCTTTCAACAAATACAGGAAGTCGTTTAATTGATCGAATGGAGTGGCAAGCGAATCACTTTGCTTCCTGTTTGTTGATGCCTAAAGCAGCTTTCGAATCGATGTTTTTTCTTACGCTTAAACAGTTGAATTTGCAAAACCGCGGCTTTGGGCCACTATACGTTGACGATCAACCATGCAACGGCGGCAGCTTGTACCTCGTACTCGGCGCACTAGCCGATTTGTTTGAGGTGTCGAAACTCGCCGCCGAAGTTCGATTGAAGCAATTGGGGTTGCTCAATGACCATCGTACCGAACCTAAACACATATCGCGCCTATCTAACTTTAGTGCGCCAAGCTAACCAAAACGACCGTCGGGAGCTCCCGGAAACGCAGAATGCAGCGCGGTGAATAACAAGTATTGTCGTTTTTACAATGCTCGGTGCGGCGCTACCAAAAACACTTCGCCTTAAATAATTTCATCGCGCGATCGTCGGTGACCAATGTCGCGCCTTCGATGATCGCTTGCGCTGCAAGCATGCGGTCGAATGGATCACGGTGATCGTTGTCGAATCCGCCCGCTTTCAGCGAATGCTGATAAGTGGTGGGTAAGTGCGTGAAACCATCTGCGACGATGAGTTCGTTGAATTCGCTCACGGCTTGTTCGGCGCCGGGTAATTTGCCGATGCGGTGCTTGGTGGCGATTTCCCAGGCGCTTGCAGCGCTGACGAATACCATGTTGGCTTCGTCGGCAATCGCGGCGGCGGCGCGTTTCGAGAGACGTTTATCGTCGGCCCACCACCAGAGCAGGGCGTGGGTGTCGAGTAATAGTCGCATTAGCTGCCGCGACCTTCCCATGCGTTCAATTCATCTTCGGGAAGGGCGTCGAAGAATGCGCGGTCGTCAATGCCTTTGACGCGACCGCGCACGCGTTTGGGCGGAGTGGGGGCGAGCGGGACCATGCGGGCGTACGGCTTCCCGGCTTTGGCAAGAATGATTTCTTGACCGCCGTGCGCTTGCTCAAGCAGTTTTGAGAATTGCGTTTTGGCGTCGTGGACGTTGACTAGCATGGCGCTACCTCTGTTTCCAAGGTGCGCTATTTTGACTTAGTCCGATGACTTAGTCAAGTGGATTGTATTGGGTTGCCGGAAGCGCCTTTTGAGCCGCCCTCACCCTAACCCTCTCCCGCGTTGCGGGAGAGGGGATACTCAACTTAAAACCGCTTCAACCACGCGAAAAACTCGCGATACCAAAGCCGCGAGTTTTGCGGTTTCAGCACCCAGTGGTTTTCGTCGGGGTAGACGACTAGGCGCGCGGGGATGCCTTTGGCGCGCAGGGTGTTGTAGTACTCCAAGCCTTCGTAGTAGGGGACGCGGTAGTCGAGTTCGCCGTGGATGACGAGCGTGGGTGTTTTCATGTTCTTCGCGTACGTGTGCGGCGATTGTGCGCCGTGTTTTTTTGGATCTTCCCACGGCCAGACGCCGAGTTCGTCTTTGGTCCAAAGATACATGTCGTCGCCGAATTGCGCTTGCCAGTCGTACACGCCCGCGTGGCAGACGTAGGCTTTGTAGCGATCGGTGTGGCCGTTCATCCAGGCGACCATGTGGCCGCCGTAGCTGCCGCCTGCGGCGTAGAGTTTGTTTTTGTCGACGATGCCTTCTTTGATGAGCGCGTCGGTAACAGCTTCGACGTCTGTGAACGATGGGTCGCTCATGTTGCCGTGCAAAGCGCCGAGGAATTTTTCGTCGAAACCGGAAGAGCCGTGGAAGTTCACGGCGGCGACGACGTAGCCCTGCGCGGCGAAGGCTTGCATGTTCCAGCGGAAATGGAAGGTATCGAGATGCGCCGCGTGTGGGCCGCCGTGTACGTTTTGTAGGAGCGGATATTTTTTCTTCGGATCGTAATTCGGCGGGTAGCAGATGAAGGTCTGAACGGGTTCGCCTTCCCAACCTTTGAAGCAGCGGCTTTCCCAATCGCCGAGTCCGATTTTTTCTAGGAAGGTGTTGGTACGGTCGAGGCGAGCTTCGCCTTTCTCAGCGCGCGCGATGAGTTGCGCAGGATGATCGATGCTTGCACGCGTGTACACGAGCGCGTTGCCCGTGCGCGCGAGGTCGAAGGCTTGGATGTGCCCCCCGTTTGCTATGCGAATCGGCTCCGCTGCCTCTAGCGGCAGCGAATAGAGATGTTGCTGACCGGAGTCTTCCGCGTTGAAGACGATCGCGCGATCATCGTGCGTGAATTGCAATTGCGCGGAGCCATAGGTGCCGACGCTGCGCGGCCACTTCGCCGCGAGACGTTCGCTCTTTTCGGTCTTGCGTGACCAGAGCATTAGACGGGTGTGATTGCCGGACGCGATCGCAGGCGTCATGAGAAACGCGATACGACTACCATCGTTTGAGTAGGTCGGCGCGCCGAGCCAGGCTTTGCCCAGATCGATCGTCTTCAACTTGCGCGATTTGAGTTGAAGCAAGTTAATGATTGTTGGATCAAGCGTGCGCGTAGCGATCGTAGGTTGAACCCACGCGACCTCTTTGCCATCGGGCGAGATCGCGAAATCGGCGTGGCTCGCATCGGTAAGCGAGAGTGTCCAATCTTTGCCTGCGAACAAATTTTTTGCCGCGCCGTTTGCTACGTTGATTTCAAAGAGATGCGGACGCTTGCCATCGCAAATCCAATGATCCCAATAGCGATAGTTATCGACTTCGGCGATCTTGGCCTGAACTTTCGATTCTTTGTGTTCCTTCGCGCGCTTGGCTTGCTCTTTATCCGATTTCAAATCGGGCCAAACTTCCGAGATCACCATCACGTGTTTGCTATCCGGAAACCAGCGTGGCGAAGAAACGCCCGTTGAGAGTTTCGTCACACGACGTGCCTCGCCGCCGTCCGGCGCGATCACGTAGAGCTGTCCTGCATCATCCCCCTCGCGCTTCGCGCAAAACGCAATCAACTTGCCATCAGGCGACCACTGCGGCGCAGTGTTTTTCTTGCCCGCGCTCGTGAGTTGTTTGCGCGTTTTGCCATCGGTCGAATAGAGCCACAGTTGAGTGGTCGATTCGTTAGTTTCCATCGAATACGTCGTTTGATCGACCACCACCCAAGCGCCATCCGGCGAGAGGCTCGGTGTACCGATGCGTTCGCATTGCCACAGGTGTTCGACGGAGAGGAAGTTCTTTTTCATGATTTGTTCGCTTTGGTGATAGCTTCAATTGCGGCGTCTGGATTTGCCATGAAATCTCGCGTGACGCGAAAGTGTTCAGTGTCCTTGTATTGCACGCGTTTCAAGCCTTCAGCGGTGCAAGCATAAATCCATGCGTCGGGATACGCCATCATCAGGGGCGAGTGCGTGGCAATGATGAATTGCGAGCGATCATTGATCAGCTCATGGATTCGCGTGATTGCTTTGAGTTGACGCGTTGGCGACAGTGCGGCTTCGGGCTCGTCGAGGATGTAAATGCCTTGGCCACCGAATCGGTTCATGAGCAGCGCCATAAAAGATTCGCCGTGCGATTGTTCGTGAAGCGATTGGCCGCCGTAAGAATCGATAATCGGCGGACCGCCCCAAGGATCTTCGTCGAGATTTTCGATTTCGGTCGCGACGTTGAAGAAACTCTCGGCGCGAAGAAAGAAACCGTCTCTCGGTTTCTTGATTCCTTTTGCAACACGCAAATACTGATGTAACTCTGAGTGCGATTCGCGAGTCGAAAATGCAAAGTTTTTTGTGCCGCCTTCGGGATTGAATCCGAGCGAGACAGCAAGCGCTTCAAGCAGCGTTGACTTGCCGGAACCGTTCTCACCAACAAAGAACGTCATCTTTGGATGAAGTTCGATGTAATCGAGATTTCTGAGCGCTGGCAGATTGAAAGGGTACTTATCGGTCGACTCGATCAACTCGGTTTTCAAACTAAACCGTGAGACATACTGATTTGAGAGCATCTTAATTTGGTCGAATTGTGACGCTCGTCACGTAAATCAATTCACATGCACCACCGCCGGAATCCTCGCGCGTCATCGATGTGTTCCATCGCCAACCGTTAGCGCGCGCGACGTCAACTAGTTCGCCTTCGAGCTCAACGACGTCACCGACGCGAGCGCCGTAGAGTTTGTCCTTTACCAATGAGTTCGCCGGGATCAAGTGCATGTTCGCCGCCGATCGAATGATGACGTCGTGCGACACCGGTAATTGATCTTTGTAGTGCCAATAGAAGAAGCGTCCGCTTTGCGAAATCTTGAGCAGATTCAAGAGCGACGTGTCCGACATCGGTCCCCAACCGAAGGCAATATCGATCGGCGAGAGATCGGCACCTGCGTCCGCGCGGTAGCGTTCGCTCGCAAGCACGCGTGCGGTGATCGAAAACTTCGCGCGCGGTGTGAGCGTGAAATCTTTCACTTGAAACGGTTTGCCGTTTTCAAAGTTGCGTTGATACGGCGCATCGGGTACGATTTGCCCCGGCGGATGCGTGCGCTCGCGCGAGGTGAAACCGTTGTAAGCGCCCCATAAAGACAGCGCAAGAATGATTACGAAGAGGGTGCGCATACGTAAATCGCCGCGATTAAACTGCTTTACATCACCCCTTCAAACATCTGTACATCCACCATCGCCCCGGCTTCAACGCCTCCGACCTCAGTGCCAAGCACCACAAAACAATTCGCCTGCGTCATCGAAGAGAGGATGCCCGAACCCTGATCACCAGTGATTTTTACTTCGTAGCCTGCGTCGGTCATCGAAAGAATCCCGCGCTGAAATTCGGTGCGCCCCGGAAGTTTTTTCACATTGCTCGTGAGCTTTGCTTTGACGTAAGGCGGCAGTTTGTAATCGGTGCGACCTTGCAGCGTTGCAAGCGCATTGCGCACGAATTGATAGAAGGTGACCATCACGGCGACTGGATTGCCAGGTAAACCGAAGAAATACGCATCGCCGACTTTGCCAACCGCCATCGGTCGTCCCGGCTTCATTGCGATTTTCCAGAAGAGCACTTCGCCGAGTTCGTTCAACATCTGCTTGATGAAATCGGCCTCGCCCACGGAGACGCCGCCGCTAGTAACGATCACATCGGCGCACGACGCGGCGCGCTGAAATGCACCGCGAATGGCTTCAGGCGAATCGACGAAATTGCCGAGATCGATGGGCTCACAGCCCGCGCGCTCCAGCATGCCGTAGATCGTGTAGCGATTGGAATCGTAGATCTCACCAACGCCTAGGTTCGACCCAATGCTCTTTAGCTCGTCGCCCGTTGAAAAAAAAGCAACGCGCAGTTTTCGATAAATATTGATTTCACTGATGCCAAGGCTTGCGGCCAAACCTAAATGGGCGACGGTGAACAGCGCTCCTTTTTTGAGCGCAACCGCGCCGACCTTCAGGTCTTCGCCACGAAAACGCCGGTTCTGACCTTGTTTGAGATCGTTCGGGATTTGTACGCCTTGTTCGTTCTCGCTTACACGCTCTTGCATGGCAACCGTGTCGCAACCCTCGGGGATCACAGCGCCGGTGAAGATGCGCACGCATTCGCGCGTGCCAACTTTGCCTAAGTATGGCTTGCCCGCGTAACTCGTGCCCACGCGTTTCATCGGCGTGAGCACGCCGCCTTGCACGATGTCGGCGTAGCGATAGGCCCAGCCATCCATCGCGGAATTGTCATGACCCGGCACGTCGATCGGCGACACCACATCTTCCGCGATCACGCGCCCGAGCGCTGCGCGAACGTGCACGCGCTCAACACCGTCGATCGGACGCAACACTCTGGAGATAAATTCACGTGCTTTATCGACGGGCATCGAATTCGGATCGTAATCGTCGGCGCAGGAGATTTCGCGAATGGTGGCGGTCATAACGTAGAGCAGTTGAGAGGCAAGGGTGGCAAGTTTAACGAGGCTTGCCTGCGCGGCGAATCACCGAGAGCGCAGCGTGGTGCGTACAGATGCGAATTTGCTTTGCTTCACCAAGGTATTCACCGTCGGCAGCGAGCGGCACGAGATTCACGCTGCGCAATTGCATTTCGTTAAACGTTTGCGTGCTCACGCGCGAATCCGTGAGGTGTGTGCCCGCGAGCAGGCGCGGGAGCAACAAGAGTGTTTGCAGTCGCGAGCAACGCGATGCATGGAGCATGTTGAGTGTTCCATCGTCGATTCGCGCGTGTGGCACAGCGGGCATGCCGCTACCATAGCTCGGTGTGTTGAGCGCGGAGGTGAAGAGCGCGTCGCCCGATTTCACGAGTTCGCCATCGAGGCGAACATCGATCGGCCACATGCGAAGCGTGGCGATCTCGCGAAGTGTGGCGAGCAGATAACGTGGCAAGCCGTGCAGAAATTTCGGTCCGTTGATCGCACGCAGCGTGACTGCTGCATCGAGCCCTGCGTTCATACAAACGATGAACGGAACGCGTTGCTTGTTGAATTCCGCGATGCCGATATCGATTCGCGATGACGATTCTGTGAGTGCGAAACGAAGCGCCTCATGCCATTGCATACCATGCACACCGATCGCACGCGCCGCGTCGTCGCCGCTGCCGAACGGCACGATGCCGAGTGTGTGATTGCGCTCGAGGATTGCGGGCAGCGCTTGATGTACGGTACCGTCGCCGCCGATGATGACGACGCGCGATTCGCTCGGCGTTTCAATGAGCGACGTGCGAGTGTGTTCGATGCTTTGTGCTTCGATGAAACGTGTTGCGGGCGAATGCGCTGCAAGCCAATTGCGAATAGGTGTTGCAAGGGCGCGTGCGCGACCACCGCGTGCATTTGGATTCAATAGTACGAGCGATTCCCCCATTTGTTACGAGTATATGAACTAGCATTTGAAGAACATCAAACGGAGTTCATCATGATTCTCGAAATCGCCGACATCACTATTACCGCTGGCAAACAAGCCGAATTCGATGAGGCCATCAAGCGCGGACTTGAAACCGTTGCCTCGAAAGCAAACGGTTTTCGCGGCCACAAAGTCAACAAATGCATCGAAACGCCGGAGCGCTATGTGCTGATGATTTACTGGGAGACGCTTGAGGATCACACGATTGGCTTTCGTCAAGGGCCGCTCTTTGCAGAATGGCGAGCAATCGTTGGTCCGTTCTTTGCGAAACCGCCGCACGTGGAGCATTTCACCTTGCTTACGAAGTCTGAGTGAATAATAAATTCATGTCCCAGCACTACGCCGTATTGCCCAATTTAGTTGGGCGATGCACAAAATTTTAATTACCATTGATAATTAATAAAAATAATACGCTCGCCCTAATAAAATGGGCGATATAGCGATGTGCTGATATTACCAAATGAGTGAAATATCGCGATCGCGCGACCACTCTTTTTCGTTCTCGATGGTGATGATCGATACCGCGCGCAACAAGTCGCGATAACTTTCGCGCACGACCGGCGTGACGTTGCGAATGAGTGCATCGAATTGATTGGGTTGCACGGCGCGCGCGAGCGTAATGTGCGGTTCGTAGTCAAACTCGGGACGCAGAAATTCCGCGAGTGGACCGCGATACAAACGATCGTGCATTTCGATCAGCGCATCTTTGCCGACCTGCGCGCCAACGCCGACGAATTCATTTTGCGCAGTCCACACGCCGCTCATCACCACCGGAAACGCGGGCCATGCACGCACGACTTTTTGCACATGCGCCGTGAGCTGATCGAGCGTGAGTCGCGAATGAAACGGAAACACGAGCGTCACATGCGGCGGCATCACATTGCCAAGCGGATCGTATTGCGAGCGGAAGCGATCGATTGAAGCGACGTTAGTAAATGACGGAAACCACACTACTGCGCGGCGCGGAAGCGTGGGGCGCAGGATATAGGTGAGTTTGCGCGACATTACGCGCTCCGCGCGAAGGACGACGCGCCGCGCGCTATGACGGCGCCCTCCGGGCTATGACGTCGCTTCGCGATGACGCAAAGCTTGGTTGAATGCAGACTGCTGAACACGGGAATTGCGACGCAAGCGTTGATTGTTTAAATGAATTTTGCCCTAGCTTGTGTCGCACGCCCTGTAGGAGCGGCTCTGCCGCGATCCACGTTCCAACAGCAACGGCGATCGATCTAGCCAACGCCGATCGCGGCAGAGCAGCTCCTACAGTTCGATATTGATTGAGCGAAACAGATCGCGAAGCTTTGCGTCATAGCACGCAGCGTGTCGTCATAGCGAATCGTCGTCCTAGCCTGAACAAGCGTCGTCCTGCAGAGCGGAAAGCTCTGCACTCGTATTGATATTTGCAAACGCGCTGGCATCGTCGAACATCACGTTAGCAACGCGATGTTGCGCTGTCCACTTATCGATTTTTCTCTCGCCTGCGCTGAGGAAGGTTTCGAGACTTTCGAGCAGCGAGAGTTTGTAGAGCGCGAACACCGGTTGCGCCCCTTCGCTGGTCACCGCGACCGCGATCTCGGCGTTTTCATTTTGTGCAGCCTCGAACAAACGTTGAACGAGATCGAGAGGCAACATCGGAGAATCGCACGGCACGGTTGCGATCCATTGGCTGTTAGCCTCCTGTGAGCGCGAGGCGCTCGCGCGTATGCCTACGTGCAGCCCAGCGAGTGGCCCCGCAAAACCCGATAGCTCGTCGCTCACGACGGAATAGCCGAACGACGCATACGTTTGGACGTTACGATTGGCATTCACGATTAAGTCATTAACTTGCCGCGCGAGTCGTTCGATTGCATGCTGCACCATCGGTTTACCTTTGAACGGCACCAGACCTTTGTCGCGCGAATCCATGCGGCGACCCATGCCACCCGCGAGGATCAAGCCCGTGACCGGGCAGGACGACGTGCTTCGCACTAGCACGACGCAGCTGCGCTGCTAGGACGACGCTGCGCTATGACGCAAAGCCGAGGTGAACGAACGGTTCCGAATGACATTTGCAAACTGGATCGCGTGAGTTAAGACGATGGATTTTGCCTGAGCTTTGCGTCATAGGCCGAAGGCCGTCGTCCTAGCGGAGCGTCGTCTTAGCGCGAAGCGCGTCGTCCTGAATCGGCATTTCGTCGTATTGAAATCTCCCAGCGTCGTTAAATAGCAAGAAATGCCGATTCACGGCCCGGCCAATCATCGTCATTCCGACTTGCTTCGCGATCTCGTAGCCCATCTGCGTGAGCCCGCTGCGCGAGACGAGAAACGGGATGCCCATTTGCGCGGCTTTGATCACCATCTCGCTCGTGAGCCGTCCAGTCGTGTAGAAAATTTTGTCGTGCCCGGAAACACCATCGAGCCACATGAACCCGGCGATCGCATCGACCGCATTGTGGCGACCGACATCTTCGACGAAATACAACAACTCAGGCGTTGAAGAGAATAGGGCGCAGCCATGCACAGCACCCGCTTGTTTGTAAATCGTTTCGTGTTTGCGCACGAGTTCTGCGAGCGCGTAGAGCGTCGATTGCTTGAGCGTGCCGCCCTCGGGTAATTTCACTTCGTCGATCTCGGCCATCAAGTCGCCGAACACGGTACCTTGGCCGCAGCCCGTGGTCTTGGTGCGATGTTCCATCTTCGCATCCAAATCGATGAGGCCGTTTCGCGTGTAGACCGATGCAGCGTTGACCTCCCAATCGACTTGAACCGCGACGATGTCTTCGATGTTTTCGATGAGGCGCTGATTGCGCAGATAGCCGAGCACGAGCGCTTCGGGTGCGGCGCCCAACGTCATGATCGTGAGGATTTCTTTTTTGTCGACGTAAACCGTGAGCGGATGTTCGCCTGCGATGTGCGTCGTGCTCTCGATGCCGCGCTCGTCACGTGTTGCGACTTCGAAGGTTGGGGGACGCGCAGCGGATGTGAGCTGCGGTCGGTAACCAATGTTGGAAGTCGTGCGGACACTATTCATAGTTCGATGTTTTCGATGCTTGAAATCGTTTAAAAATAGAAACGAACTTACGGTACATATACCCAATTAATTTGGGCATACACGTAAAAAATCTATTTTTTCGATTTTTTAATGAAAATTAATTATCGTCCAATTAAATTGGGCGAACAGGTTGTGTGTTGTTAGCGCTTATTTGTGTAGCTTTTTAACTGCATTGATTGTCCAAGACGATGTCTTGTTTCGCACGCGCAACAGACGCACAGCCACTAAGGTTATCGCTAACTTCGCAGGTTTGAGAGTCCTCTGATACCAAAGATACCAATGCGCGAACAAATTTCTTGCGATTTTGGTGCTGAGTGCTGACAAGCTTGCAAACGATTGCTAGCATGCCCCACCAGACCGGATTGGATTGTCGTGTTTTGTCCGCATACGGTTGAACACGTCGTGTCTCTGGGGGCAGAGAACGAAAAAAATGGGGAACATCATGGGGTTGAAAAAATTAGTGGCGCTCATGGGCGCAATGTTTGCTGTGAACGCGTTCGCGGCGATTACGGGGGTGGTCTACCAGGACTACAACTCCAACGGCGTGCGCGACACGGCGACGACCATCGCCAATGCCGGCAGCGGCACAGTCGGTGTGGCCGACGACAAATTGCTCCCGAATGTGACGGTGACCGCAACCTGCGTCACCGGGCTTGGCGCCGATGGTGTCTACGGAACAGCTGATGATGTTCGCGGAAGCTTTAGCGCCGCGGTAACAAACGGCAGCGGCCCATATAGTATCGACACCACAGGCGCGCTAGCCGGCACCGCCGCCAATCCATCGTGCCGCGTCTCATTTAGCTGGGATTCTTCGAGCTCGCTATCGGGTGGAGCGCCTAATCCGCTCTTTGGAATGTTCCCATCGTTCAGCGCTAGCTCTGGCGCGAACCCAAGCAATACCAGCACGCAGTTCGTTAACCCCGACGGAGTAGCGGATCTCGGTTTGAATTACCCCCCCGAGTTTTGCCAAAACAATCCAACGCTTTCGACTACGTGCTTCACGTTCGGCGCGTCCGACGGCACGGCTCGTACGCACCTGTATTCGTTCCCCTATAACGCCAATTCAGATTACAAAAACTACAACACAGCGCCCATCGCCGGACCTGCAAATGTGTTTCCAGCACCAACGAGCGTTACCCCAAACACCAACATCGGCTCGTCCTGGGGGCTTAGCTACCACAAGCCAAGCAAACTGTTGGTCGTAGCGGCTTATCTTAAGCGGCACGTAGGTATCGGTCCAAGTGGTTTGGGGCAGATCTACACCGTCGCGAGCAATGGCACAACAACGAATCTTGTGAACCTAGGCGCGACAGCGGCTGGTGCCAATCCGCGCGTTACTCTGCCGACTGACTACGATGAAGACGGCGAGTTGCTCTCTCCAACGGAAGGCATTTTGGTCGGCAAACGTGGCATTGGTGACATTGATTTCTCCGATGATTACACCAAGCTTTACGCGATTGGTCTCGGATCGAAACAACTCTACATCGTGCCTGTTAACGCAACGCTTACGGGTACTACGGGCGCAACAACGGAGGTCACGCTGCCAACGATTGGCACGGGTGCAACTGGATGTCCCGCTGCGACCGATGAGCGCCCGTTTGCATTGAAGTTCTACAAAGGCTCGCTGTACGTGGGCATTACATGTACGGCGGAGTCAACGGGAGTCGCCGCTGACTTGCGAGCTTTTGTTTATCGCATGGACGCCAATGGTGGTTCGCAGACTCAAGTAGCGAATTTCCAATTGACTGGCGGACCGGGCTGGGGGGCTTGGAATAACACGGAAGCGGTTGCTGGCGGGGGATGTTGCACCAACAACCCACAACCTTTGTTATCCGATATCGAATTTGACGGTAACGGAAACATGATTCTCGGCGTACGCGACCGTTTCGGTGACATCACCAGCCGCGGCGCACAGTCGATTAGCGATACCAGCACCACGACGATTGATGGCCGAGCCAACGGTGACACCATTCGTGCATGTTTGTCGGGCGGCACTTACTCGCCCGCTAGTTGCGCGACCAATGGCATTGGCTTCTATAACGATCGGCCGACACTCGGTGCAAACACTACAGATCCCCATGGCAGTCTCGGCGGTCTAGTGCAAATACCTGGATTCGCGGATGTGGTTACAACGATCAAGGATCCCGCACAAATTTACAGCGGCGGCGTGGGTTGGTTAAACAATGCAACTGGCGCGTATACCAAAGGCTACGAAGTGCTGCCCCCAGGTCCGCAAATCGGCTCGATCTGGATTAACGGATCGAAAGCAGCGGGCATGGGCGATATGGAAGCGCTGTGTAACGAAGCGCCGCTCGAAGTGGGTAACCGCGTTTGGAAAGATCTAAACGGCAACGGCGTGCAAGACGCGGGCGAACCGCCGCTGGCAAACGTTACTGTGAATCTGTATGCGCCAGGTGGCAGCACTCCGATTGCTACTGCCGTTACTGACACTAACGGTAACTACTATTTCAGCAATAAATCTACCGATGAAAACGGCAACGCGCTTACTCAAACGAATGGCGGCGCGACGGTCAATGCGATTAGCGGTTTGTTGCCGAATACCAACGGATTTGCGATCTGTCTAGACAACGCCGCGAACTATGCTGCTGGCGGCCCCTTGTCGGGTTTGGGCTTGACGTTAGCAAACTCTAGCGCGGCAGGTGGAGATACAAGCAACAGCGGACTTACCGATCTGCTCGACTCTGATGCACAGATTGGCACTACAGGCGCGCCGGCTGCATGCGCCACGCGTCCGTCGATTGTGTTCAATACCCAAGCATCAGGGCAAAACAATTTCGGATTGGATGTTGGCTTTACGTCGTACAGCTTAGGCAACCGTGTGTGGTTCGATGCGAACAACAATGGTTTGGTGGATGGCAGCGAAGCGGGTGTCGACAACGTGGTGGTCGAGCTACTCGTAGAGGATTCACCGGGATCGGGCAACTTTGTGCCGACGCCGACACCGACCACGCTCACCACAGCGAACGGTGGCTACTATCGCTTTGACGGATTGGCCGCAGGCAACTATCGCGTTCGAGTGAACGCGAGCAACTTCGCAGCGGGCGCACCCTTGCGCGGCTACTTCACCAGCGGCACACCGGTGGCGGATCCGAACGGTGACATCAACAACGACAACAACGGCTTGGCCCCTACAGGCGGTAACTATGTCGGCCTCGGCGTCACCTCCGGCACAGTCACACTCGGTGGGGCGACCCCTGAGCCGACGACCGACAACACCGAAGCCGGTACTGTGGGTGCGAACACCTACAACAGCACCAACAGCAACGGCACGGCAGCACCGGACAATCAAACGAACATGTCGCTCGACTTCGGCTTCCACAAAGTGAGCATTGGTAACCGCGTCTGGCTCGACACCGGCACCGGTGCCGGACAAGCGAACAACGGAATCTTCGACAGTGGCGAAGCGAACGTAGCAGATGGCACCACAGTGACCCTGGTCGACAACCTCGGCAACGTGATTGCCACCACCACGACCAGTGGCGGCACCTACATGTTCATGACAACCACCGCGGGCAACCCACTGCTCGTAAGCGGTGAGCCTGCGAGCCTTGCGCAGCAATTCCGCGTCGTGGTCTCGCCACCGGCGGGCTATACCTCCTCGACGCCAACCTTCCCGGTGGCCGCAGGCAACGACGAGCGCGATCACGGCACACCAACGGTCACAGGTGGAAACGTTCAAAGCCCGAACTTCACCTTCAGCAGCCTCGGCACCAACGCCAACGGTCAAGTACCGGACGCAGCCGCCGCCACCACGGCGCAACCGCAAATTGACTTCGGTCTCGTGCCAACATTTAGTCTTGGCAACCGCGTTTGGTTCGACGCGAACAACAACGGTTTGGTGGATGGCAGCGAAGAGGGCGTCAATGGCGTCGTCGTTGAATTGCTCACCGAGACCTCACCGGGCTCCGGCAGCTTCACCCCAAGCGGCACCACACTCACCACCGCCAACGGTGGCTACTACCGCTTCGACGGTTTGTCGGCAGGTAACTACCAAGTGCGCGTGAACCCAAGCAACTTCGCAGCGGCGGGTCCGTTGCGCGGCTACTTCACCAGCGGCACGCCAACGGCCGATGCCAACGGCGACGCCAACA
>JBOFBL010000026.1:0-15220 GCA_051645545.1 Casimicrobium sp. | reverse complement strand
TCGTCATCAACAGAATGATCACGTTGCGGCGATTCAAAAAGATGCCAATTACGCTGATCGTGAAGAGCAGCGCGGCGACGACGAGATAAGACGTGAGTGTCGGGGCAGCGAACATTATTGCTTGCTCCCTTCCGCTGCTTGCGCAGGCGCTGGCGGCGCTTCCGCTGCGACTGGCGTCTCAGCGCCTATCTTCAACACGCGCAGACGATGGTCGCGCTTCACGAGCACCTGCTCGCCGGGGTTTTGGTATTTCGTTTCACGACGGTCGCGCAGCGTAAGCGCGATCGCAGCAACGATTGCAACGAGCAACAACACGCCCGCGATTTCCACGGCGTAGATGTACTTCGTAAACAACTCAAGCCCGAGCGCTTTCGTATTGCTGCCATCGACAACAATCGCATTGGTCGTTCCGGTGACGCCACTCTTGCCCGCGAACGCGAGTCGCATCACGAGCACCATCTCTACGAGCACCGCCGCGCCGACAAGCAGCGCCACCGGCAAATGGCTCTTGAATTGCTTGCGTAACTCTTCGAAGTTCACGTCAAGCATCATCACGACGAAGAGGAAGAGCACCATCACTGCGCCCACATACACCAGCACGAGCGCGATCGCGAGGAACTCCGCTTTGAGCAGCATCCAAAGCGCGGCCGCCGAAAAGAACGCGAGCACCAAAAACAGCGCCGCGTGCACAGGGTTTTTCACGGAAATAACCCTCGTTGCTGAGAACAGCAGGATCCCCGAAAAAACATAAAAAACGATGGTGACTAAATCTGGCATGTTGTTCTTTTCTGAACGCTTTGCGCCCCCGCGCGATCCCGATTAGCGGAATCTTGCATCGGCCGCTCGGTCCGCTGCGATCTGTTTTTCGTAGCGATCGCCGACCGCAAGAAGCATTTCTTTCGTGTAGTACAAGTCGCCACGTTTTTCGCCGTGGTATTCAAGAATTCGCGTTTCCACGATCGAATCGACCGGGCAGCTCTCTTCGCAAAAGCCGCAGAAGATGCACTTCGTCAAATCGATGTCGTAACGCGTCGTGCGGCGCGTGCCGTCGTCGCGAACACCGGATTCAATCGTGATCGCCATCGCGGGGCACACCGCTTCGCAAAGTTTGCAGGCAATGCAGCGCTCTTCGCCGTTTTCATAGCGACGCAACGCGTGCAGACCACGGAAGCGCGGGCTCTGCGGCGTTTTCTCTTCAGGGAATTGCACCGTGATCTTGCGATGGAACATGTGGCGTCCCGTCAAGGCGAGACCTTTCCACAATTCATAAAGCAAGAAGCTTTGAAAGTAGTGTTTAAGCGAGGCAACCATAACTCATTGACCTCTAGTGAAATGCTGCGCCCCACGGCGTCTGCATGATCACCGCAAGGAACAAGATGAATACGAGCGTCACTGGAATGAAAATCTTCCAACCCAGACGCATGATCTGATCGTAGCGATAGCGTGGGAACGACGCACGAATCCAGAGGAAGAAGAACAGTACGACGAAGACTTTGATCGCGAGCCAGATGAAACCATCGGCAAGTGGCTTCATGCCGAACAGCGACAACTCATTCGTGATCGGGAACGGCGAGAGCCATCCTCCGAGGAACATGAGACTCGTCAACAGCGCAATCAAAATCATGTTCGCATATTCAGCGAGGAAGAACACCGCGAAGGTGACGCCCGAGTATTCAACGTGGAAGCCCGCAACGATTTCCGATTCGCCTTCCGCGACGTCGAACGGGTGACGGTTCGTCTCAGCAACACCCGAAATGAAATACACGAGGAAGAGCGGCAACAGCGGCAAGAAATACCACTGATGCAAACCGCCCGCTTGCGCGTTCACAATTGCGCTCAGGTTCAAACTGCCTGCCGCCATCAACACGCCCACGAGCGCGAAGCCCATCGCGATTTCATATGACACGATTTGCGCTGCGGAGCGAAGGGCGCCCAAGAACGCGTACTTCGAATTCGACGCCCAACCTGCAAGGATCACGCCGTACACGCCGATCGAAGTGAGCGCAAGGATGTAGAGCAAGCCCGCGTTGATGTCAGAGAGCATCTTGTTGTCAGCAAACGGCACGACCGCCCACGCCGCAAGCGCGGGGCCGATCGCGAGCAAAGGTGCCAAGTAGAAGAGAACTTTGTTCGCACCGGTCGGGATGATGATCTCTTTGAAGAGCAGTTTGAACACGTCAGCGAACGGTTGCAACCAACCATAGCCGACACGGTTCGGGCCAATGCGCACTTGCATCCAGCCGATGACTTTGCGTTCCCAGAGTGTGAGGAAGGCGACGCACAGTGTGATCGGTACCACGATCACGAGGATCTTCAAGAGCGTCCAGATCGCGTAAGCAAGCGTCGGGTAATTCGTCCCAAGGCCCCACATCATGAGCTGCTCGATCGGGTTCATACGGCGCTCACCTTGATCGCGTCGTTTGCGTTGCCGAGCGCTGCCGAGACTTCAGTGGCGAACGGAATTCGCACCGCGCCGGTTGCAACCGTTTCGTCAACAGCGAGCGATGCGACAAGCGCTTGACCGCCCTGCTCCACGCGCACTTGCGCGCCAGCAGAGAGACCGTGCAGCTTCGCAGTTTCGGCGTTCATGCGTACGCGCGCTTGCTTCGCGTAGGCGGACGCTTGCAGCGCGGTTCCGCGACGCACGAGCGGATCGGCGTGATAAATCGGGAGATCTGCGACGCGTTCAAGCGAGTCATTCGATGTGTTCGCGAGTGGTTTGATCGCAGCGGGTTTCGCGCCGAGCGATGCATCGCTGAAATTCGCGAGCGCTACCTTCTTCACGTCTTCGCTCGAATTGAACGCACTGACACTCGCGTGCAACAAATCACCGAGTACGCGGAGCACTTTCCAACCCGGACGCGTTTCACCGAGCGGACGCACAACACCCGTGAACGATTGCACCGTACCGTCTTGCGAAACGTACGTGCCCGAGGTTTCGGTAAACGGCGCAATCGGCAGAATTACGTCGGCGTATTCCTTCATCGTCTCCGATGCGAACGAAGTCAGCGCGACGACTTTATTGGCCGCCTTGAGCGATGCAGCCGCTCGCGCACCAGCGGCGCTGTCGCGCTCAGGTTCGCAGCCGAGCAGCACGAAGGCTTTTGCGCCGTTCGTCAATGCCGCATTTGCGCACTTGCCATTCGATGAAGGTAGAGCGCCTGCGATGTACGCAGACGTTGCGCCACCCGAAACCGAGAGGCGTCCGACCGTTCCGCCGACCAAACCTGCGATTGCAGAAGCCAGCGCTTCAATTTGCGCCGCCTCCATCGATGTCGCTCCAACATCTCCGAGCAAAACAGCGATGTTTTTGCCTGTAGCAAGCTGAGCAGAAATTTCGTCTGACGCCCCATTATGTTGGGGCGAGACAATCGGAGCTGGTTTCTCAAGACGTTTTGCCAACGATGTAGCCACGGCAGCCACCGCATTAATCATTTGCGACGGCTTGACGATGTCTTTCGCCGCAACTGGGCAGAGCAAATCCTCATCAATCGGATTGATGATCGAGAGTGTTGCACCCTTCTTCACGCGTGCGCGGATGCGACTCGCGATGAGCGGCTGCTCTTGACGCAAACTCGAGCCGATCACGAGGAAGCGATCGACGTTTGCGAAATCGGTCACTTTGCGACCGAGCCAAGGAATGCCGCCCGCTTTATCGAGCGATTCATCGACAACGCGAAGGCGATGATCGATACTGCCCGAACCAATCGCATTCGCAATTTGTTTTGCGAGATAGGATTCTTCGAGCGTTGTGTGTGGGCCGACGAGGAATGCAACCTCGTTACCGCCGTGTTGCTTCGCAGTCGTTCCAATCGCTTCTGCCGCTGCGGTCAACGCATCTTGCCACGAGGCTTGTTGCCACTGACCATCGATCTTCACCAACGGCTGCGTCACGCGATCTTTCGCGTAAAGCCCTTCGTAGCTGAAACGATCACGATCGGAAATCCAGCATTCGTTCACCGCTTCGTTTTCAAGTGGCAACACGCGCATTACACGATCGCCTTTCACTTGCACTTGCAGGTTTGCGTTCAAACCATCATGCGGGCTCACGCTCTTGCGGCGTTGCAATTCCCAGGTGCGAGCGCTGTAACGGAACGGCTTCGAGGTGAGCGCGCCGACAGGGCACACATCGATCATATTGCCCGAGAGTTCGGAATCGACACTCTTGCCAACGAAGGAGAGAATTTCCGAATGCTCACCACGGCCGCCCATGCCGAGCTCCATGATGCCCGCAACTTCTTGGCCGAAGCGAACGCAGCGCGTGCACTGAATGCAGCGACTCATCTCTTCTGCTGAAACGAGCGGACCAATGTTCTTCACGAACACGACGCGCTTCTCTTCTTTGTACCGCGATTCGGATTTGCCGTAACCCACAGCCAAATCTTGCAACTGACATTCGCCGCCTTGATCGCAAATCGGGCAATCGAGCGGATGATTGATCAGCAAAAATTCCATGACGCTTTGCTGCGCCTTCTTCGCGTAATCACTCGCGGTGAAGACCTTCATGCCTTCGGTCACAGGTGTTGCGCATGCGGGCAGCGGTTTCGGCGCTTTCTCGACTTGCACGAGGCACATGCGGCAGTTCGCCGCAATCGAGAGTTTCTTGTGATAGCAGAAGTGCGGCACATAGGCACCGACTTGAGTGGCGGCATCCATCACCGTGGAACCCGGTGGGACTTGAACTGCTTTGCCGTCGATTTCTAAGTTAATCATCTGCGTGCAAGCTTGGATTTAAATGTACGCGGGCACGAGGCAGCGTTTGTTATCGATGTGATACTGGAATTCATCGCGATAGTGCTTCACGAACGCTCGCACCGGCATCGCAGCCGCGTCGCCCAAGGCGCAAATCGTGCGGCCTTGAATGTTGTCGGCAACACTATTCAACATATCGAGATCTTCGGTGCGACCTTCGCCATGCTCGATGCGATTGACCATACGCCAGAGCCAGCCGGTGCCTTCGCGACACGGCGTGCACTGGCCGCAAGACTCTTCGTAATAGAAATACGACAGACGCAGCAAGGATTTCACCATGCAGCGCGTTTCGTCCATCACGATCACCGCGCCGGAACCGAGCATCGATCCCGCCTTCGCGATCGAGTCGTAATCCATGTTGGTGTCCATCATTTGCGCGCCGGGAATCACGGGCATCGATGAGCCGCCAGGAATTACGGCTTTGATCTTTTTGCCATCGCGCATACCACCCGCGAGTTCGAGCAGTTTCGAAAACGGCGTGCCGAGCGGCACTTCGTAGTTGCCAGGACGCGCTACGTCGCCCGACATCGAGAAGAGCTTAGTGCCGCCGTTGTTCGGCAAACCTAGATTCAAAAACGCTTCGCCGCCATTGCGCATGATCCACGGCACGGCCGCGAAAGTCTCAGTGTTGTTGATAGTCGTTGGCTTACCGTACAAACCGAAGCTCGCGGGGAACGGCGGCTTGAAACGCGGTTGACCTTTTTTGCCTTCGAGCGATTCGAGCAATGCGGTTTCTTCGCCGCAAATGTAAGCGCCGAAACCGTGAAACGCGTGCAACTGAAAATCGAAGCCGGAGCCGAGAATGTTGTTGCCCAAAAATCCCGCAGCGCGCGCTTCGTCGAGCGCTTCTTCGAACAATTCATACGTCGAAAAAATTTCGCCGTGAATGTAGTTGTAGCCGACGGAAATGCCCATCGCGTAAGCCGCGATCGCCATGCCTTCAATCAGCATGTGCGGGTTGTAGCGAAGGATGTCGCGATCTTTGAACGTGCCCGGCTCGCCCTCGTCCGAATTGCAAACGAGATACTTCTGCCCAGGGAACTGACGCGGCATGAAGCTCCACTTGAGCCCCGTCGGGAAACCCGCGCCGCCACGACCGCGCAATGCGGATTTCTTCACCTCGGCGATCACCGCGTCTTGCGGCATCTTTTCTTCGAGGATTTTCTTGAGCGCTTGATAGCCGCCGCGTTTTTTGTACGCGTCGATGCGCCAATCGTTCTTGTCGTCGATGTTCAAATCGGCGAAGATCGTTGGGGAAATGTGAGGTCCGAAGTGCATAGCGATACTTCCTTTATGCCTTCATCAATTCATCGATCATCTGATCGAATTTGTCAGCAGTGATTTTCACGCGCATCTCGCGATCATTCACCAGAAACACTGGCGCATCGCCACAGGCACCGAAACACTCGCCTTCTTTGAGAGTGAACATTCCGTCTTCAGTCGTTTCACCGTAGTCGATGCCGAGCTTCTTCTTTGCATGCTCTGCGCAAATCGTCGAGCCTTGCAATTGGCAGGGCAAGTTTGTGCAGATCGAGAGCTTGTGTTTTCCAACGGGCTTTAAGTTGTACATCGTGTAGAACGACGCGACTTCGTACACCGCAATCGGCGGCATGCCCAAATAGCTCGCAACCTCTTGCATAGTGTCGGTCGAAAGCCAGCCTTTTTCTTTTTGCGCGATGGTCAACGCCGCCATTACCGCCGATTGCTTCTGCTCGGCGGGGAATTTCGCGACTTCGCGGTCGATTTTCTTCAAGCTGTCAGATGACAACACAGCTATTCGTCCTTCCAGTAATCGACGTTGGCCGAGGCCATCGTCATGTGCCGTAAGCGTTTGTCCATCGGTCCAGCGCCGATCCCAATCTTTTTCGAATCGGGGTAGAGGCAGACTTCTGCATTCGATTTTGTGCTTACCGAGATGTAAGCCAGTTCAGCGTCCGAATCATTGATGATTTGGTGCGCGGTTTCCGCGCCGCCCGTGGGACAGCAAATGAAATCACCTGCGCGAATCGCGCGCGACTCCGTTCCGTAACGCAATTTACCTGCGCCGCGAACGATGAAGAACATTTCTTCTTCCGCATAGTGGCTATGAAACGGGCACGCGCTTTTTCCGGGCGGAACCACGTCGTACGAATAACCCAAATCTTTCGCGCCGATCAACGGACCGACACGTTCCGCGCTGCACTCGAACTTCGCCCCTTGCGAGAAATGATGCAGCGTCAACTCGTCGACGTTGATCACTCGTGTGTCGATGACACGTTTACGTGCGTTCATCGGGTCGCCTCCACTTCGGCGTCCCAAAAGTCCGTATCGACCGCAACAGGTGTTACACGACCAAAATACTCTGTGTCTTCCGAGAATCGCTTTACACGCGGATACGTACCAAGCCGATCGCTATCGGGGTACTCGCAAATTTCCGGCGCGATTCGTGTGCTGATACCAACGTAGCGTAGAACCGTCGTGCCCGTGTTTTTAATTTGGTGAGCGGTAGCCGGACCACCAACAGGGCACGCTACGAAATCGCCCATCCGCAAAGGTTGCTCTGTTTTGCCGTAACGAAGCGTAGCGGTTCCTTCTAAAACGAAAAATGCCTCTTCATTCGCGTAGTGGCTATGAAACGGAAAGGCACATTTACCTGGCGGTACTTCGATCACGCTGTAGCCCAGTTTCGCCGCGCCAATACGATTCGACGCATTACCAACGCGCGCTTCGAATCGCTCGCCATGCGAGTGATGTTCGAACTGAAGCGAATCGACGTTGATCACCGGATTCATCGATCGATCTCTCCGAACACAATGTCTTGCGTGCCGATGATGGCAACGACGTCGGCAATCATGTGTCCGCGCGACATTTCGTCGAGTGCCGCGAGATGCGCGAAGCCAGGTGCGCGCAGTTTTAAGCGATACGGTTTGTTCGCGCCGTCGGAGACGATGTAGACGCCGAACTCGCCTTTCGGATGTTCGACCGCTGCGTATGCCTCGCCTGGCGGCACATGCATGCCTTCGGTGAAGAGCTTGAAATGGTGAATCAGCTCTTCCATGTTCTCCTTCATGTTTTCACGTGAAGGTGGGGCGACTTTGTGATTGTCCGTAATCACCGGGCCGTCATTCGCGCGCAACCATTTGATGCATTGCTGAATGATCTTGTTCGATTCGCGCATTTCCTGCACGCGAACGAGATAACGGTCGTAGCAATCGCCGTTAACGCCGACGGGAATGTCGAAGTCCATCTTGTCGTAGACCTCGTAGGGTTGCTTCTTGCGCAAGTCCCACGCGATACCCGAGCCGCGCAACATCGCGCCCGTGAAGCCGAGCGCCATCGCGCGTTCAGGCGTGACCACGCCGATGCCGACCGTGCGCTGTTTCCAGATGCGGTTATCAGTCAACAGCGTTTCGTATTCGTCGATGTATTTCGGGAAACGATTGGTAAAGTCTTCCACGAAATCGATGAACGAGCCTTGACGGTTCTCGTTCATCTTTTTGATCGCATTCGCGTTGTGAATTTTCGACGCGGTGTATTGCGGCATGCGATCCGGCAGATCGCGATACACGCCGCCCGGGCGGTAGTACGCGGCATGCATACGCGCACCCGAGACCGCTTCGTACATATCGAAGAGGTCTTCGCGTTCACGGAAGCAATAGAGGAACACGGTCATCGCGCCGACGTCGAGTGCGTGGCAGCCGAGCCACAGCAAGTGATTCATCTCGCGCGTGATCTCGTCGAACATCACACGGATGTATTGCGCGCGCAGCGGCACTTCGATGCCTGCGAGCTTTTCAATCGCCATGCAGTACGCATGCTCGTTGGCCATCATCGACACGTAGTCAAGGCGATCCATGTACGGCAGCGATTGAATGTAGGTTTTCGATTCGGCGAGTTTTTCGGTAGCGCGATGCAAAAGGCCGATGTGCGGATCGGCGCGGACGATGGTTTCGCCGTCGAGTTCGAGCACGAGACGAAGCACGCCGTGAGCCGCAGGATGTTGCGGCCCGAAGTTCATGGTGTAGTTGCGGATTTCAGCCATGATTAACCTGCCTTATCCTGCGTACGTTTCTTCACGAATCACACGCGGAACATTCTCGCGCGGCTCGATCGTAACTGGCTGATACACCACGCGACGCTGCTCTGGGTCGTAGCGCATTTCAACGTAACCGGAGGTTGGGAAATCTTTACGGAACGGATGACCGACGAAACCGTAGTCTGTAAGTATCCGACGCAAATCCGGGTGACCTTCGAACACAATGCCGTACAGATCGAACGCTTCGCGCTCAAACCAGTTGGCCGAAGGCCACACATCGACGAGCGAGGCGACGACCGGAAACTCATTGCTCTCGGCGAAACAACGAATGCGAACGCGTTGATTCAAGCTGACGGAGAGTAGATGACACACAACAGCAAAGCCCTGCTCTTGATGCGCATGACCTTCGTAAGCCGAGTAATCCACACCGCATAAATCGATCAGCGTTTCGAATCGGCATTGATCGTTATCGCGAAGCGCCGTACACGCAGCAGTCCAATCTTTCGCCGCGACTTCGACGGTGAGTTCGTTCAGTGCGGTCGACAGATTCTTGATCTTGTCGCCGAGGGCTTTGGTGACGATTTCATTCAACATCGATCACGCCCTCGCAATCGTGTTGGTCCGCTCGATCTTATTTTGCAACTGGATGATGCCGTAGATCAAAGCTTCTGCCGTTGGCGGACAACCGGGCACGTACACGTCAACGGGCACGATGCGATCGCAACCGCGCACGACGGAGTAACTGTAGTGGTAATAGCCACCGCCATTCGCGCAGGAGCCCATCGAGATCACCCAGCGCGGCTCGGCCATTTGGTCGTACACCTTACGAAGTGCGGGTGCCATCTTGTTGCAGAGCGTACCCGCAACGATCATCACGTCGGATTGACGCGGGCTCGGGCGAAACACGATGCCGAAACGATCGAGATCGTAGCGCGCAGCGCCCGCATGCATCATCTCAACCGCGCAGCACGCAAGACCAAAGGTCATCGGCCACATCGAGCCATTGCGCGACCAATTAATCAATGTATCGAGGCTTGTCGTGACGAAACCTTTTTCGAGAACGCCTTCCAAACTCATAAAGCGTTACTCCCAATCCAATGCGCCGCGTTTCCATTCGTAAATGAAACCGACCGTCAAAATGCCCAAGAAAACCATCATCGCCCAAAACCCTGGGCTCCACGGCCCCAAATCCATCAGCGCCACCGCCCACGGAAAGAGAAACGCGATTTCAAGATCAAACAGAATGAAGAGAATCGCCACAAGGTAATAGCGAACATCGAAGCGCATGCGAGCATCTTCGAAAGCTTCGAAGCCGCATTCGTAGGGAGAGAGTTTTTTGTCGTCCGGTTTCGCGGGGGAAATCAGCCAACCAACGCCGATCAAGACGCCGCCGAAGGCGAGCGCAACGATCATAAAGATCAAAATCGGGACGTAGGCTTCGAGTGACATTGAGCGTTCGCGCTTCCCAAAAGTACGTATCGAGGACGTATCGTTTTTTCTTCGACTCACCACAATAGGGAGTCAAAAAAAAGGCGGCGCACTGTTGCTCCGCCCTTTGTTTCGCGCCGCAGCCGTGACTGCAACACGTTTTGTTTGGTGCCGTCGGCGAGACTCGAACTCGCACAGCTTTCGCCACTACCCCCTCAAGATAGCGTGTCTACCAATTTCACCACGACGGCTTGTATCTAAAAACTCTTACTTCGGAACGTCTTGCTTGGGCTCAGCAGGCGCTACCGGTGTTGTGGGTGCTGTAGCAGGTGCCGTACCCGACCCTGCGGGTGCCGCGTCTTTCTTGGCGGGTTCCGGCGAACTTACCCCTTGCATGATGCCACCCGAGACGCTTGGCGCTTTCGCTGCGTAATACGTGAGCGCGACACTCGTCGCAAAAAAGAGCGTTGCCGCCACTGCAGTCGAGCGGCTCAAAAAGTTAGCCGATCCCGCTGCGCCAAAAACACTGCCCGCCGAACCGCTGCCGAAGGCCGCACCCATATCGGCGCCTTTGCCTTGCTGCAACAACACGAGCACGATGATCGCAACGGCGGTCAACACGTGCACGGCAAGCATTACTGATTGCAAAATTTCCATAGCCCATAATTATACACAGAGATTCGATATTTACGGTCGCTTCGAAGAGATTTCAACGGTTTAGCGCATCCACTCAAAGTGCGTCGCAAATAGCGAGGAAATCCGTAGCAACGAGCGACGCGCCACCAATGAGTCCGCCGTCAATATCGGCTTGACCGAAGAGCTCACGCGCGTTCGCGGGTTTCACGCTCCCGCCGTAAAGAATGCTCGCATCGCGCGCATCCGGCGAAAAACTAGCGATTTCATTGCGCATAAACGCATGCATTGCCTGCGCTTCGGCGGGTAAGGCTGTTTTTCCGGTGCCGATGGCCCACACAGGCTCATACGCAAAGACAAGTTTGCTCCCGCCCTCGCGGATAAGTTCGGCGCACGGCGCGAGTTGTGCAGCGACGACCCGTTCGGCAGCGCCGGTTTCGCGCTCCAGGAGCGTTTCGCCAACACATATGACCGGTGTTATTCCAGCGCCGAATGCGATCCTCGCTTTTGCAGCCACCACCTCATTGGTCTCGCCGTTGTATTGACGACGCTCTGAATGCCCGACCAACACAATCGAGACGCCAAATTCCTTGAGCATCGCCGCGCTCACTTGCCCGGTATACGCACCGCTTGCAAATTCGCTCACATCCTGCGCACCCAGCGCAACGTGCGAGCCGCCCAGCGCGCGCTGCCCTTGCGTGAGGTAGGGCGATGGCACACAAACGCCAACACGACCTTGTCTTTGCGCATGCGCAGCGATCGCCTCCATGAGCGCTGCGTTACTCGCAAGTGCCCCATTCATTTTCCAATTTCCGATGACCCACCTTGCGCGTCCGTTTCCCATCGTGTATTCGCCTGTTTATGTCGCAATAAAGTCTGAATTGTCGCGTACTGGCGACCGCAACCTGTGCAAACACTGGAAGTTTCTGAGCTCCGCCAAAACACTAGCATCCGGCGCGGGCTTGCTGTACGCTCGTGCAATTGGTTCGAGTCAACGCTGCTTCAGAAAGCAGCGTTTTATTCGTGTCGAAGGCTTTCAAATAGATCAAAGGGAGGCAACCTTGAATTATGTTTCTACCAAAGCGCGTAGCGTTCTCGCAGCTATCGCACTGTTCTCATCGGTAAGTGCTGCGCACGCCGCCGATATTCTGATTTACAGCGAACGAGATTTTTATGGCTCGTTTGCACAGCTCTCTCGTACCGAACCCTATCTACCAATCGGCGCCGCACGCTCGGTGCGCGTTGGCTCCGGCATTTGGGAAGTCTGCACCGGCCAGAACTTCATGGGCGAATGCCGTCGCTTGTCGCCTGGCGACTATCGTGAAGTCGGTGGTCGCGGCATCGACGCCATTCTCTCTGTGCGCGATGTGACCTACGCGCAGAGCGGGGTCGGTTATGTTGCGCCGAAGCTTCAGCTCTACGAAGGTCGACAGTATCGCGGCCGTACGCTCACACTCGACCAAAACGTGGGCGATTTGGGGCGCGCAGGTTTTGATGATCGCGCTTCGTCCGCGATCGTTTCTGGTGGCACTTGGGAAGTGTGCACTGAGTACAACTTCCGCGGTCGCTGCCAAGCGCTACCGCCAGGCAACTACCCCGATCTTGGCGCACAACTCGACAATCGCATTTTGAGCGCACGCTCGCTCGCACCTGCCCCTGCTCCCGCACCGGTTCGCAGTGCACCGCCTGAGCGCGCCTCAAGCGGTGAGGTGATCGGCGCGATCGCTGGTGCGGTCATTGCCGGTGCAATCGCCTCGCAAGCCAACAGCAACGCCCCGGCGTACACAGCGCAACCGTACGATCGCACACGCGTTGAGGTCTACACCGATCCGAATTTCCTCGGTCAGGCCATCACTATTGACAGCGATGCCTCGACATTGCGCAATACCGGTGTGAACGATCGCATTCAATCGATGCGCGTATTCGGCGGCACGTGGGAGATGTGCGAAAACCGCGACTACGGCGGCGTGTGTATGACTTTCGGCCCCGGCGACTATCGTCGTCTGCCTCCGCAGCTTGATCGCGTTATCTCTTCAATGCGCCAAATCACGCGCGAGCCGGTGTGGACGGGACTCAATCCTTCCGGCGGCAACTACACCATCTTCGAAGCAAACGGCCCGCGCACCCGTCATCCCGTTTGGCTTTTCGAGCACGCGGATTTCGGTGGCGCATCGCTGCGCGCAACCGGTGACATCCCAAGTATGGGAGGCAACCCCTTTAACGATCGCGCTTCAGGCATGTTCATTAGCTGGGGCACATGGCAATTTTGTGAACATGACAATTATGGTGGTCGCTGCTTCACGGCGGGTCCTGGCCAATATGCACAAATGCCTGCGGGTATGAACGACACTATCTCGTCGTTCCGCCGCATTCGCTAGGCCTAGTTGCTTAGCCAGTGAAACTCGAACCCGGGCAAACCATCGCAGTCGTTGGTTTGTCCGCAAAAACCGATCGACCGAGCTTCGAAGTCGCTCATGCGATGCAGCGCGCGGGCTTTCGCATGATCCCAGTGAATCCGCAGTACGCAGGCTCCCAAATTCTTGGCGAAACCTGCGTTGCAACGCTTGCTGAGATTACGGAGCACGTCGATATCGTCGATTGTTTTCGAAAGAGCGAGGATATGGTTGAGGTTGCGCGCGCGGCGGTTGCCATGCGCGAGTTGCCGAAAGTCCTTTGGATGCAGCAAGGCGTCGCCAACGCCGAGGCGCGAAGCATTGCCGAAGCGGCGGGTATCGAAGTTGTTGAAGATCAGTGCATCAAGATTGCGTATTACAGTCAGCGTTAATGGGAAACGAGCCGCGATGAACACTTCTTTTTTGACGAACAAAAAGTCGCGCCTCGCGCGCACAGTTGCACGCGCAGGCGTGAGCGTCGTACTTGCCGTCTTGGTGCTCTCGTTTTCATTCTTTGCCATCGATGCGAGCGCACGCACTAGCTGCCCGCTCGCCGAATCGATCACGGTTAAAGAGCTGCCGAAGCAAGGCCGCGACACCTTGGAACTTATCGCATCAGGTGGCCCGTTTCCACATGATCGCGACGGCATCACATTCAACAATCGCGAAAAGATCCTGCCGAAAGCAAAACGTGGTTATTACCGCGAGTACACCGTGCGCACACCGGGCGTGAAGCATCGCGGTGCGCGACGCATCGTCTGTGGTGGCGATCAACGCTCTACCAGCGAGTGTTACTACACTGCTGATCACTATCGAACTTTTCAGTGCATCGCCCAATAACATTGGGGCAAGAAAATGAAAAACATCATTCACAATATTGCTACTGAAAAACTTCTAACCCTTGATCTCTCTGGGAAGCGATCGAAAAAGGCGCTGATGGAAACCATCGCCGAAGGCCTGAAGCTCCCGAAGCATTTCGGGCACAACTGGGACGCACTCGCCGATTGCTTGATGGATGAAGAGTGGGCGAAAGCATCGGGCTACACGATCATCGTGACCGATAGTGCCGCTGCGGCGAAGCGCTTTGGCGAGGATTGGGATACCTTGATCGATTTGCTTGAAGAGGCGTGCGAGTGGTGGCAAGAGCGCGATAAGGCGTTTAACGTGGTGCTCGTTTAAGCAAGATTTGATCAACTAGACATGTACCAATGCGATGCTTAGTAAATATCGAGTTTCTTTAAAGAATCGGCAAGGCTCGAAGCGCTTTGCTTTGCTGCTCTGGTTTGTGTCTGTGTCACTGCTGATCGGAGCGATATACATCCTACTCACTACACTATCTCACCGCGGCGCTTTCGGTGGTAAAGGGATTCCAGTTGTACTGGCAATCTTCGCCTGGATTTTCTTTGAGTGGGGGCGTTTGAGCTATCCAGAAAAGTCCGATCCAAAAAAACTGACTTCTTAGCTCGTTGAAACCGCCGAAAATCCCCCGCTCCGTCCTCGTTGTCATCCACACCCCCGCGATGGAGACGCTGTTGATCGAGCGCACACCGCCGCTTTCGTTTTGGCAATCAGTCACCGGCTCGCAAGACGAGGGTGAATCGTGGCGCGACACCGCGATTCGCGAAGTACAAGAGGAAACCGGCATCGATGTTGCAAGACACGGCACGCTCGTCGATCTCGATTACGAAAACGTGTTCGCGATTTATCCCGAGTTTCGTCATCGTTATCCGCTGGGGACCACGCACAACCGCGAGCATTGTTTTGCGCTCTGCGTGAATGAAAAATTCACGCCGTTTCTCGCGCCCGACGAGCACACCGCGTTTCGATGGTTGCCAATGACTGAGGCGATAACGATGGTGCGATCATGGAGTAATGTCGCGGCGTTTCGGCGAATGTTAGTACGCTAGCGGCTACTTTGTAGGAGCGGCTCTGCCGCGACCAGCGCATCGGGTACTCAATCGCGATTTGGAGAGTGACCGTCGGTCGCGGCAGAGCCGCT
>JBOFBL010000025.1:0-16280 GCA_051645545.1 Casimicrobium sp. | reverse complement strand
GTCGATTGCCCGGACTCAAGACGGAGTTACTGGTCGATGGCGCTCTGTTGAGCGTGACGGGCAACTTGAGCCCGACCGCAGATGCGCTCTTCGCCAATAAGATCGCGCCATTTGTGGACCCGATTCCGGACAACGTAGTTGTCGCGATACAGGGCTACTACGTAGGCGCGACAGGTGCGACGGAGTTCAAAGTCGCGGGGCTGCCGGTCGTGCGCAATGAATCGACACTAGTGCTCGGCAACACGAGCGTTTCGGGTGCGTTCACGCAAGGTACGTTGCTCGAAGTGAGAGGCACCATCAAGGGTGGCACCTTGCAAGCAACGCAAGTGAAAGTATTTTGAGGTCTAGCGCCGATATGCGAAACGCACACACTCAAGCGGTCGATTTCAATAAACAAGGCGAGCGTTCAAAGCGACCGCCGTTCATGATGTGGGTGCTGTTCTCGCGCGATTTGGTATTAACACTGATCGCAGCGCTTGCTTGGGGTTTAATTTTGTTTTTCTTGTTCGTAAGCTAGTTCGATCAAGCGCCCCGTACAGGGGCGCATTCATGTCACTTCAAGCTAACAGCGAATTCACCCGCTTCACATACGCGGCCGGATCATCAGGTAAACCGCCTTCGGCAAGTAGTGCTTGATCGAACACGATGTGCGCAAGATCACTGAAATGCGATTCGGTGCCGATCATCGAATGCAGTTTTTTCGCAAGCGCGTGTTCGGCGTTCACTTCAAGAATCGGTTTTGTATCCGGTGCGGCTTGTCCCGCATGTTTGAGCATGCGCGCGAGCTGCGTGCTCATGCCACCATCCTTCACTACGAGGCAGGCGGGGCTATCGACGAGGCGCGTCGTCACTCGAACATCGTCCGCTTTATCTTTCAGAACCTCTTTGAGTTTTTCGATCACAGGTTTGAACGATTCGGCAGCGGCTTCTGCAGCTTTTTTCTCTTCATCGTCTTGCAAATCGCCTAAATCGACGGCGCCTTTCGCGACTGATTGCAGTGGCGTGCCGTCGAATTCGCGCAAGTAAGAGAGCGCCCATTCATCGACGCGATCGGTCATCAGCAATACCTCGATACCTTTTTTCTTGAACGCCTCAATCTGTGGGGAGCTCTTGGCAGTTGCAAGCGTTTCCGAGGTAAGGTAATAAATGGCTTTTTGCCCCTCTTTCATTCGGCCTTTATAGTTCGAGAGGCTTACCGATGACGTATCGCTCGTCGTGGAGGCATAGCGAACAAGTTTCGCGATACGTTCGCGATTAGCGAAGTCTTCGCCAAGCCCCTCTTTCAATGCGGCACCGAATTCGCGATAGAACGTCGCGTACTTTTCTTTTTGTGCAGCGTCTTCGCTGTTGGCAAGTTCTTCGAGCATGCCTAGCACGCGCTTGGTACAACCTTCGCGAATGGCTTTCACGTCGCGGCTTTCCTGCAAGAGTTCGCGCGACACGTTGAGCGGCAGATCGGCGGAATCCACTACGCCTTTCACAAAACGCAAGTAGCCGGGCATCAACGCATCGGCCTCGTCCATGATGAACACGCGCTTCACGTAAAGCTTGATGCCCGCTTTGGTATCGCGATTCCACAAATCCATCGGCGCTTTGGCGGGAATGTAGAGGAGCTGCGTGTATTCCTGAATGCCTTCGACTTTGTTGTGCGTATAAGTGAGCGGATCGTCTTGCTCATAGGCGAGTTGTTTGTAGAACTCGTTGTATTGCTCCGCCGTGATGTCTTTTTTCGCGCGAGTCCACAAGGCGCTTGCCTTATTGACAGTTTCCCATTCATCTTTGGCGACGTATTCGCTTTTTTCTTTGTCCCATTCCTCGGTTTGCATGAGGATCGGCAGCGAGATGTGATCGGAGTACTTACCAATGATGCTTTTTAGTTTCCACGCGTTCGCATAATCGATCGCATCGTCGCGCAGATGCAAGATCACGCTTGTGCCGCGCGCGTCGCGAGTGATGGATTCCACTTCGAAGTCACCCGTGCCGCCCGACACCCAGCGCACGCCCTCTTCTGCTTTAAGCCCTGCGCGGCGCGATTCGACGGTGATCTTATCGGCGACGATAAAGCCGGAGTAAAAACCGACGCCGAATTGCCCGATCAATTGCGAATCTGCCTTTTGATCGCCAGAGAGCTTCGAGACGAATTCGCGGGTGCCGCTCTTGGCGATCGTGCCCAAGTTATCGATCGCTTCTTGTTGCGATAGGCCGATGCCATTGTCGGTGATGGTGAGCGTTTTCGCGTCTTTATCGAACGCAACACGCACTTCAAGATTCGGCGTGTCTTCGAACAGCGCCGAATTGTTGAGCGCTTCGAAGCGAAGTTTGTCGCAGGCATCCGACGCATTCGATATCAATTCGCGCAAGAAAATTTCTTTGTTCGAATACAGCGAATGGGTGACGAGATGAAGTAGTTGCGCGACTTCGGCTTGAAAGGAAAGGGTTTGTTTGCTCATGATCGAAAACCGTACTATTTGAAATGAAACGTAAACGACCCCGCGCACGCTTGCACACGACGGCTCGCGCGGGACTGCGAGATAGCTGGGCTCGATTTTTGTTTTTTCAAGTGATTAACGGACAGACGTGGGGCTCGTGCTCGACTTAACCGTGACGCCAACTTCCATATAGTTCAATAGTATTTGTCGGTTGTGAACGACAATCGGTGTGGTTTTTTATTCTGAAAATTTCTCTTGACGCTCGAACGACCAAAACACGCGGCGTACACAACGACTAGATTAGTTCAGAACATTTTTTATAGGTTGACGCGCACAATTTTCCACGCTTACTCTCTTCTCGCTGCGTCTCTTTTTTTGGGTTGTAGCAATCGTTTTGATTAGACCCTCGCAGCACGCAACTTTTAACTTCACATTGGAGAGTTGTTATGAAGCAGTGTAGTAAACAGTACCGACACCCATCTATTGCAACGGTCGCCGCCGTCTTGACCACATCGCTTGCCGTCGCGAGCGCACATGCGATAGACGCAAACAACAATACACAACCGGAGAGTCAAGCAAGCGTATTGCAATTACCGGAGGCAAGCACGGGCTCAAACAAAGAATTCAGCACCTTTCAATGGTTGCAAAAAGCGCTCGCACAGCCCCTCGATAACATGGATTTAGATGAAGCCGCTGCGTTCGCAGCCGATCAAATACCTGGTTTCGCAGGCACACGACTTGATGGAGCAGGCCGCGTCCGCGTGCAATTTAAGGCGGGCGTTTCCGTTCGTGAAGCGCAAAAAACACAAAAGAGTGCCGGCCGTATTCAAAACGCCTATTCCAAGGCCATGGCAGCGTTGCCAAGCGAATCGACGCTCGATTCCGTAACCTACGATGCGCGCGAATTGCTGAGCTTCAAACGCTCTGCGTTTAGCGTTGGTGATGCTGTGGTTTGGACTTATATCGATCGCGAGGTCAATCGCGTGCGTGTGGGCGTTGATCGCGAGCTAAGCGATGCGCAAATGGCTGAGATCGAACAGCGAATCGTCGCACTCGGCGTGCCCACCGAAGCGTTCATCATCGAGCCCTCTGAGCGCTACACCACTGTGCAATCGAGTGGCGGCAGCATCCGATCGGCGCCGCCGCCACTTCGTGGTGGCTCGCAAATTCAATGGGTGAACGGCAACTCTGCGTTCAACTGCTCGGTGAGCATCCCTGCCTCCCGCAACGGGGTTCTAGGGTTTATCACGGCATCGCATTGCGGCATTAGCACCTATTCACCGGGTAGTACTGTCTACGGTTCGCCGAATTTCAACAGCCCTAGTGTCGGCACTGAATCGGCTGATCCAAGCGGCTTTTCTTGCACGCTTGGCTCGGGTTGGGGAGCATGCCGTTATTCCGACGCCTCCTTTGTGCGGGCTGCGAGTTCAAATTCGGTTGCGGCTCGCTCGATTTGGATCATCAACTCCAACACGCTCGCAACCCAAGGCACCCGTACGCTGACCGCAACCAGCGACTATCAGGATGTTGGCGTTACCGTCTACAAGTCTGGGCGCACGACGGGTACCACGAGCGGTCGCGTTACCCAATCATGCGTCGACACCCGAGTGAGTGGTTCGCCAAACTATGTGGTGCTTTGCGCAAACTTCACCGACGCGCGGGTCGACGGTGGCGATAGCGGCGGCACCTGGTTCGGCGTCTCCGGCAGTTTAGGTACGACCTACTACGGTGTGACCTCGTTTAAGAACAGCTTGGGTCAAGGCGGCTACTCTCCCTACGGGCAAATTAAACGCGATTTAGGATCGTTCACGTTCTAGTCTCAGCTTTTAGGAAGCATAAGACAGCGAGATCGCACGCAACGGTGCGATCTCGCGTGTTGACGTGTCACGTACCTACTTCGGTTTTCGTGCGCTACGATTTTCATCGGCAAGCGCAGCCAGTTTCTCGCGAATTTTTGCTTCCATACCGCGATCATAAGGGCGATAAAAGTTAAGCGGTTTCATGTCGTCTGGGAAATAACTCTCGCCTGCCGCGAATCCACCTTGTTCGTCGTGCGCGTAGCGATAGCCATCGCCGTAGCCAATCTCTTTCATGAGTTTGGTCGGCGCGTTGCGCAGACGAAGCGGCACGGGTCGCGTGCCGCTCTCCGCCGCCGCACTTCGCGCCTCTTTGTACGCGCGATAGACCGCGTTGCTTTTTGCCGCAACCGCAAGGAAGACGCAAGCTTCCGCAAGCGCAAGCTCGCCTTCGGGCGAGCCTAATCGCTCGAACGCCGCAACAGCGTTCAACGTGATCTCAAGCGCGCGCGGATCGGCCAGCCCAATGTCCTCGGAGGCCATACGAACCATGCGTCGCCCGACGTAGAGCGGATCGGCGCCGCCTTCGAGCATGCGGCAGAACCAATAGAGCGCCGCGTCGGGATCCGAGCCGCGCACGCTTTTGTGTAGCGCGCTGATCAAATCGTAGAACTGCTCGCCGCCTTTATCGAACCTCGCGCGAGCGCGCGTGAGCGTGGTTTTCACGACATCAACACTCACGCGATCGATGTCGCGCGCATGAGTGGCGGCGTCGAGTTGTTCGATCAAATTTAAGAAGCGACGTCCGTCACCATCGGCGTAATCAATCAGCAATTGCTGCGCGTCGTCGTCGATGGTGTAGTCCGCATCGAGCATCGCGCGCGCCTTCGCAAGCAAAGCGCGCAACGCCTCTTCGTCGAGCGCTTCGAGCACATACACCTGGGCGCGCGAGAGCAGCGCCGAATTCACTTCGAACGACGGGTTCTCGGTCGTCGCACCAATGAACGTGAAGAGCCCTGATTCAACATGCGGCAAAAACGCATCCTGCTGCGCTTTGTTGAAGCGATGCACTTCATCGACAAACATGATGGTGCGTTTAGCAAATTGATCGCGCATCGCTTGCGCTTTGTCAATCGCGTCGCGAATGTCTTTCACGCCTGCGAGCACAGCAGACAGCGCAATCATTTCGCAATCGAATGCTTTGGCAAGCAGTCGTGCGATGGTTGTTTTGCCAACGCCCGGTGGCCCCCAAAAAATCATCGAATGCGGCACCTTTGCGGCAATGGCGTTCGCCAGTGGTTTGCCGGCGCCGAGCAGGTGGCGCTGGCCGACCACGTCTTCGATGGCTTGCGGGCGCAATCGCTCGGCCAGCGGTGCCGCGCGAGCCGTGCTCGGAGATGATTCAAGCGATGACATTGACATGAAAATACTCTTTTTTGTCTACGACAGCGCTCGTGCGCGCGTCAGACGGCTCTTGTTCCCATAAATAACAAGATTTTCCGCTTTTTTGGAAAGCGAGCGCCCATAAAATCCGTGCGTCTAACAATCGATTGCACAACACGCAGTCGATTGCCCCATATCGCTTTATCGCTGTTCTGATCACCGGTTACTCATGACGTTTAAGTTCTCATCGCTACGCACCGCATTGCTACTTCCCTTCGTTGGGCTGGTGGCCGCTGTTGCGCTGGCGATTAGCGGGCTGTCGTACGTCACCGGTATGCGCGCCGTGAAAGATTTTTCGGAGCAAATTCTTAGCGACGTGACTCATCGTGTTTCGCAAGCAACCACGCAACACTTCGCAGTACCCAAACTCGCGCTCAACAGCGTGGCACCGGATGCAACGACGGTGTTGCCAGGCGCGAGCGCGTCGGTCGCTGATATCGCGCCGCAATCGTTTGAGGCCATTGAGCAGCGTCTGTGGCTGACCACGGGATTGTTTTCGAATGTGAGTGGCTACGTTTACTTCGGTGCTGCGGATGGTCGTTTTATCGGTGTCAATCGCGGCAGCGCCGGCACCGAAGTACGCGTGAAAACCAATCCCGATCAACAGCGTGTTGCCTATCGCAGCGCGGGGCCGGGGCTGCGTGGCGACGAATTGCGACGCGATGACTACGATCCACGCACACGTCCGTGGTACAAGGCGGCGATCGCCGCTAACGGCTTTGCATGGTCGCCTATCTACGTTGCCGCAACAAGCAAAGCCTTGACGCTCACGCTCGCCAAACCGGTCTATAACGCGAAAAACGAGTTGCTCGGCGTCGTTGCCACTGACATTCCGTTGCAGAGCCTGGATCAATTCGCCGACGCCTTGAAAACAAGTGCCAATGGGGTGGTGTTCATCGTTGACGCCAACGGCGACCTTGTCGCAACGTCGTCGGCCGAAGCCTTGGTCGCCTCGGTTAACGGAAAACTCGATCGCGTCAATGCAGAGAAGAGCCCCAACGCGATTATTCGGGGCGCTTATCAAGCATTCAAAACACAAACGCTACAAAAACCCGCCACCTCGAACCTACTGCGCAGCAGCTTTAACGGCGAGCAGGGATCGGTCGATCTCGCTGTGACCAAACAAAGCGATAGCGCTGGGCTCGATTGGTCGATGATTGTTGCCATTCCGCGCGCCGATCATATGGACAATCTGCGCGCAACCGTTGTGCAGAACATCGTGATCGGCATGCTCGCGATTGCCAGCGCGATCGGCCTCGGTCTTTGGTTTTCGCAGCGCATTGCGCGCGACGTTACACGGCTATCAGAGGCCACGCGCTTGCTTGCGAGCGGGCAAGCACCCAGCGCGCTCAATCTCAATCGCGATGACGAAATCGGAACGATTGCACGATCGATGGCGCAAATGAGCGCCGGGATCTTGACCGATCCGCTTACCGGTGCGTTCAACCGAACAACCTTTGAAAAACGTTTCAACGCCGCGCTTGTCGACCTGGAAACAACAACGGCTACCAGTGGTGCGCTGATCTTTATCGATCTCGATGGCTTTAAGCAGGTCAATGACACCTATGGTCACACCGTAGGCGATGCGCTCCTTGCTGTGACCGCACAGCGCCTGGCGAGCCTGCTGCGTCGACGCGACGTATTGGGTCGCTATGGTGGTGACGAGTTTTTGATTTTGTTGTCCGATGTTCGCTCGCGCGACGAAGTCGATGCCTTGCTACAGCGCTGCCGCGCCTCGCTTGCGGAACCCGTGGTCGTGGCTGGAAATACGCTTCGAGTCAGTGCCTCGTTTGGTTTCGCATTGTTCCCCGACGAAGGCAAAACACTTGAGTTGCTCGTGGCTAAAGCCGATCGCGATATGTATCGCGACAAAGCGCAAGCGCACAACACCGCAGCGAACACGCAGCCATCTCGCCCTCTACGAGCGTAGCGAAAAACCACTGCGGCGGGGCTCAAACCAACGCACCAACCTCATTCGTTATCGCCCAATTCAATTGGGCAATCGACGCGATTTTGTTTCTTTTCAATAAAAAGCGTTTTTCTATCGATCGCCCAATAAACTTGAGACTCTACGATAGGTGCCGTGCACATACGCACGCTTCGATTCTTATTGTTTCAAGATATCCGCGCCCTTCGGCGGCGTAAACTGAAATTGCGAGGCTTCGACCTTCGCGTTGCGCGCGAGGGCGCTGAAGCGAAGCGTGTTGACGTTTTGCCACGCGTCGCGCCACACGATTTCGGTGGGCTGACCTTCGACAAGTGCAACGGCGAGCTCGTTGACGGCGGCGTCGGCTTTCTTCGCCGTCGCGCTCACATAGCGAATCGAGCCTTGCGGCGGCGCATTCTTGATATCGAAAAGTTTCTCCGACGCTTGCGGATCGAGCAACAGCGCAAGGGGTTGTTCGGAGAGCGAGTCGCCGAGTTTGCGAACGGTGACTTGATTCAAATCTTCGTCATGAAGCCACACCGTCGTGCCATCGCTCACGATCGTTTGTTTGTAAGGTTTCTCGTAGACGAATCGAAATTTTCCGGGGCGCATCACAGTAAACGTACCCACCGAATTGCGCGACACTTTGCCGTTCTTATCGCGCACTTCTTGCGTGAACGAACCAGCGAGTGAACTCAAATCCTTGGTGTAAGCGCGAAATTCAGTGAGCGCGTCTTGCGCGAGCGCAGGAGCGCAAGCAAGTGCTACGCAAGCGAGCGCGGTGGCGAAACGAAAGGAAGAAAAAAATGTTTTCATAATCAAAAAACGTTGTTTTGAATGTGACCGTTGACGCGCCGTTTCGTTCGCGATTCGTAATCCACCGGGCGCGACGCGAACATTTTGTAGGAGCGGTTCTGCTGCGATCAGCGATTCGTTACAACCGATGTAGTGCATAGAACAGCGACCGCTCGATCTATACCTATTCCTCTACAAACGTTGATCGCGGCAGAGCCGCTCCTACAGTGGCATAGCTTTGCGTCCTAGCGACCAACGGGAGTGTCGTCCTAGTGCGAAGCACGTCGTCTTAGCGAAGCGACGTGCTGTTCTTGTTCCGGCGTAAATCCGCGCGCGAAGCGCGCACTATTCAGATTTCGGAACAAGAACTTCACGCTTCCCCATCGCATTCGGCCGCGTCACCACACCGGCCTGTTCCATCGCCTCAATCAAACGTGCAGCGCCGTTGTAACCGATACGAAGTCGTCGTTGAATATAGGAAATCGTTGGCTGTCGCGATTCGAGCACGGCAGCCACTGCTTCGTCGTAGCGCGGATCTTTTTCGCCATCCATGCCGCCGCCACCCGCACGCACTTCGGCAAGCGTCATCTCGTCGGTGCCTTCAAGCACGCCTTCGATGTATTGCACCGGCATCTGCGATTTCCAGTGATTGACCACACGATGCACTTCATCATCCGTGACGAATGCGCCGTGCACGCGAATCGGCAGCCCCGTGCCGCCCATCATGTAGAGCATGTCGCCGCGACCAAGCAGCGCTTCAGCGCCCATCTGATCGAGAATCGTGCGCGAATCGATTTTGCTTGCGACTTGAAACGCGATGCGCGTCGGCACGTTCGCCTTGATGAGTCCGGTGATCACATCGACCGACGGGCGTTGCGTGGCGAGAATCAAATGAATGCCCGCAGCTCGTGCTTTCTGCGCGAGGCGCGCGATCAGCTCTTCGATCTTTTTGCCCGCGACCATCATCAAATCCGCAAGCTCATCGATCACAACAACGATGAACGGCAACTCGGCGAGCGGCTCGGGTTCCTCGGGTGTGAGTGAATGCGGATTGGGAATCGGATGCCCTTTTGCTGCGGCCTCGATCACTTTCTGATTAAAACTCGATAGCTGTCGCACACCGAGCGCGCTCATCAGTTTGTAGCGACGCTCCATCTCGCCCACACACCAGTTAAGCGCGTTCGATGCGAGCTTCATATCGGTCACGACAGGGCAGAGCAGATGCGGCACTCCATCGTAAACGGAGAGTTCCAGCATCTTCGGATCAATCAGCACCAGGCGCACTTGTCGCGGCTCGGCTTTGTAGAGCAGCGACAAAATCATTTGATTGATGCCAACCGATTTACCGGAACCGGTCGTACCGGCCACTAAACAATGCGGCATCTTCGCAAGATCGGCAACCACGGGGCGTCCCGAAATGTCTTTACCCATGCCAAGCGTGAGCAAGCTCGATGAATCGTTGTAGGCCATGCTGCCCAAAATTTCGATTAGGCCGACGCTTTGCCGTTTCGGATTCGGTACCTCGAGACCCATGCACGACTTGCCCGGAATCGTTTCCACCACGCGAATGCTCATCACGCTCATCGCGCGTGCGAGATCCTTCGCGAGATTCACGATCGAATTGCCTTTGACGCCAACGTCGGGTTCGATCTCATAGCGGGTGACCACCGGCCCTGGGTACGCTGCGAGCACTTTCACCGGCACATTGAACTCGGCAAGCTTGCGCTCGATCAAGCGCGATGTGAATTCGAGCGTTTCGGCGGACACCGTCGGCTGCTCTTTCGGCACCGCTTCCAATTGCGCGAGTTGCGGCAATACCGAATCGGGCATGTCGGCGAACAATGCCGTTTGCTTTTCACGTTGAACGCGCTCGGAGAGCTTGACCGGCATCACTTCATCGACGATGCGAATCGGTTCGTGTGCCTCGACGCGCTTGGCTTCTTCGGCGATATAGGCTTCGCGCTCCGCGAGTATCGGCTCCGCGATTTCAAGATCGCGCGCGACTTCCTGTTCGACTTCGCGTTTGTTGCGCCACGCCGATGTGCCATCAATCAAAAGACCGCCGATGCGCTCGGTGATTGCCATCCAGCGAATGTTGAAGGCGAGGCTTGCAGCAAGCACAACGACTGGAATCAGAATCAAAGTGGCGAGCAAAAAACCAATCCACTTCATCAGCGGAAACGCAAGCGATTGGCCAATGGCACCACCCGCGCCTTGCGGCAGGAAACCAAACAATCGATGCAAGCGAAGCGCTTCGAGCGTCGAGCTCGATAACAGCAAAATCAACAACGCGGCAATCACAAGCCACGTGGGAAAACTCTCGGTTTCGATGGCGTCCGCCTGCTCGCGCGAGATTGGTTTTCTGCGCCACCACGAAATCGCAGCAAACAAAAGCAGCCACCACACCGATGCACCCAGTGCGAAATAGACAATGTCGCTAAACCACGCGCCGGGTGCGCCGAGCCAATTGCGAGCGCTTGCCACACTCCCGGTCGTCGACCATGCGGGATCGCTCACTCGGTAATTGATACACGCAACGATTGCACAGAGCACGACAAGCCCTAGCAGCCCCCACACGAACCATGCACGAAATTTATCGACGCGATCCGTCGCCACTGGCGCGCGACCGCTCACGCGGACGCGGCGATTTTTCTTGCTGCGTGTGAAAAGAGATTTAGCGCGCTCGAACATGATGCAAGTTTATGTCGCGATGTCTCAAAACAAAAAAGGCGCTCGACGAGCGCCTTTGTTGGACGACACACGCGTCAATATTTGGCATCCAATACCGGGCGCTGTGCTGAGTAGTACGCTGCCAAGTTCTCGATGTCTTTTTTGCTGAGCGTTTTAGCGAAGCCGCCCATGATCGCATTGTTGCGCTCGCCCGACTTGTAATCGCGCAAAGCCTTTTCGAGGTAATCGCGCCATTGGCCTGCTAAATGCGGGTTATTTGGATCGGTGCTGACGCCGTTAGCACTGTGGCACGCGACGCAAGTCTTACCAACCTCGGGCACCCCTGCAGGGTCAGCGACGGCGACAGGTTTCGCATCGGTTGCGTAGTACGCCGCCAAATCGGCCATGTCTTTATCCGACAAGCTTTGTGCGATTGCGCGCATGCTCGGATGCTTGCGATCGCCCGATTTGTAGGCTTTTAAGGCGTTGACGAAGTATTGCGGATGCTGCCCCGCAATTTTTGGCACGTGATACACCTCGGGATAGGCGGTGCGCCATCCTGGAATCCCGTGACACCCCTGACACATTTGTACCTTTTGCGCCCCGGCCTTTGCGTCGCCAGCGGGAGCTTGAGCGAAAACAGAGGATACGGAAACAGCGTAAACGGCGGCGGCTGCCCAAGCAGCTAGCGCGTTGCGTTGCATAGTTGTTAGCTTTAGTTGCAGAAAATCCAATGAATTATATGCGGCAATCGCGACGCATCCGTGGGAGCACGCTCACGTACAGATCGTTTTCAAGCGTGCTTGCGAACCGGAAAACCGCCATCAACTAACATTGTCTACCCGTTTTCCCGAGAGGAGCATTGTCACCATGAGCGCCAACATTACCCACGTTTCCGACGCCTCGTTCGAAGCCGACGTTTTGAAATCCGACACCCCGGTGCTCGTTGATTTCTGGGCCGAGTGGTGCGGACCGTGCAAGATGATCGCGCCGGTGCTTGAAGAAGTCGCCGTCAGCCACGCCGGCAAAATCAAGATTGCAAAGCTCGACGTCGATGACAACCGCGAAGTCGCCGCAAAATACGGCATCCGCGGCATCCCAACACTCATGATTTTCAAAAACGGCGAATTGGCCGCGCAGAAAGTCGGCGCGCTCTCGAAAGCGCAATTGACCGCTTTCGTCGATTCGCAAGTCTAAATTTCACGATAAAACAGGGTGTCGCGCACGAGCGACACCCGCGTGCTTACGCGCAACATCGCATCCCATCCGTCAAGACTTTGCGGTTGCTCATTTGACAGCCCCAGCATCTCGCGTCAAAATCCGCTTAACGTGATTCCACGTTCGCGCCCCGGTTCTCGATAAGGCGTGTGTTCCCCAAACAAGAAAAAACGAAACGTCTCTGGCGTCATCTGCCACAGCTAAATCCAGCGTTAAACCCTAGCTCGGTCTGCTCGCCCTACGCAGTTGCGCGTCTTAAACGTTGCGTAACGCCTCGCAAGCACCGCTCCCGCCGCAAATCATTTTCCAAGCGGCTCCCCATCCCACGTTCCAATGAACATCGCAGAACTCAAACTCAAGTCCGCCGCTGAACTCCTAGAAATCGCTATCGCCAACGAGTTGGAAAACGCCAACCGATTGAGAAAGCACGACCTCATCTTCGCGCTGCTCAAACAGCATGCGAAGAAAGGCGAGGCGATCAAAGGCGCGGGTGTGCTCGAAGTTCTCCCGGATGGCTACGGCTTTCTGCGTTCGCCCGAGGCAAGCTACCTTGCCGGAACGGACGACATCTACATTTCGCCCTCGCAAATTCGCCGTTTCAATTTGCACACAGGTGACTCGATCGAAGGCGAAGTGCGCACGCCGAAAGAAGGCGAGCGCTATTTCGCGTTAACGCGTCTTGATACGGTCAACGGCCTGCCGCCCGAGGCGAGCAAAAACAAAGTTCTCTTTGAAAACTTGACGCCGCTCTTCCCTGACGAAGTCATGCGCCTGGAGCGCGACATCAAGGCCGAAGAAAACATCACCGGTCGCGTAATCGACATCGTCGCGCCGATTGGTAAAGGCCAGCGCGGCATCATCGTCGCGCCGCCAAAATCCGGCAAGACCGTCATGATGCAGCACGTCGCGCATGCGATTGCGAGCAATCATCCTGACGTCGTGTTGATCGTGCTCTTGATAGACGAACGCCCAGAAGAAGTGACCGACATGCAGCGCACCGTGCGCGGCGAAGTGGTGGCTTCAACCTTCGACGAGCCTGCAACGCGTCATGTGCAAGTCGCCGAAATGGTGATCGAAAAAGCGAAGCGTTTGGTCGAACACAAAAAAGATGTTGTGATCCTGCTCGACTCGATCACGCGTCTCGCACGCGCGTACAACACCGTGATGCCAAGCTCCGGCAAAGTGCTAACGGGTGGCGTGGAAGCCAATGCCTTGCAACGTCCAAAACGTTTCTTCGGCGCTGCGCGCAATATCGAAGAAGGCGGCAGCCTAACCATCATCGCAACAGCCTTGATCGACACCGGCAGCCGCATGGACGACGTGATCTACGAAGAATTCAAAGGCACCGGCAACATGGAGATTCATCTCGATCGCCGCATGGCCGAAAAACGCGTCTATCCCGCGATCAACATCGGTCGCTCCGGCACGCGTCGCGAAGAGCTTTTGCTAGAGCCAAGCGTCCTGCAAAAAACCTGGATCCTGCGCAAACTCTTCTCCGAAATGGACGAGATCGAAGCGATGGAAAAATTGCAAAAACACATGCGCGAAACGAAGAACAACAAAGAGTTCTTTGAGGCGATGACGCGGGCGCGCTAGACAGAAGCAGCGTTTCTGGTTAACGCCCAATAAATATGGGCGATCGACGAATATTCGTTCGTTATTAAGACAAACCGTTTCACACCCCTTCGCCCATTAAAATCGGTTGAAAATGTCTTTTTTTCATTTCATACTCTAGACCGAGTGCGGCTCGTTCACGCGCTACGAAAAATAAAGTACACCGCACCCATCAAACAAAGTCCGGCCCATAAGTAATCGAGCTTGATCGGCTGGTTCATGTAGAAGATCGCGAACGGCACGAACACGGCGAGCGTGATGACCTCTTGCATGATCTTCAATTGCGCAAGTGAAAGTTCGGTTGCGCCAATCCTGTTAGCGGGCACCTGCAACAAGTACTCAAATAGCGCAATGCCCCAGCTCACGAGCGCTGCGATGAGCCACGGCTTGTGGTTCAAATTCTTCAGGTGTCCGTACCACGCAAACGTCATGAAGATGTTCGATAGCACGAGCAAACCCGCTGTTTGCATCCAGATTGGAAGTCCGGTGAATGCGCTCATCTCATTTTTCCTTCAATTGCCGCGCTGCCGCGCGCTACACGTTCGCTACGGGTTCGCCACAGGTGCGATGCGCAAGGGTAATTCCTGAACGCTAAGCCTCGTCGCGCTGAAATACTTTCATGTTATCTGCGTGACGCCCTTCGGCTTCGCGTGAGCAACTGACTAACAAGTGTTCCGTTAAGGAGGAAACATGAAACTTCGCTTCGTGGCCGCTGCACTGGCCGCCGCTTCACTCGCTACGCTTTCTTTTGCGCAAACCAACATGCGTATCAGCATTTCCGTCGCACAAAACTCTCATCAAGGCGTCGGCATCGACACCTTTGCCAAAGAAGTCGAAGCGCGCACTAAGGGCCGTATCAAAGTACAACCGTTTTATTCCGGCTCGCTTGGCGGTGAGCGTGAATCGATCGAAGCAGTGCAACTGGGCACGCAGGAATTAACCTTCACCTCAACCGGCCCAGTGCCCAATTTCGTCCCCGATGCGCGCATTCTCGATGTGCCGTTCCTGTTCCGCGACAAAGCGCACGCGCGTGCCGTGCTTGATGGCGCAATCGGTCAAGAGATGCTTGCGAAGTTTGAGCCGAAAGGTTTCAAGGCGCTCGCCTGGGGCGAGAACGGCATTCGCCACATGACCAATAGCAAACGCGCCGTGAATTCGCCGGAGGATCTTAAAGGTTTGAAGATGCGCACGATGGAAAATCCCGTGCATATCGCGGCCTACAAAGGCTTCGGCATTGTGACGACGCCGATGGCGTTCCCTGAAGTGTTTACTGCGCTTCAACAGGGCACGGTGGATGGTCAAGAAAATCCGCTCTCCGTCATCATGGCTGCAAAGTTCGATCAAGTGCAAAAGCATTTGTCGCTCACCGGTCACGTGTATTCGCCTGCGATTTTCCTCATGAACAAGGCGGCGTTCGATAAGCTCTCTGCGGAAGACAAAGGCCATTTCATTGAGGCTGCAAAGGTTGCTGCGAAAGCCAATCGTGCACGCGTGGATGAGGACGATGCGAAGGGTGCGGCAGAACTTAAAGCCAAAGGCATGCAAGTGGTTGAAGTTGATAAAGCGAAGTTCGTCGCGGCGCTCGGTCCGGTCAATGCCGAATTCGAAAAGCAATTTGGTAAAGCGAATTTGGATCGTATTCGCGCGGTGAAATAGTCGATCTGTAGGAGCGGTTTACCGCGACCCGTCTGCGGTCAGGACGAGTGGTCGCGGCAAGCCGCTCCTGCAAAAATCGCCTTACGACAATGCGCGATGCGACTAGCTTCTAGTCGCGATAAAAACATAGCGAGGTTTCCGTGAAAACAACGTTTCTAAAAGCGGAGCGCTACGTCACGGGTTTCTCGCTCGTGGTCGCCTGCGCGATGCTTGCGATCGCCGCGTCGCTCGGCGTGTTCCAAATCGTCACACGCTTCATTCTCGAAAAACCCGCCGAATGGACGGAGGTGTTGATTCGCTTCTCGCTCATCTGGATGGTGTTCATGGGCATTCCGTATGCATTTCGCCAAGGCGCGATGGTGAGCGTGGATGTGCTCTATCGTTGGTCGAAACCAGCGATGAAGCGTGTGCTGGATTGGGCGGTGGCAATCGCATCACTTTTACTCATCGGGATCATCGTGATTGTCGGTTGGGATTACGCCAATCGCGGTAAGGTGCAGTCGGTGATCGGACTTGAAGACGTGTCGATGTTCTGGGCCTATCTCGCGATGCCAGTCGGGGGCGTGTTTGCAGCGATTGGGATCGTCGGGAATTTGCTCGATCCTAAGCGGCTTGAGCTGGATACGGCGCAATAACTTGATCGCGGCCAGGGCCGCTCCAACCGGAAAAAACAATGTCCTACGCCATGCTCATCACGATGATGCTCTGCTTCGCGCTGACGATTTCGGTCGC
>JBOFBL010000024.1:0-1697 GCA_051645545.1 Casimicrobium sp. | reverse complement strand
TCGCCGATTGCTATTTTGAAGGGGCGGATCATTGGTGTGCTCGTCGTTGCCCTGACGGCGGTGCCGATTCTTGGCGCGCTCGTGGCGCTTTTGTTTCTTGCGGCGTTGCCGTGGCTCATTGTGAAATCGCTCAAGTTTCATATGGCGAATTCGAGCTATCGCAATGTGCGATTCCGCTTTCTCGGTGAAACGAAAGATGCGTATATCGCTTTCTATGTGCCGATTCTTGCCTTGATTGGTCTCGGCATCGTTGCCGGTTTGGCTAGCTTCGCCTCGAAGGCTTTGGCCGGATTTTTGGTCATGATTACTCTTCTCGTGTTTTATGCCGTGATGCCCTATGTGCAATACCGCATGCGACGCTTCTCAACCAATGGTGCGCGTGCCGGAACCAGCCCGTTTTCGTTTCACGTAACGGTAGGTCAGTACTACATTCCATTTTTTATTGCGATCGCGTTCATGATCGTGCTTGGCGTGATTTTTGGTGTTGTTATTTCGATGTTTTTTGGCGCGAGCATGTTGGGCGCAATGGCGAATCCAGAAGGATGGATGAAAAGCATCGGAATCGGCTTTTTTGTTTTCTTGGCACTCTTTTACTTGGCACTGCTTGCGGTCGGCCCGTTGTTGATCTCTCTCCTGCAAAACACGGTTTGGAGCGGCACGGCACTTGAGGGCCGCAAATTCAAATCGCAGGTACCGGTGGGAAAGTACATGTTGACGTGGGTAGGCGTTACGCTGTTGACCGTCATCACGCTCGGACTGTATCGCCCCTTCGCCGCGGTGAAACTCGCGAAGATGCAAGTCGAAGCGGTGTCTTGGCACGGCAGTGCGCAAGATTTGCAAGCGATCACCGCAAAAGCCGATCAGCGCGCGATGGGCTCCGAAGTCGCCGATTTAATGGATGTCGATATCGGCCTTTAAGCAGTTTTCTTTATGCCTGTAGTCAAAGCCCGATACTTCGCAGCCACTGGCGCCGCAGCGCCGTTGGCGGTGACCTTGTCGTCAAGTGAGTTGCGACTCAATCAGATCGACGTCAAATTCGATAGCACCTCCGAATCGATCCTGGTGCAACTCGATCGGGTGAAAATCTCCGAGCACTTCGATCACTCGCCGCGCCTGATTCATCTTGAAGACGGCGCGGTTATCGAAGTCGACGATAACGATGGCATTGCTGCGGTGCTCGCCGCAGCAGGGCGAAACGATGGTTTCGTCACGCGCTGGCAGCGCAATTGGCGCGTGGTCATTGCGTCATTCGTTGCGAGTGTTGTGCTGCTGGTTGCGGGCTACATCTGGGTGTTGCCGCCCGTTGCTGCGTATGCGGCGACCAAGGTGCCGGTGCGCTGGATGGAGACGCTGGACGTTGCCATTCTCAAACAGCTGTCGTGGATGGAGAGTGCTGAAACGTCGGAAATTCCTAAAGAACAACAAGCGCGACTGCAAGCCAAATTCGATGCGATCCTTGCCTCTGCCGAAAACACTAGCGGCGAGCGACCGCCAGTACGCGTGCTGTTCAAAAAAGTTAAAAAAGTACCAAATGCATTCGCGCTTCCGGGCGGCACGATTGTGTTCTTCGACGAGTTGATCAAACTCGCACCGGATGACGACGCAGTGGTTGGCGTATTTGCGCACGAGCTGGGTCACGTCGAATACCGTCATGGCATGCAAAATCTGTTTCGATCGGCTGCGTTGGCGGCGGTTGC
>JBOFBL010000023.1:0-9910 GCA_051645545.1 Casimicrobium sp. | reverse complement strand
TATATGTTCGGCGGTCGCGGGTCGCGCGATGCCTTCATGCTCGATCCACAAAAGAATGTTGCGCTCGCGGATAAGTATTGGAAAGAAGAAGTCAGCGGCTCGAACGCACTCATGCATCGCACGAAGCGCACGACGATTGCGAAAGTGCCTCATTACAAAACTGGTGCTGAACTCGCAGCAGAGGTTGCCAAGGCGAAGAAGTAGCACATTCGCGATGCCGCGTGTTTGCGCGAAAATAGCGTTGAACAGGCTGCGCAATCCGGTTTGCGGCAATCCGCAAACGCGATTGAAATCCGGCGCTAGCTTTGTTAGTAACCGCCCAATTTAATTGGGCGATCTATGCTTTTTTATATATTTTCAATAATTGATAATATTTCTCTCTTCGCCCGACATAATCGGGCGATTATCGACGATGTTGGAACTGTGTCTGCGAAGTGTTTTTGAATACTTCGCTATGCGTTCGAACCTTAGCGAATCGACATTTTTTTCATTGCGTAGAGCGCGTTCGGTGACACGCGTATGAACGCCGCCGCGTTCGGACAACTTTTGATATTGGGTGCGCTGTGGGGCGCAGCCTTCATGTTCATGCGCATTGCTGTGCCGGAGTTTGGCGCGATTGCGACCGCAGGCGCGCGCGTCGCGCTTGCATGCGCGATGATGCTTGTGATCGTTGTCGTCATGCGACTCACGTTGCCGCTCGCAACCCATTGGAAACGCTACGTTATCGTGGGCGGCGTGAACACCGCGATTCCGTTCATCATGTATTGCTTTGCCGCGCTCTACATTCCCTCGGCGTACAGCGCGATTGGCAATTCGACGACGCCGATTTGGGGCGCACTCATCGCGTGGCTCTTCTTCAAAGAGAGACTCGGCGCGATCAAATGGCTCGGCATCATCGCCGCGTTCTCAGGCGTTGTCGCGCTCGTCGGTTTGCAACCCGTCGCGATCACGCCGATGATCGTTGCGGGCATGGTGGCCGTGCTCATCGGCGCGATGATGTACGCCACGGCGAGCTTTCTTATCAAACGCTATTTGAGCGATGACGGTGGCATCGTTGGCGCCACGGGCATGGTGTTTGGCGCGACGCTCTGGCTGGTGCCGATCGCGCTCTTCGCGGTGCCAGCGAAGATGCCGTCGTTCAATGCGTGGGGCGCAGTGCTCGCACTCGCAGTGTTCTGCACTGTGCTCGGTTATTTCATATTCTTCAAACTGATTCGCGAGATTGGGCCGCAACGCGCGTCAAGCGTCGCGTTTTTGTTTCCCGCGTTCGCTGCGTTCTGGGGCTGGCTCTTCCTTGATGAGCCGATCACCGCGAATATGTTGATCGGCATGGCGTTGGTTTTTGTGGGGACAGCACTCGTGTCGGGCGGCAATCGAATGAGCGACAGCGTGCATTGGCAGCGTTTTCGTGATTGGATTTTTTGGCCGCTGGTGTTCACTTTTTCCCCCGATGCGTGGCGCAAACGAATCGCAATGCGTATTGCAAATGACGAGCGTTATTTCCAAGCCGAGGTACGGGCGCTACGATTGAACGCACCACATTACATCGCGAACCTAGATCTAGAAGCCGCGTCTCGAGAGCATCGATTGGTTCGATTTATCGATCGCTGCGATGTGTTTCTCAGTGCGTTTCGGCAACAACATTCGTTACGACGTTGGGTGTGCGCAGACGAAGCACCACCTCCTGGTCGCGCCGCGATGATTTTGAGTGCTCATCGTGGAAATGCGTGGTGGGGAATCTTATTGCTCGCCTTGCGCGGCCCAAGAGCGGAGTTGGTGTTAGCGCCCGTACGGCAAGCGACCACAATCGAGGACAAACTATGGCAGCCTTACTTGTCATTTCGTTGGAAAGAGATGCAGCGCTTGAGCGGACTGCCGATCATCAACACCACGGGTGCAAGCAAACAAGTGTGTCTATCGCTTGAGCAGCAAGGACGTGTCATCGCGCTCATCGATGTGCCGCCTGTGATCGCCAAACGCTGCGAACCGGTGCGATTCTTCGGAAGGCTTGCTTACATGCCGCGCCGAATGATCGATCTAGCTTTCGAAGCAGGTGCGGAGGTATGGATTCTTTGGGGTGATGTCGATATCGACAAGGTGCGTCAAACGATTCGCTTTGAGCGTGTCGATATGAGTGGTGGTGCGGACGCGGTCTTTCAGTCTTACGCGGATCGTTTGCAAGCGCTTATTGAGGCGCGACCCGGCTCATGGCACGCCTGGGGGGATGTGAACCTTTATTTCGAATCCCCCACCGCCGCAGCTTAGGTCACATACGTAGGTAGCGATTTGACAATAGTCTCCTCTGCGGCGGTATCCCTCGCATACGCTCGCTAAATGTGCAGCCCTTTATAGATCGTGTTGTGTGAATCGGTACGCGCATCGGTAGGCGGCGCACTCGTGTAATAGTACATAGCCAACGAGGTGCGCCATTCGTGCGCGGGGCAGGTGATGGGATGCGGATGCCCATGAAAGGTCTCCGAACTCGACGAAAAAACCACCATGCGATTGAACTGTGGTGGATATACTGCTACAGGTGATCCGTGCGGGCCATCCCATAGCTCTAGCGCGCCTCCCCAACCCTCGTTCCAACGCGGATTCAGGTAGATAAAGACATTTACACGGCGATAGGCATTAAGCCGCTTCGAATAGTTGAAATCTGCATGAATTTGCAACACACCGCCATTAGGCACGAAGTGTAGGCCTGCGCCTTCTAGATGCGGGTCGGGCAATAGGTGTTCTATACCGGTCAAACGTTCCAGAAAAGTGAGAAACCTACTCGAATTCATCTCGAGTACCAATTGGCGCGTCAGCAGCGGTAGCGATGCGTCGTCAGAAATGGCCCACTTGTTTTCGAAACCCTCGGCGAAATAGCGATCCCACTTACCCGACGCCCCGGGTTGCGGCAGTTCTTTGCTAAGCGAAATGCTAGGCGCGCGCGCGAGAACGTCATCGATCGCCGTATGCGGATAAGGGGAATTTTTTGCGTAGCCAGTCGCTCGCTCGCCTGCGATCGCGAGTAGTCGCTCATAGTCGAGTAGCGCGGGAGCGGCAGCGGATTCAGCCGTAGCGAAAAAAAAAGAACGCAGGCTTCGCATAAGTGAAAACTGGAAAGAGGAGATAAGGGCGTACTTCAAAGAGGGCACCGATATTTTGAGCCCAAATTTTTACTTTGCCATTCTAATGACCACCCTCAATCCAAGCACGCAATCGTCGATCAACTCACGAACGGTTTGCCATACGTTGCCCCAGTCGTTTTCTTCGGAAAGACCGCGTACATGCCACGTCAGGCAGTCGACATAGCCGTAGAAAGCAATGCCGATCTCTGGGTCTTTTTCGGCGATGTTGACGCGAGCACGCTGCAACAGCACGTCCGCTTTGAACGCATCGACACAACGCAGGGCGCACAAGCTGCGTTTCAGGATTACGCGGCGCGTATCGAAGCAGCGATTCGCAATCGTCCGGGCTCGTGGCATGCGTGGGGCGACGTCGATTTGTATTTCGTGCCCGGCGACGGGCATTGAGCAATAAGCGTTGCTGTCTGAGTGAACAAACGCTGCAAGCGTCGCATTTTTTTCCCACATTTTTGTCCAACATAACGCGTTATGCGAATAGCATTCGCAATAGCCTGTAATTCGATCAATAAAAGTGAGTGACCACTTTTCTCCAAAGTGACAATTTGCGTCATACCGATAAATCTGAATCGCACGAAAAAGCTACAAAACGATCAAAAATCGTGCAATGATTCGCCTGTGTCGAACCATATTTGCACCGCTGAGCGCTTATAAACAACACTAAGGCGCGCGGTACTTGCGAATCAACGCCCCGCAGAGGGGTAGGAAGTGCGGAGGGTAGGGTCTGTGAGTCAAGAAACTTTTGAAGTTGCGCTGATTGGCTTTACGCCATCGGAATCGTCGACGTTTGAAACGTTTTTTCGCTTGGTGTCGTCGCGACGCGCGAAACCATTGCGTACGGGTTCCACGTTGTCGAATGCGCAGCTCGTGCTATTCAACGCGACCAGTGGTTACGCTATTGAAGAAGTTGCCAACCAACTCAAAGCAAATCAGCTTCTCGTCACAGTGGGCTTTTCGCGCTCCGAACGTAGCTGGCGTCATTTAGATCGCCCGATCAATTTGAACGCTGTGTTGATGACGATCGACGCAGCCATCGCGGTGTTGGTAGCTTCGCAGCCGGCGGCTTCAGCGGCGGTGAATACTTCGCCAGAGCGAATGGTGAGCAAGCCTGTTGCGCCAAGCGCACCTGTCGTGATGCCATCGCCCATTGTTGCGGCATCGCCCACCGTTGCATCTCCTATGGTGTCCGTGCCGAAACCGGTCGCACCACCGACGCAACAACCGATGCCGCCCGCACGCGAACAACAAAGAACGGCTCAACCCGCGGCGAGCTCGATCAACGTTCAAACTGTGATGATTGGAGACCGTGCAGTACCGACGGTGAGCGTGCCGCCACAGCAACGTGTTGCGGCACCGACCGTCGCACCGATGCCACCCGTTGTGCCGAAAGCCATACCAACGCCACCGACAAGCAACGTTGCGCCGTTCCCTTCAAACCCGCGCGTTGCGCAAGCGCCGCAAAGCGTGCGTGCGCAACCAACCGAGACGAAAGCACCGACCCCCGCGCCCAGCACGACGCCTGCGGGTCGCACCAATATTTTGGTGGTCGACGACAGCGACGTGGCGCTGAAATTCATTCACAGCCGCTTAAGCGCATTCGGTTTCAATGTCGATCTCTGCACGAGTGGCGAAGAAGCGCTGGTTCGTGTCTCGGACGGCGGATACGCGTTTGTATTCCTTGATGTGATGATGGAAGGGCTCGACGGCTATCAAACCTGCAAGGCGATTAAGGGACGCAAATACGCCGGATCGCGGGCGCCTGTTGTGGTGATGCTCACCAGTCGCGGCGGCACGATCGATAAGGTGCGAGGCACTTTCGCCGGTTGCGACGCGTACCTCACCAAACCGTTGGATGAGTCGAAAATGCTCAAGGTGTTGTTGAAACACAATTCGGAGCTCTCCGATTCAATTTCGACTTTGAGCACGCCGACAATCAGTGCGCCATTGCCGCGCGTAGACACGACGAAAAAGACGAACCCACTGGCAGCAGCGTACGAAAGCCTCGCCAATCGTTCGCCTTAAACGGGCAGCGACAGCGCGCTGCACGCGTTACGACGCAACCACAGCCTGTCGCGAACACATTTTCAGTATTTCCCTAGCATTTGAAAGCAACGCAAGGTAAAACGAATCATTGATTGAACACCGAACTCACGAGTGTTCAACGCGAGACGATAAGACATAAGCATCGAGGAGAATGAACGATGAAAAAAGTATTGATTGTTGATGACGCACCGGTAGACGCACAAAACCTGCGCCGCATTTTTTCGGATGCAGGCTGGGTTGTACTCGTCGCACCCACCGGGGCCGATGGTATTGCCACGGCAAAACGCGAAGTTCCCGATCTGATTTTGATGGACGTCAATATGCCGGGGCTCGATGGCTTCTCTGCAACGCGTCAACTGATGCAGGATCCGGCGACGAAAGGCATTCCGGTGGTCTTCGTGACCAGCAAAGATCAAAAAGCAGACCGCGTGTTTGCACAGATGCTCGGTGCCAAAGGCTACATCACGAAACCGTACACCGACGACCAAGTTCTTGCCCACACCTAGCATTTGCCGGGCGACGAAACATCGAGGGGGCGCGTCGTGACTGAAGCGTTAAGCGAAGCGGCAACAGACCGCGAACTATTACAACATTATCAAGCGGTGCGCTGTGGCTCGCTTGCGGTCGCATTTCCGTATGGCTGGGCAACCGCAATTGTCGATCGCTTCGAGCTTACGCCCATCCCGAAAGCGCCCGCATGGCTGATTGGCGCGACCAACATCGATGGTCGCATCTTGCCGGTCGTGGATTTGTCGCGCTATGGCGTGCGCGGGCAGCGCGCGCAGCGGACAACAGATTTAGCATCCACCAATCAGCATCATCGCCTGCTAATTGGGGGGCTAACGGCAGATTCTGGTGAACGTCGAATGGGAATTTATTTCGACGGATTGCCCCAACAAATATCGCAACCAAAGCAAGTGCTTGAAAGTGTTTCGTCGGTGTCTAATGCTGCAATGACTCAGGGCACGATTGTGTCCGCCCAAGGTGAGCGATTTGCAATTGTCAATATCGACCGACTTTTCGAACAACTTGCGGCGGAGCTTGGCACGCTATGAAGCAACACAGAAAACATCAAACGATTGATAGGGCTGGAGGACAGCAATGAATATTCGGCAGAAACTTCTCTTGGGCGCGGCAGCGCTCACCGCAATTCCGGTGATCCTGACAGCGGCGACGCTGTGGGCCGGTGCGTCGGGACTCGCCTCGGACACGGTGAATGCGCAGACTCAGTCAGAGTTGATCTCCATTCGCGAAGCGCGCAGACAAGCGCTGGTCGACGATTTCAACGCGCGCGTTGCGGACGTGGCGTCGGTGGCTGCGCAACGCTCGACTATCGATGCGTTTCGAGCGTTTAAAGCCGGTTATGCGACTGCGGGCAAAGATGTCCCCCGCTTCGATACTGCAAGCGCGAACGCAGCGATGGCTGATTTCGTAGAAAAACAATTCAAAGTTGAATATCAACGTCGCAATGCCGACGCCCCGCCCGATCTCGCACGCGCGCTTGCGGCGCGAGACGAAAACTCAATTGCACTGCAATCGGTCTTCATCACTTCGAACCCCAACCCGCTCGGACAAAAGGAGAAGTTAGTCACGCCGGCGCAGGATTTCGCCTACGGTCGGGCACACGCTCAATTCCACAGCGGTTTCGAACGCGTACAAAAGCTGCAAGGCTTCTACGACTTCTTCTTGGTGGACGTTGAAACCGACAATGTGATCTACACGGTGTTTAAGGAGCTTGACTTTGCAAGCAACTTGTCGAGAGGCGTCGCGGCGAATTCGAAGCTTGCCGAGGCCTATCAGAAAGTAAAAGCCGCGACGAGGCGCGATGCGACTTACTTATCCGATTTCGCGCCGTACATTGTTTCGTACAACGATCAAGCCGCATTCGTAGGCGTGCCGCTGTTCGATGGCGACCGTCAGATCGGCGTGCTTCTCGCACAGTATCCGATCGACAAGGTCACCGACGCGATGAGCTCGGATCGCCAATGGAAAAAAGTGGGTCTCGGCGACACGGGCGACGTGTTTGTGGTCGGCCCCGATAAAAAGATGCGCTCGAACGCGCGCTACTTGCTTGAAAACAAAGATGCCTTCGTAAAGTTGCTCGGCGACAAACTCACTTCCGCCGAAGCGCAAGCGTTGACCAAGAAAGAAACATCGATTGGTTTGGTCACAATCGACTCCGATGCAACGCGCCCCGCGCTTGCTGGCCAGGAAGGCTTTGTCGATTTCGTGGACTATCGCGGCGTTCGTTCATTCGGTGCGTATGCGCCAGTGAATGTGCAGGGTCTCACCTGGGGGATTGTCGCGAAGAAAGACTTCGCCGAAGCAACACGCTCGCTTGCAGAACTCAATCGTGCGTCGTTATTGCGCGCAGTGTTGATCGGTGCTGGTGTTCTCTTGCTCGCGGGTTTGCTCGTGTCGTGGTTCTTGCGCCGTTTCTTGCAACCGATCGACAAACTTGCGAATACCGTTACCGCCGTCGCCAAAGGTGACAGTAGTGCACGTTCGAAGCTCACCGAGAAAGACGAGATCGGTGATCTTGGCCGCTCGTTCGACAATCTGCTCGATGAACGTATCGCCTCGCTCGAGGCGGCGAAACGCGAAAACGAACAGCTCAACAACTCCGTGATTTCGTTGCTGCAAACCGTGTTCCAGTTGTCCAATCGCGATTTGACGGTACGCGCACCGGTGACTTCCGACGTGGTGGGTACGGTGTCATCTTCGGTGAATCAGCTCGCCGACGAAACCGGTCGCACTTTGTCCGACGTTCGCGACGTTGCCGATCGTGTGCGTGAAACTTCGCAATCGGTGCGCGATCGCTCGATGCAGGTCGAAGAAGCGTCGCAACAGGAGCGCCGCTCGCTTGAATCGATGACGAAAACGCTTAAGGAAACGACCGATCAGTTGGTGCGCGTTGCTGCACTCTCGCAACAATCGAACGCAGCAGCCGAACAAGCCGCTGGCGCGACACTCTCGGCGATGAGCGCAGTGGAAGGTACCGTGAGCGGTATGGATGGACTGCGGCAATCGATTTCCGAAATGGAAAAACGATTTAAGCGACTCGGCGAGCGCTCGCAGGAAATTACGTCCGCTGTGGCGCTTGTGAATACGATTGCTGAGCGCACGCACGTTCTCGCGTTGAACGCGTCGATGCAGGCGGCAACGGCGGGTGAAGCAGGTCGCGGATTCGCGGTGGTGGCCGAAGAGGTACAACGACTTTCCGAAAGCTCGCGTCAGGCGACCGCGCAAATCTCACAACTCGTGAACAACATTCAAAGTGAGACGAGCGAAACGGTGTTTACCGTGAACCGACTGATTACCGACGTGGTCAAGCAATCCGAGCTCGCGCAGGAAGCCGGTATGCAGATGGCGCAAACACGCATGACAACGCAAGAGCTCGTCGAACTCGTAAAGCAGATTGCGGCGTTTGCGCAAAACCAAAACCAGCTAGCGATCACGCTGCAACGCGGCGTCGACGATCTCGCGAGCGAAGCCAACCGGACGAGTCAGGCGATTACGGAGCAAACCGCGAGTACGCAAAACCTGGTGGAATTCTCGGAGCGTTTGTCGAGCACGGTGGGTCAGTTCAAACTGCCTGACACGGCTGCAAACGCCGCTGCGCAGGTTGCGTAGAGCGAATCGAATGGCATTTAGTCCGCAAAGACTCGAATGAAAATCGAAGACCTACTCGAACTGCTCGCGGCCGAATATGCCTCCGGCGTCGAGGATGCGCGACGACCGCTCAATGCGGTGATCGAAGGCGCCGTTGAGCAACCCGATGTTCACGTCTCGTTCGACGAGACGATGGAATTTCTCTCGCGCTCGGTCGCCGCCTGCGACATGGTTTCATTAGTCGGGTTGTCTGCGTTCTTGCAGCATCTTGGCCAAGTGGTGCTCACGATCGACGGCGACGCCTCGCTCTTGCGCGCGGCGCAAGCAAACTGGGCAAACGACGCGCTCGATGTTGCAAGCGCGCTGCTGAGTGCGCCGAGCTCGCCCGAGATGATCGAATTAGTCAACACGCACGCAGCGCAATCACCGCTGTCGCCGTCGCAGCAGTGGCTTGATGAGCTCTCGGCTGCCTTGCTCACACCGCCAACGCTTAGCGACGACGGTGACGTTGATGGCGCGCTGCGCCTTGAGCCGGTCAGCGAAGCCGATGTAAGCCTTGCCACAACCGAGGCTGACCCTGAATTGCTCTCGTCAATGCTGCATGATGCGCCGCGACAACTAGAGCGTTTGTACATCGATTTGTCGGCGTACGCAGCGACCAAATCGCCTACACCCGGTTCGCTTGCTGAATCGCAGCGTATTGCGCACACGCTGAAAGGCTCCGGCAACATTATCGGCATTCCGGGTGTCGCGCGACTCGCGCACCGCTTGGAAGACGTGCTCATTTGGCTCGATACCGATCGCCCTCGCTCGCCGCGCGCGCAAGCTGCGGCGGTGCGCGACGCGTTGCTCGCAAGTGAAACCTTGCAGCAAATGGTTGGGCATCTTGCGGGTGAAGACGATGCGCCGATGCATGCGTTTCCTGTGTTGGAACGGATGCATGCATGGGCCGTACAGATTGGTGATGACAGCGTCGACGATTACGCGCCCGAACCCGTTGCGTTGGCGACTCCTGTGCAGACTGTCGCAACGCAAGCGCCGATCGCCGAAGCGCCACAGAGTGGAAGCGACGCATCGACGCTGCGCGTCGGCTCCGAGCACCTGGGCAAACTCGTTAATCGTGC
>JBOFBL010000022.1:0-8842 GCA_051645545.1 Casimicrobium sp. | reverse complement strand
TTTGCAGCATAGGAAGACCTTTCAGTGTTGTGTGGTTGCGAAGGCAATCACACGAGGAGCGAATGTTAGTCTCGCTTTTTGCCGCTTTGCAATCCTCTTTGTGAAGATCGTTTGCGGAATATCGCGCGACTGTATCGCGAATGACACAAACGCGCGTTAGAGTGAACCGTTGACACAATGTAATCGTAGGCGACTACAATTCATACATGGCTCGCGAACGAATTCACCCCGAAGGCACCGATGCAACGTATCGAGTCCAAGCATCGCTCAAGCAATTGGTCGATCAAGGGGGCGCGCGCAAAACATTCCGCCTGAAACCCGAAGCGAACAAAGCACTCAAGCAATTGGCGCGTTTGCTGGATGCGCAGACGGAGACCGAGGCTGTGGAGACTGCGATTCTTTGCCTTCGCGATCAGTTGCAGGCGGAAGTCGCAGCAAAAACACAACGCGCGAAAAAAAGTTTGTTGCGCGTTGTAAAGTAGCTTGACAAGCATTTCGTAGTCATACACAATTCGATACATCACTCGATAAGTTTTCTTTTCTTAGTGTTCGTGGCAATAGAGATGTCACAAAACCAAAAAGAAAGCCGTCTTATCGAGTAAGCAGCAAACGCTGCAACTCGAATTCCGTTTTTCCGATTAACTTTTTTTCGCGCGAGCAAGCGCAAGACCGAAAGGTAACAACCGAAATGATCAACCTGATTCACATCACCGCGAAAGGAATGCCAGCGTTAGCTGCGGCAGGCCAGCACGCGCCGATGATGATCGGAGCGATCAGCGGCGGTTGGGTCAGAGGCCTGCTCGGCAACGCGTTTGGCGGCCAATCGCTTCGTCGCTGTCTGCAATCCGCGATGCTCGGTTTCGCTAAACCGGAATCGTTTGTTTATGCAGTCGCAGCCAACGGCAGCAATGGATTTGGCGCAACCAATCCACCGTTCTACGACAACTCACCTGGAAAAGCGCGACTCAAACTGAGATAGCGCACCAGTCAAAGGTTTCAAAAGAAGCCCCGAGTTGTCGAAAGACCTCGGGGTTTTTCTTTTTCTACTTTCACTTTTCCAGGAGTCACAAAATGGTTTACGCAGAACAACAAAGACGCGAACGCTACGTCAGCGTTTTCGATGTCGCCGCATTGGTCGCCGTGCGCGCCGCTCGTTACTTTCGTGAGGCTGCACGTCGTGCAAAAGAAGCGCGTGCAGTGGAAGTTGCGAAGCGTCCGCAAAAGGATGCTCGAAAGCAGCTCCGCGCACAGTCGCCACCACGTGCAAGCGAGGTGCGCTTGCGCGACGACGTCGAAGCATTGCGAGTGCAGCGTCTTCTCTAACCCAGCGCATCGAGGGTTCAGTTTGCATCGATAGCAAACGAGGCTCGATTCGTGAAGCAGTGTCCGTCGAAACCGTTTGACGAGACACGCCGGTGGCAACCGGCATCGATTTGGTTTTTGGAAACGTCGAATGAATCTTTGCAACTGAGCAAACGCGCATTCGATCTTTCCGGAAGTTTTGGTAAGGCATGGCAATACCATGCTCCGCAACCGACCGCTTGCTGTGTATTCCGAAAGCACTTGAAGGAACAGCGGCGCGAGGCTCGGCTCGAAGCGTTCGTTTTCTATAGGCCCTCCCCTCCTCGTGGAAAAACAACGAACGGTTTCGGTAAGTTGCGGGCGCTAGAAGTGCGGCTAGTGCGCGAGGTGAAAGTCCTCAACCAGTTTTTTTGCAGCGAACGCCGAAAAGCGTTCAAGAGGTACATGAAGGCTTAAAGCACGTTCGAAGCGTGGACGCACGCGACGAGAGATCCGAAGAACGGCCTTAGCGGTTGCGAGCATTCAAGGCTCGCGGTGGTGCAAAGTACCGATTGCAAAATGTGCTCTCCAGCACTTAAGCGCATCGCCCAATTAGCTTGGGCAATGCGTTTATTTTTTGTTGTTTTCGAGAAATACCAAATTATGTCCATTCGCCCAATATTATTGGGCACCAGAATTTTTAGTTGGAGTTCGCCTTATTGTTCAAACTTCTAGGAGTCTCGCTATAAGGTTTACGGTTTCCTGGCGCTTGCTGGAATCAATTGGAAAGCTGTTGAACGAATTCCGAGATGAGCTTCGTAACAAGCTCCGGCTGCTCCACGCTCGGCACATGCGCAACACCGTGCAATTCATGATGCGTCGCATTCGGTATCGTCGCTGCGATGTATCGACTGCGCTCTTGAATGTGCGGAAAATCGAGATCGCCTTGAATCACGAATGTTGGTACTGCGATTTCGTGTAGCCATTGGAATGCTGGTACTGAGTCGCGATTCGTGCCGCTGGGTGGTGCACGCAACGCAATGCCGTTCATGTCGAAAAAGAGTTCGCGCGCAGCGCCTTGAACGCGGCCCTCGACCGCCAACGCGCCATCGAGAAATAGCCGCGCTTTGATCGCGTTCACACGCTCTAGATCGCGCGCTTGTTCGGCCTCTTTCAATCGCGCCATCGCCGCTTCAAGGTCAGGCGAATACACAGGATCGGGCCAGCCGAACACCGTTGCAGAAATCAACACTAGCGCGCAGACTCGGGATGGATGCGTAAGCGCAGCGTCGATTGCAACGCGCCCGCCTTGTGAACATCCGACCAGAATCGCGGGTTTGTCGCGCGCGACCGTGTCGATCACTGTCATCAAGTCTTCAACCGCGGAATAGTCTTCCGCTTCGCAATGAGTCTCGCCAAAGCCGCGCCGGTCGTAAGCGATCGCTTGATGCGTTGCGCCAACGGTTTCGAGTTGCTCGCGCCACATTCGGCGATCACAAATTGCGGCGTGCAGAAATACGATGGGATCACCGGTACCGACGACTTCGGTCGCGAGCGTTGCGCGACCGGACGTAATCTGATGAATGGAGTGCATGTTCGCCCTCATGCTTCACGGTGACTTACCGCGATCGAGGGTGCATGCTACCTCTGCTTCGCGACGCTCTAGTGACGCAGCGATCGACTGTCGGGACTACGGTCGATGCCCAAGCAAACGCGCCGGCAGATAGAGCACGGCTTTAAGAAGCGCGAACACGCCGCCAACGGCGATACCGATCAGGCGAAAAGGGAGGAGGAGGAGCCAAACGATCGGAAACAGAATCAGCGCCAGAATCGCGAGCGGCCACGCGAGCACAAACAAGATGCACCAGGCTACGAATAAGATGAGAGTTTTCATCGCGAATCTTTCACTGAAATCGAGGGCGAGACGCTAACGCCTCGCCGACGATTTGGATGACAACTTTGTTACGTGATCAAACCGACTTCGGTGCAGTAATCACCACAGGCTCAAGCACGACGCGATCAACCGATTCAGTCGGCGTTACCGTTGCGAAGAGCGCGAAGACGGCACCTACCGTGATCACAGAGAAGAGCGATGCACACACAGCCGTAGCGGCCGATTCGGTGCGCGTAAGGATGTTAAACGTGCGATTCATTTGTTTACCTTTTGTTTCGAAGACATCGCGTTATTGCGATGGAACGAACTGTAAACAACGCTGTTTCAAGGCGCTACGGTGTTGCGATGAATCGCGGGTGAGATGCGTGAAATGCGGGAATTGAGTGCAATCTGGCGATGAAACGTAGGGTGGGCAACTTGTTGCGCACGCGCGCGCTATCTCGTTACAACGAAGCATCATCCGCTGAAAGAACCTGCAGTATGTAATCCGCGCGATGCGACACCGACAGTCGGGGCACTTCGTTAACTTGATAGCCACATCGCTGGTACCAGCGTACGATTTGCGCGTGAACATTGACTGCATGAGAAAAAGATTGATCGCGCTCCGCATCGTTCACGAAAATGTCTTGCCACGGCGGCAGCAAAAATACGATGCGATGAAACGTGTATGTTGCAAGCATTGAGTTAAGCGCTTCATCTTGTAGCGGCGAAGCTTCATGCAACATGCCGAGCCCCTCAACCGCGCTCCGATCGTAAAAGACTGGACGGACGCTCTGAGGCGTTTCAGAGTACTTCCGAACGTCCATCTCAAAAATTTGTCGAGCGAACAAGACGGGTTCTGGACGAGGACTCATTCCTTGAGCCAAGCGCGCCGCAATAATCGCGCGCGCCGATTCGTCAACCGTGACGTAATCTCTCCTCGCTAATTCGGCAAGAAGCGTCGTCTTGCCCGCGCCTGGGCCACCTGTGATCACGACACGCTGCATATGAAGCGTAGGTTACGATGATTGACTTAAACGATCAACGCGACCGCGCTGTTGCGAGTCGTTTGCTTCGACGAACGGCTAGGCATCGTTTCAACTCTGCCAAACATTCGCGTTCTCTTCGAAGTCTGCGCTGAGGTCGCACGACACAAAACCGTTGACCGGTGGGCGCTTCCATAACCCACCACGTCTTCATTTTTGCAACTCGCTTCGCGCCAAGCTTTTCAAGGCGACTTGCCTCGGCCTCGACGTCGTTGGTTTCGATATCGAGATGAACCCGGCTTTCGTGTTGCACTGCTTGCACAAGAATCTTCATCTCGTTGGGCGGGCCTTCGAGCGATCGATAGGGTTCGGTCGGATCGGCATCCGTTTCCGCCACACGACCGATGGCTGCTGCCCAAAAGTTGGCCGCTGCGTCGATGTCATCTGTTTGGCAATCGATGATGATGTTACTTAGGCGGCTTTTGTGCATGTTGGCTCCCGAGTTTTATTACTGCTTTCTATCAAGCGGGCGAATTTCGACATTGTTGGGATAGCCCCAGAATGCTTGTGCGCCAAATTCCCCGGTGTTCGTGTGATCGTGATTTGAATAGACCGTGTGAGAGCCTTTAGGGATCACATAGGTACGGCCATCAAGTTTCAGTTCGAGCGCTTCGTCGGATTGAACTTTAATGCTCCAAGCTCTACCCAACCATAGGAAATCTGGGTTCCATGCTCCGGTTACGCTCGCATTGCTAATCGGGAGGCCATCTATCGTCATTGGGCCACCAAAGCGATTTCTTAAGGTTGCGTCAAGCACGATCACAAACGCAAAGAAAACTGCGACGAGGAAGAGATTTCGAAGAGTCTTGGCGTTGTTACTCATTCTTGCTCTGGTAGGTCATAGCGCATCGTGTAGCGCTCGCGCTGATTTATCAAAGCTGGCAGCCATCACGCATGACTCACCTCATGCAACACTTCCGTCGCCCACTGATTCAAGCTCTTGCCTGCCGCTTGCGACATAGTCAGCATCGCTATCAGTACTAAGCAGCCGCTCTTTTTCGAGTCGGCGATTTTGAACAAGTTGCCATACGAGTCGTTTGTTCGGTCAGATCGATAACACCCAGCAGCGCTTTATTCACCGCCTCTGCCGTTGGGAACATTTTCGCGACTTTGTCATCAAGCAGCACAAGGTTGGTTCCCTTAGACACACGCTCGAAGTACTTGCCGCGTACCCCTTTGCCAAGGTCTTCTCGTCGATATTCGGTGCGCATTTCGTCTTTAGCTTTGCTCATAGATACCTCGCTCATGCCTTGTTGCTTTTCGGGCGTTGATGATTCGGATTGCTCGGCCTCGCTCGGCATGCCCAACGACAAGAAGGCGAGCCGATAAGGAGAAGCCGAAAGTAAGGAGTCGGCGTTCGCCAATCGAATGATCGGGATCGTCAAAAGTGTACGCCAACGGATCGGAGAACACGGTCGCGGCCTCTTCGAAGCTAACGCCGTGCTTGCGCAGATTTGACGCGGCCTTGACTTCATCCCATTCGAATCTTTGAGTCATCAGATCTCAGCCTACATTATTTGTGTCAATTGCGCCGCATCGTTAGTGATTACCGTTCAAGCATGACTCGCTTCATGCAACACCTCAGTCGCCCACTGATTCAAGCTCTTACCCGCCGCTTGCGCCGCAACTAATGCAGCGCCATGAACTTCGGGCGGCACGCGCAGCATGAGTTTGCCGGAGGCGGGTTTCTCGGGCGTGATGCGTTGCTCTTTGCAATCTTTTAAGAACGCTTCGATGGCGTTCTTAAATTCGCTGCGTAATTCCTTCACGGTTTCGCCGTGAAAACTGATCATCGTGCGCAAGCCGAGCACGCGGCCGACGAAGATGTTGTCGCGATCGTCGAAATCGATTCGTGCGGTGTAGCCTTTGTGAGTCATCGTGTTCATGGTGTGATTCCTAATCGCTCCAACATTTCGCGCGCTTCTTCCACCTGATAGCGCTTTGCTTCCTTGCCTGGGTGCGGTCGATGGCAATGCCATTGCTCGTTGCGCAAAGTGATCTTGACGCGCGAGCCTTCGCGTTCTTTGACGCCGCCTCCGAGGGCGATGACGAGGCTTTCGATGTCCGAAAACACAACCGATGCAGATGTTGGTTTTGCAAAGATAGCTTCAAGCGTTTTTAGGTGTTTGGTATTCAAGAGAATTAGGCAATGCTAGCGTTTTTTGCTAGCACTTTCAAACGACGAACCAAATCAAATAATAACTGTATATTTGTACATATTTTGTAACTTGCCGATAGTGCCCCCTCCTCATCCATCCTATGAACCCGCTTTCACAGAGTTCGCAGCTGCACGCGATCGATCGGGTCGAGGAATTACGTCGTCATCCGGCGGTGTTTCGTTTTGGCGAGGTGCCGCTCGCGTGCGATACGTCGGTGGCGAGTGGGTTTGCGGCGCTTGATCGCGCATTAAATGGTGGCTGGACGACGGCGCGGTTGATTGAGGTGCTTTGCGATCGCGTGGGGGTGGGCGAGTTGTCGCTTTTGTTGTCGACGATGCCGCACGTGACGGCGTCGATTGAGCTTTCCGAAGATTGCGCTGCTTCAGGGAGGCGCAAAACTCAGGCTCCGTCTGTATCGCAGAGTGCGAAAGGGCGCTCAAAATCTTCAACACACGCAGAGAACAATTCGCAGCGTTCGCTTTGGATTTTGCCGCGCGGTACGCACACGTCCTGCGTGCCTTACGCGCCCGCGCTCGAAGCGCGCGGTATCGATTTGCGACGCTTTGCGATTGCGCAAACTTCGTCGAATCAGGAAACGATGTGGACGATGGAGCAAGCGCTGTTATCGAACGCAGTGAAGAGTGTGTTTGCGTGGATTACAGATCGCTCGCAATCCGTTTCACACGCTGATAAAAAATCGGCTGCACAAAAAGAGCCGCACGATTTCACCTTGCGACGCATTGCGCTCGCAGCGCGTAAGAGTGAGAGTTTGTGTTTTTTGATGCGGCCGCTTTCTGCTGCGCGGCGCGCGAGCCCGTGCGAATTGCGCATTGCAATTACACCCGTGTCGCGCAACGAAATCGAGATCACGATTTTGAAGCGTCGTGGTTTGCTGCATGAGACGAGTTTGCGTATCGATCCGCGCGATCTGGCTTGCCTGGCGCCGCATCGGGTGCCGATCGTTTTGCCTAGCTTCGCAGCGACGTCTTGCAATCCTGCTATCGAAACATCGAGCCTTGCGTCGGTGTTGAACACGGCGAAGAACGTGGGTTTCGACACGCCGCCGAAGATTCGCGAACGTTCATTGCTCGGAGAGCAATAGCGCTTCCAGCGCCATTCACTATCGCCCAATATGTTTTGGCTTTACGCTTATTTTCCTTATTTATCGATAGAAGCAATAAATCGCTCTATCGCCCAACATAATTGGGCGAACGATAATAGTGCTGGAAAGCCTGCTGAGAATGATGCCTTCAAGCTCATCGATGCGGTCCCGCTCGTGGTGAGCGACGGGCCGGAGCAGCGACCGATCGTGTACGCGATCAATCGCGCGGCGCATGAGTGCAACATTCGCATCGGCATGACGCTCGCGAGCGCGAAGGTGTTGCATCACGATTTGATTGCCTTGCCGCGCGACCGCACGCGCGAGCTGCGCACGCTGAAACGTATCGCGAATTTCTTATTGCAGTTCACGCCTGCAGTTGCGATCGAAGAGAACATTGATCGCGCGGGCATCGCACTGGAGATTTCGGGATCGCTCGCGCTTTTCGGCGGTTTTGACGCCTTGCTCGCGCAGGTGCGTGAGGGTGTGCGCGCAATGCGCTTCGTCGCACGCTATGGCGCCGCGCCGAACCCGATGGCGGCGAGTTTGCTCGCGCGCGCTGCGAAACGTGGAGACGATATTCGCGTTTGCGCTTCGACGGAAACGCTTCAAGAGACACTCGCACCGATCTCGGTGAAACATTTCGCATGGCCGAACGAGGCGTTTCGTGCACTCGATACCTTGGGGCTCGCGACGATCGGCGATGTATTGCGACAGCCGTATGCGGGTTTGCAAAAACGATTCGGCGACGCTTTCGTACTCGATCTTGATCGTGCGCTCGGTCGCGCGAACGATGTGCGGCGGTTTTACGAACCGCCTGAAACATTCGCGAGCAGCATCGATTTTTGTTTCGAAATTAAGGACAGCGATCGGCTCCTCATGCCGATCAGTGAATTGCTTATCGAACTCGAAGGCTTCTTGCGTTCGCGCGGCGCGGGTGTGAATCGCATTGCGCTTGAATTGAAACAAGGCCGTTCGCGATCGCAACATTTCGAATTTCACTCGCGCGCGCCCGTGCGCGAGGCCGCGCATTGGCAACGCCTCGTGCGCGATCGCATCGAAACGTATGAACTCGAAGATCCTGTGATCGAAATTGCGCTGCGCGCGGATCGCATCGTGCCTTTGCTCGAAGAGAACGCGAGTTTGCTGCCACAAGAGAAAGGCACGCGCAGCGATTGGTTCACGCTACTCGATCGGCTCGCTTCACGCTTAGGCGAGCAAAACGTGTATCGCGTCGAATCGATCGACGATCATCGACCCGAGCTTGCGTGGCGTAGCGAAAGCAACGAGGCGAATCGTGCGCAAGCGTTTCGGTTTTCGAAGGCGCGACCGACCTGGCTCTTGCGTGAGCCGAAATCGCTCGTCGAAATGGAAGGTCGCCCGC
>JBOFBL010000021.1:0-2211 GCA_051645545.1 Casimicrobium sp. | reverse complement strand
GCATCTCGGTCAAACGACGAATTGCCGCGCGCTGGTCCATGCGCTCGCCTTCGCGCAAATGCAGAATCATCGAGTGGTAGTCGACCGGATCGCCGATACCGTAAATGCACGACACAGAGGCAACGATCACGCAATCCGGTCGCTCGATAATGCTCTTGGTGGCCGACAGTCGCATCTGTTCGATGTGTTCGTTGATCGCGCTGTCTTTCTCGATGAACAAATCGCGCGAGGGCACATACGCTTCCGGCTGGTAGTAGTCGTAATACGAAACGAAATACTCAACGGCGTTGTCCGGAAAGAATTCGCGAAACTCGGAATAGAGCTGCGCCGCGAGCGTTTTGTTCGGCGCCATCACGATCGCTGGCCGCCCCGTGCGTGCGATGACATTCGCCATGGTGAACGTCTTGCCGGAGCCCGTCACGCCGAGCAGCGTTTGATATTGCAATCCGCTTTCGATGCCGTCCACAAGCGTATCGATCGCCGTCGGCTGATCGCCCGCGGGCGGGAATGGCTGCTCGAGGGAATACGGGGAATTGGGATAAGTCACGCGCATCGCAACATTATCGCGCGACTCGCGGACTAACTGTTTACAAATACAGCATTATTGCCATTGGCACGAATCGTTATAGCTCTATTTAATTGTGGCTTATCTCTATTTTTATTTTAAATCAATAACTAACAATTATCCATTTAACGCCCAATTAAATAGGTTTTTAATTGAATGTGTTGACAGATGATTGCAACACTAAATTAACCCGCTAGCGCCTTCGCAATCACGCCCTTCTCCCATTCGCCATGCGCCGGTGCGGGCAACGCGTTTGCGTCGAACCACTTCGCGTTGTCACTCGCAGGTTCGCTATCGATTCGAACGAGATAGTTAAACATCACGTGCCAGCCGCGCCGTCCGCGAAACGATTCGATATGACTTAGCTTCGGCGACGATTTCACGTTCGCCAACACATCGGCAATGCCGCGCAGCGCCGCTGCATCCGGATGCTCGTACTCTTCCAGCGACGCGCCCGGAATCCAATAGCGATCGTCGTTCTCGTCATATTGTGTGAGCAACACGCGGTTAGCGGGCGACACAATCACCACGTTCGACGTCAATTGAATATCGGCTTTTTGTGCGTTCGTCATAGCGATTCCTTTCACTTGGGTTGTGACCACTGTTTCATCCAGCGGAGTTCAGCGGAGAGCATTGCGATGCTGCGCTCCACCATGGCTTCATCAAGCGCCGCGCTGCGCAACGTTTTGCATTCGGCAAGTCGTGCTTCGAGCATGGCGATGCGTTCTGCTTTAAGCGCCGCGATTTCTTCTTGGGGTAACTCAGGCACTCCCGCAATCGCCATCAGAAACGCATCGCCCAAGAGTGGCGTTGCGCGCCACGCCTTGCGCACGAGCTCGCGCAGATGCTCGCGCCCCGCGCGCGTGATGCGATAGCCCATACGCTCGGGGCGTGCGCCCTCTTGCTCCAAACCGGTTTCGATGACGTATTCGAGCTTCACCAGCGTGCGCAGCGCAGAATAGATCGACGTGAATTCGAGTTCGAACCAAAACGAATAGCTCGGATTCTCAAGAATTCGCTTGATCGCGTAGCCGTGGAGCGGTTGTTCGGAAAGCAACCAGAGGATCAAAAGTCGCGTCATACTGAAATTGTATCACTGTAGTTTCAGTATATTTGAAATGCGCGCTTCGAAGCTAGCGTCAGCGTCTCAAAAAGAACGCATCAGACACCTTTGTCTAAGACGAAAAAAATACATTTTTTGAACATAAATAAACCCTCTAGACAGCGCACAAACATAGGATTAATTTGTGCCATACGGATCGGTTAGCAACATCGCTCGCCTCGTCGAAATTACGCAAAAAAGCAGAAACAAGTGGTTTGAGGGAATCCAATGAATCTTTGTACTACGACTACATTCAGTCATATCGTTGCGGCCCGTCTGTGCGGTGTGTGGTTCGCAGCACTACTTGCGCCCGCATTGCTGCACGCCGAGATCGTGATCGGGCAATCGATTCCGAAGAGTGGCAACCTGGCGGCGCAGGGCGATGCCATCACCAAAGGTGCGACGGCCTATTTCAATCGCATCAACGCAAGCGGCGGCATCAACGGCCAGCCAATCAAACTGATCTCGCTCGACGATGGCGGCGATGCCAAACGAACCGTCGAAAACGCGAAGAAGCTCATTGGCGACGGCGCAGTCGCATTGT
>JBOFBL010000020.1:0-1942 GCA_051645545.1 Casimicrobium sp. | reverse complement strand
GCCGCAGCGCCTGCAATACCGGCTGCCGCGAGACCGCAAGTTGCTCGGCGATTTCCTCTTGCGTCATGCGCGCGCCAGGCGAAAGCGTGCCTTCGCTGATCGCATCAAGCAAGGCTCGGTAGACGCGATCGACGAGATCGGGCGTGGATTCAATGCGCGTTAGCGTTGCACCAGTCATACATGAACTCCCTTTTTCGCACTCTGTATACAGAATACTTTATACGGAATTCGGCATGCATGGAAGTTTATTGAAAATGAACTCTAAGCGTTGCAGTCAATTTTTATTGGTTTGATATGCTATTTTTAGTATTTCTTGAAAATAAACATTAAACGACTATTCGCCCAATCAAATTGGTGGATTCGCGAAATAGTTTTTAATGAAATCCAAGCTCTTCCGAGCAACAGCGTTGCGCCACATCTGACGCCGTGTTCTAACGTGCTGCCTTTGTTCACTTCACCCAACAGCGTATTCGAGCGCTTCCGCCAGTTTCGCGAGATCGCTTTCATCGTTGTACACATGCGGAGAAATACGAATCGCGCTGCCACGAACGGACACATGAATCTTTCGCTCCGCCAACATCGCACGACACGCTTCGACATCGAGCCCCTGCGGCATTCGTAAACCGAAAATGTTCGCAGCGCGATCTTCTTCGTCGGCAACTTCGAATCCGAGCGCACGCACTCGCTGGACGAAGCCACGTTCGATACCCAACAAATATTCTCGAATTCGCTCCGGTCGCCATTCAAGCAGCAGCTGCGCGCTTGCACCGAGCATTCCAATGAGCGATGGATTGGCGCGCAGGCTTGTGTCAAAGCGGCGCATGCCGCGATCGTAATCATCTTGATAGTCGACGAGTCGCGCGAAGTTCTCACTGCCCGCGCGCATGAGCCAGCTCTCTTCCAGCGGCTTCGCATTAGCGAACTTTTCGCTGAACACCGCAAAGCCAAGACCATAGTTGGAAAGCATTGACTTGTAGCTATGCACAATGAGCGCGTCGGGTTGAATCGCTGCGCAATCGAACGGCATCGCGCCGACCGTTTGCGTTGCGTCAATCACGAACAGCGCGCCAACCTCGCGGGCGCGCGCACCGATGCGCACGAGATCGAACAGCGCGCCGTCGGTCCAATGCGCTTGCTCGATGCTCACCATCGCCGTGTTGGCGTTGATCGCACTCAGAATCGCCTCGTTCCATCGCTGCGCGCGACTCTCTTGGCCCGATACGCGTCGAGACCAAGGCGCATCGGGTGCAGCAATCGTTCGTATTTCCACACCATCGGCACGCCAATCGCGCCACGGGTACACATTGCTCGGAAATTGTTCGCCTAGGAGCACAACATTCTGCCCACGCTTCGGCGCAAAATTCTTCGCAACAATCGCCATGCCGTTGGCGACGTTCGGCACAAAGGCAACACGCTCCGCATCCGCGTTCACAAGCTGCGCAAGCATGCTGCGCACACGCTCGGCAGGTGCGAAAAAATCCTTCGGCGTGATGGCAACGGGAAACGCACGTGCGGCGAGTGCCGCTTGCCCCGCGCGTTGCGTCGCGAGCGGGAGCGGTCCCATGTAGGCGCTGTTAAGCCAAATATGGCCTTCGTTGTTCGGGTCGATGCTGAATTGATCGCGTTGGCAGGTGAGTGGTGATTGCAACTTTTTCTCGTTATTTTTTGTAGGCGCGGACTTCGCTGCGCTCATCGATTGAATGAAGAATTCGAACGGCGGAGCGCGCCCGAGTGCGCGCCTACAGTTCTTACAAGGAACGTTTCGCAGCGGCAACAATTGACGACGCGTTGACGCCGAAGAACTCTCTCAACGCCGCACGCGTATCGCTGCGACCGAAGCCGTCGGTGCCAAGCGTCACGTATTTGCGCCCCGATGGAATGTACGCGCGAATGCTTTCGGCGACGAGTTTTACATAGTCGCTCGCGGCGATGATCGAGCCTT
>JBOFBL010000019.1:0-11664 GCA_051645545.1 Casimicrobium sp. | reverse complement strand
TCGACGATTACGGTCATCATCCGGTTGAACTCAAGACGACGCTCGCCGCAGCGCGTGCCGCGTTTCCTTCACGGCGTTTGTTGCTCGCATTTCAGCCGCATCGCTACACGCGCACGCGAGATTTGTTCGAAGATTTCGCATCGGTGCTCTCGGAGGTTGACGTACTGTTGCTATCCGAGGTGTACGCGGCCGGGGAGAGTCCGATTGTGGCCGCCGATGGTCGTGCGCTCGCACGAGCCATTCGTCTGCGCGGCCAGGTCGACCCGATTTTTATCGACGGCATCAATGACATGCCGCAACAGATTTTGAACACAGCGCGCGCACGGGATGTCGTGATGACGATGGGCGCAGGCTCCATTGGCGTGGTTGCGGCAAAGGTAAAGACGCTCGCCGCGTCGAAGACTGCGAGTGGGGTGTACGCATGATGAATGACACTGCAGTTATCAATCGTGTAGCGGCGTGGGTCAGCGCGATATCGCTTGTCGCGATCGGCTGGAGTCTGTTTCAGTGGGCGAATGCGAAAGGCGTGTTCGCGCTACGTCAGGTCGCCGTGGTGAGCAAGCTCAGCGATGTCGATACGGGGCTATTGGAATCCGCGATTCGCAGCGACGTACGCGGCACGTTCTTTACTGTCTCGCCACATCGTGTGCGTGCGAACCTGAAGAAACTACCGTGGGTGCGCGAAGCGGTGGTCGAACGGCGCTGGCCGCTTGCTTTGGATGTCCGCATTGAGGAATACCGCGCCGTCGGTTATTGGGGCGACAACGACTTGCTTTCCGATCGCGGCGAGGTGTTTCGTGCGAGCGCGCGTGCGCCGATGCCGCGTTTCGACGGACCGGTAGAGGCGGCGCCGGAAACGCTCGCGCGTTACCGCGATGCGAAAGTCACGCTGGCGCCGCTGGGTCTTGAAATCAAAGCGATGAATGTGTCCTCGCGCGGCGCGCTCACGATCGCGATGCGCAACGGCTTAACGATTGAACTCGGTCGCGAAAACATCGACGAGCGTTTCGCACGCTTTGTGAATCTGTATTCGAGCTGGACGCCAGCCGAGCGCGAAACGATTGCGCGAATCGATCTTCGCTACAAGTCGGCAGTTGCGATAGCGCGCGGACAGGTTTCGCCTGCATCAATAACAGCAACATCGACGACATCAGGAGCGGTTGCCACAGTGGGAAGTACGTTATGAGTGAATTGATTGCCGCCTTGGATATCGGCACGTCGAAAGTAGTGGCCTTGGTCGCCGAGCTGGACGCGAATGGTGCGTTATCGATTATCGGTTTCGGTGAGCAACCGTCGCACGGTATGCGCAAGGGCATGGTCGTCGACATCGATGCGACGACGGTGACAATTGCGGCTGCGTTGAAAGAAGCCGCTGCAATGGCCAATTGCAAATTGACCCAAGCGTTCGTGGGCATCGCAGGCAGTCACATCCGCAGCTTGAATTCGAGCGGCATGGTGGCAATGAAAGAGCCCGAGGTCACGCTCGCCGATATGGAGCGTGTGGTCGAAACCGCCAAAGCCATTGCTATTCCGAACGATCAAATCGTGTTGCACACCTTGCCGCAGGAATACATCATCGATGGTCAAGAGGGCGTGCGCAAGCCGCTCGGTATGAGCGGTCGTCGGCTTGAAGTGAAAGTGCACATCGTGACCGGCGCGGTGTCTGCGGCCGACAATATCGAGAAGTGTGTTCGTCGCTGCGGACTCGAAGTGCAAGAGCTTGTGTTGCAACCGCTTGCCTCCGCAGCTGCGTGCTTAACGCGCGACGAAATGGAAATCGGTGTGGCGCTCATCGACATTGGCGGCGGCACCACTGATTTCGCGCTCTACACCGGCGGCGCAATTCGTCACACCGGTGTGTTACCGGTCGCAGGCGATCAAATCACCAACGACATCGCGATGGCGCTTCGGGTGCCGAGCAAAGAGGCGACGGACATCAAACATCGCTATGCGGTAGCAATGCGAAAGTTAACCGACATCGATGAATTGATCGAAGTGCCGAGCGTCGGCGATCGCCCTGCGCGCACGATGGCGCGACACATGCTCGCCGAAGTGATCGAGCCGCGCGTCGAAGAATTGTTTCAGCTCGTGCATGAGCAAATGAAGTGCTCGGGGTTCGAACCATTGTTGCGTTCGGGCATTGTGATCACTGGTGGTACAGCGTTGCTTCCGGGCATCGCGGAGCTTGGTGAAGAAGTGTTTCATATGCCAGTGCGCGTGGCCTCGCCCGAATACGGCGGGCCGCTTAAGGATGTGCTGTGTGCACCGAAGTATTCAACAGCGATCGGCCTATTGATGCACGGTCGCGATCAGATGACGAGAGTGGCGGAGAAGCAGCGTCGCACGGGTGCGGCGGCGGGTTTGTTCGCAAAGTTGAAAGATGTATTTGGTTTCTGAGATCCCCGCGACGGGATCGATGAAGTTTGTGTGTGTTGTGTGATTTGTTATCAAGGAGCGAAACATGTTTGAGATCGTAGATGAAAGAAGCGACGGCGCGGTCATCAAAGTGATCGGTGTCGGTGGTTGCGGCGGAAACGCTGTTGAACACATGATTAATAAAGGTGTGGCAGGCGTTGAATTCATCGCCGCGAACACCGACGGGCAAGTGCTCGATCGCAATCCAGCGACGATTCGCATTCCGCTAGGTGCCGAATTGACGCAGGGTTTGGGCGCGGGTGCGAAACCAGAAGTCGGTCGCGATGCTGCGATGGAATCGAAGACCGCAATTCAAGAGGCGATTCATGGTGCCGATATGCTCTTCATCACCGCCGGTATGGGCGGCGGTACGGGCACGGGCGCTGCGCCAGTGGTCGCACAACTCGCAAAAGAAATGGGCATTCTGGTCGTTGCTGTGGTGACCAAACCGTTCCGTTTCGAAATGCAGAAACGCGAGCGCACTGCGCAAGCGGGTATCGATGAATTGCAACGTCATGTCGATTCTTTGATTGTGGTGCCGAATGAAAAACTCATTCAAGTGCTCGGCCGCAATATTTCGCTGCCAGCTGCGTTTGCCGCGTCGAACGATGTGTTGCACGGCGCGGTGGCCGGCATTTCCGAGATCATCAACAAGCGCGGCCTCGTCAATCGCGACTTCGCTGACGTGCGCACGATCATGTCGGAACTCGGCATGGCGATGATGGGTACTGCCGTTGCAACCGGCGAAGATCGCGGCAAGATCGCAGCGATGGCGGCGATCAAGAGCCCGCTCCTGGAAGATGTCGATTTGCAAGGCGCGCGCGGCGTGTTGCTCAACATCACGACGTCGAGCAATGTTGAATTGGGCGAGCTCTACGATGTGACCGACACCGTGCAAGAGTTCGTGTCGCCGGAAGCCACTGTGCTCTGGGGTCACGTTATCGACGACAACATGGGCGACGAAATGCGCGTCACCATGGTGGCGACCGGTCTTGGCGCGAAGCGCAAGATGCAAGCCGTACAAGGCGGCGTGATCACTGCGCCGAAATTCGAATTGCCATCGCTTCGCACCGGTACCGACAACATGCCGGTGTCAGGTGATCCGATTTCGATGGGTGCCGCGACCGAGAGCGTCGAATCCTCATACGACGTGCCGACGTTTACACGTCAGCCCGCACGGCCGGGCGCTCGTTCGCTCGAGATCCCGACCTTCTTGCGCAAGCAGGCAGACTAAACACAGAGGTGTGTCAAAAGAGAATTCAGCTCTGACGTTAATCGCCCAATTTATTTGGGCGATTATGTGAAATCAGCTATTTTTCAATAATATTGCTAATTTCATCAATTGCCCAATTAATGTGGGCGATACGCGACAGAGCCAGGATTCATTTTCGATGCCAATCGATGTGCGGCTGCGACGATGTTGCGGTGTTCGTATTCGCTCCACGAACGCCGTTCATTTCGCGACCGCGCCTCGAATGAATGACAATAAGCATCTCCTCACGCGTCATCGAAGGGTGGCGCTTTTTTTTAAGTTGCAGTGAACGCCAAACTACCGACTGACCCACAACACACTGTTGCGAAACCCGTTTCGGCAACCGGCGTGGCTTTGCATTCGGGCGTTCGCGTTCGCATTACCTTAAACCCCGCGCCGGTCGATCACGGCATCGTGTTTCGTCGAACCGACATCACGCCCGCGGTCGACATTCCCGCGCAAGCCGAACTCGTTAAAGAAACACGACTGGCAACGACGCTCGTGAAAGACGATGCGAAAGTACAAACGGTTGAGCACTTTCTCGCGGCGTGCGTGGGTTGCGGGCTCGATAATGCCCTGGTCGAACTCGACAATGTTGAAGTGCCAATCATGGATGGCTCGTCCGCGCCCTTCGTTTTTCTCATCGAAGAGGCGGGGCTCGTTGCGCAAAACGCGCCTAGAAAATACATCGAGGTCATCGCGCCCGTGCGCGTGGAAGCCGGCGACAAGTTCGCAGAACTGTTGCCAAGCAAAACGTTTGAAGTCGATTTCACGATCGACTTCGCGCACCCCGCGATCCCCGAAGAGCACTGCCGCGTGACGATGGATTTAGGACCGCAAGCCTTCCTCGATCACATCAGTCGCGCGCGAACCTTCGGTTTTTCTTACGAGGCCGACATGCTTCGCGCGATCGGGCTCGCGCAGGGCGGGAGCATGGAAAACGCGATCGTGCTTGACGAATACAAAGTGCTCAATCGCGAGGGGCTGCGCTTCGCCAACGAATTTGCGCGACATAAAGTGCTCGATGCCGTAGGCGATCTTTTTCTGCTTGGTCATCGTGTGAAAGCGAAGTATCACGCGTTTAAATCCGGCCACGAACTCAACAACAAACTCTGCCGCGCATTGATTGCCTCGCCCGAATCCTGGCGCTGGGCCTGACGCCCGTTGTTTGCTCACCGCGCCACAGTTGCCGTTAATAGCATTGCGTTCGCGCTTGCCCGCTTCCCAACGACAGCAAGACGTGAAACACTTCTTACGTGGCACCCACTTTTAGAAAAACAGCGGCCGGACTCGCGGAACTCGAATCTCATCGCCTCGGACTTCGCGCCGAGTTGCGACGTTTGCTCATCCTGATCGACGGTAAAAAAAGCGTCGAATCGCTTGCGCCGTTTTTTCGCGCCAATGAATTGTCGAATTTGATCGATGAGCTCTTGCAATGCGGCGCGATCGAGACGACGGTGCCGATCACGTCGTTTTTGCCAAACGTTGAACGCGCCGTCGCTGCTCGGCCAACGATCACCGACAAACAATTACGTGCGGCGATTGCAACCGCCAAAACAACTGCGAAGGCGATGCTCGGACGTAGTGCGGAGCGCTTCTTACCTGAGTTCGATGCTTGCAAAGATTCGCTCGCATTGCGCGTTGTTGTTTCCGATGTGCAGCTCAGACTGATCGCAGAGCGCGGTGAAGACGATGCAACGAAGTTCGTTCACGCGATTCGCAAAGCGGTACAGGAGGCAGCGTAGCGGTCGAACACGGTGATGTTCGCGGTGTTTTTTGCGTTTTAGCTATCTATTTGATCAGTCGATAGAATGGGGTGAATAGCCTATTTACTCGCGGTATTGATATAAGATTTTTCTCTGGGTATCGCCCAATCAAATTGGGCGAAACGCACACTAGCTGATCTATAGTCGAGAGCTATATTCAATCGCGATCAAGTGTTTTCGAAAGCCGCTGCAAACTAGTTTGTAGGCGCTCACTTGTTATTTTTGTGCTGTCGGTCCTCATTTTCTGAACCGTACGCGAATCGGGCCGGATTCGGGCATTCCCTCTAATTGCTGTTTTTGTTTGCACATTCACCAAAATTTCGTTAAATTTCAAGCCCTTATCAGCGAGTGCGCGTTCAATGTCCGAGCGCAGCAGTCGTACCCAATGGGCGGCCTCGGCAGATGTGACAGAGATCACCAGACTGAAGCCTGCGGAGTGAACGGAATGCAGTGCCCCCAAAATTTTTGGTGGTAGGCACTCTTTTAGTGAATGTTCGGAGCGGATGCTCGCTCGCGCCTGGTTCAATCCGGCACGCAATTGCGGCATGCGGTCTAAGTACCCAGCGAGTCCTTTCGGACGCGGGTACAGTGTTTGGGAAGGCTTCACATGCAAATTATCCTCGTTTCGAGCGACTATCGTACTCGCCGAAACATCACGGTCGGTTGGCCGCACGTGCTTGGCTTTGTTGCTGCTGCGCTTGCTGCACTCGTATTGACGGCAACGCTTGCGAATTACTTGTCGCTTAAGTATGCAGCGAATAGCGATCATCCGCTCATTCGCGGCATCCTGCTCGCCGATCAACACGAAAAATCGCGCGAGCAACGCCAGCAGATTCAAGACAACATCAATAACCTCGCCGTCAAACTCGGTGAGATGCAAGCGCACATGATGCGACTCGATGGTTTGGGCGAGCGTTTGGCAAAAGTCGCGGGTCTGAAACCACAGGAACTCCCGAGTGCGACGGCAACTTCCGGTCGCGGCGGCTCGACGACGCCGGTGACGCCGCTGTCAGTTGAGCAATTCACGCGGCAACTCTCCGAATTGCAAAAAGGCATCGACGTCAAAGCCGATCAGATGACCGTACTCGAAGCGCTATTGGTCGAAGGCAGCGCCCAGCGCAAATTCCTGCCGACCTTGCCTCCGATTGAGAACATCAATTACACCTCGAACTTCGGCTATCGCATCGATCCGTTCACCGGTGGCCAGTCGTTCCACGAAGGCGTCGATTTCGCAGCGGAAACCGGTACGCCGATTAACGCGGCGGCAAGCGGCAAAGTCATCTACGCCGAAGTTCACGCCGCGTACGGCAAGATGGTCGAAGTCGATCACGGCAATGGCCTCGTGACGCGCTACGCGCACGCCTCCGAGCTTTTAGTCAAAGAGGGCGATCTCGTGGTTCGCGGCCAGCGCATCGCGAAAGTCGGCTCCACCGGACGCTCTACAGGGCCACACCTGCATTTCGAAGTTCGCTTGAACGGCGCGCCCCAGAATCCGGCGCGTTTCTTATCTGTTAGCTAACGGCTCTGAGGCCGTAAAATCGAAGGTTTTGAGATTGACCGCGCCTCATTGGCGCGGTTTGTCTTTTCTCGCGGTTGAATTTCTAGCGGGATGCCACAAGTAACGAAAAGCGATCGCCAGCTCCGCGCGTCGTAGAGAAGAAAAAACATGTTCGATAACGTCTTGAAACTCATATTCGGCAGCCGTAACGATCGCCTGCTTAAAACCTACGGCGGCGTGGTCGCCAAAATCAACGCGCTGGAAGCTTCGATCTCGCCACTGAGCGACGAGCAATTGCGTGGCAAAACGGCGGAGTTCAAGCAACGCATCGCGAAAGGCGAATCGCTCGACGCGCTGTTGCCCGAAGCGTTTGCAGTGGTTCGCGAGGCGGGCAAGCGCGTGCTCGAAATGCGTCACTTCGATGCCCAGTTGATCGGTGGCATGGCATTGCACGACGGCAAGATTTCCGAGATGAAAACCGGCGAAGGCAAAACCTTGATGGCGACCTTACCGGTGTACTTAAATGCACTCTCCGGCAAGGGCGTGCACGTCGTGACCGTCAACGATTATCTTGCCTCGCGCGACGCCGATTGGATGGGACGCATCTATCGTTTCCTTGGCATGAGCGTCGGCACCATTCTTTCGCAGCAAGACACTGCAAGCAAAATCGCAGCGTACGCCGCCGACATTACCTACGGCACAAATAACGAATACGGCTTCGATTACCTGCGCGACAACATGGAGTACGCGATCGCCGATCGCCGCCAGCGCGGACTTAACTTCGCGATCGTCGATGAAGTCGATTCGATTTTGATCGACGAGGCGCGCACGCCGCTTATCATTTCCGGTCAGTCCGAGGACAACGTCGATATCTATTACAAGATCAACGATCTGCCAAAACAGTTGACGCGTCAGCTCAGCGAAGAGGCAAGCGGCGACTATCACGTCGACGAAAAAGGTCGGCAGGTACATCTCTCCGAGCAAGGTCACGAAAAGGCCGAGAAGTGGCTTGAAGCGACCGGTATGCTCAAAGCCGGTACGAGTTTGTACGATGCGGGCAATATTTCGCTCATGCATCACGTGTACGCAGCGCTTCGCGCGCACACGCTCTACAACCGCGACGAACACTATGTGGTGCAAAACGGCGAAGTCATCATCGTCGACGAATTCACCGGGCGCTTGATGTCGGGGCGTCGCTGGAGCGAAGGCTTGCATCAAGCGGTCGAAGCAAAAGAGGGCGTGCCGATTCAGCGCGAAAACCAAACGCTCGCGTCGATTACTTTCCAGAATTTTTTCCGCCTCTACAACAAGCTGGGCGGCATGACCGGAACGGCAGATACCGAAGCCTACGAGTTCCAGCAAACCTACGGACTCGAAACCGTCATCATCCCGACCCATCGCCCCATGGTGCGTCGCGACGAAAACGATTTGTTCTTCAAAACGCAGGCCGAAAAATACGCTGCCGCCGTGCGCGATGTGCGCGATTGCTACAACCGCGGTCAACCGGTGCTCGTGGGTACGACGTCGATTGAAAACAGCGAACTGATCGCCGCGTTGCTCGACAAAGAACAACTCCCGCATCAGGTATTGAATGCGAAACAGCACGAGCGCGAGGCTCAGATCGTTGCGCAGGCGGGTCGTCCGAAGATGATCACGATCGCAACCAACATGGCCGGTCGCGGCACCGACATCGTGCTCGGCGGCGCGCTTGAACCAGAGTTGCGTGCAATCCGCGAAGACGAATCGCTTACCGATGAGCAGCGCCAGGCCAAACTCACATTGACGCAAAACGATTGGCAGAAGCGTCACGATGCAGTGCTCGCTGCGGGCGGCCTACGTATTGTTGGCACCGAGCGCCACGAATCGCGCCGTATCGACAATCAGCTACGCGGTCGCGCCGGTCGTCAAGGCGACGCAGGTTCAAGCCGATTCTTCTTATCGGCGGAAGATCCGTTGATTCGTATCTTCGGCGGCGATCGCATGAAGAACATCATGACGAAGCTGCGCATTCCGGACGGTGAGCCGATTGAAGCGGGCATCATGACGCGTCAAATCGAAAAAGCGCAGCTCAAAGTCGAAGCGCGCAACTTCGACATTCGCAAACAGCTCCTCGAATACGACGACGTAGCCAACGATCAGCGCAAGGCGATTTACGAACAGCGCAATCACCTGCTCGAACATGCGAACGTATCGGAAACGGTGCGCGACATGATCGGTGGCTGGGTTGAAGACCAAGTCGAATTGCATGTACCAAAGGAGAGTGTCGAAGAGCAGTGGGATCTCGCGGGTCTCGAGGCTGCACTCACCGACGTTGGTGTTCATGCGCCAGTTCAGCAGTGGGCAAAAGACGATAACAATCTTGATGACGTCGATATTCGAGAGCGCTGCAAAGCCGCTGCACTCGATGCTTACGCAAAGAAGCGCGAGATTGCAGGCGACGAAGTGTTCAGTCAGTTCGAGCGCAACATCCTGCTGCAGATCATGGATACGCAGTGGCGCGAGCACTTGTCGAATCTCGACCACTTGCGTCAAGGTATTCATTTGCGCGGTTACGCGCAAAAAAATCCGAAGCAGGAATACAAACGTGAATCGTTTGAAATGTTCGGACAGATGCTTGATCGCTTCAAAGGCGACGTGGTTCGTATTTTGTTAACCGTGCAAGTGCGCACCGAAGCCGATGCGCAAGCAGTCGAGCCCGCACCCGCCACGCAAAACGTGTCGTATCAGCACGCGGGCGTGGACGGACTCACCGGGGAAGTTTCGCCAGACACCGATCCGTCAACCACCGACGAGCGTGGCACGCCGCACGTTCGGCAAGGTCCGAAACTCGGACGCAACGATCCATGCTGGTGTGGCTCTGGAAAAAAATATAAGCATTGCCACGGCGCTCTCGAATAAGGCATTGACCAAAATCGACGTGGACTTTGTTGCCTTCGCCTTGCCGTACTAACGTACTGTCTTCGGCTCGGCGCCGCGTCCACACCGATTTGTGGATCAATGCCGGGGTACAAATTCGCGCACGACGTGAAAGAATAGAAAGGCTCCTACGCGGAGCCTTTCGTTTATCCGAAGTACCCAACGCACACAAAAGGAATCAGCGATGCCCGTGAACTACACACCTCTATCGGCGAACGAAGCTCACGCGGTCGCGGGCGTGCGCATGAGTGCTGTGCAAGCGCATGTGCGGAAGCCCAATCGCTACGACATGTTGCTCGTTGAATTTGCCGAAGGCACACAAGTGGGTGGTGTGTTCACGCAGAGCCGATTCGCCGCCGCGCCAGTGCAAGTTTGCCGCGAACATTTAGCCTTATCTTCCCAAATGCGCGCGCTCGTCGTGAACACCGGCATTGCAAATGCTGCAACGGGCGAACTGGGTCTCGCAAATGCGCGCGCGACGTGCGAACGTGTTGCGAAAGCGCTCGGCGTATCGGCTAAATCGGTGTTGCCGTTTTCAACGGGTGTGATTCTCGAACACTTGCCAATGGACCGCATCAACGCAGGGGTCGATGCGGCAGCAGCGGGTATGAAGCGCGGTGAGCTTGCCGACTGGGCGCGCACTGCGCAAACAATCATGACCACCGACACGATTCACAAACTTGCGAGCGCGCAAATCGTGATTGGTGGCAAAACTGTGAATATCACGGGCATCTCAAAAGGCGCGGGTATGATTCAGCCAAACATGGCGACCATGCTTGGCTTCGTAGTCACCGATGCCGCTGTCTCTGGCGTGCTGATGCAGTCGCTCGCCAAGCGTGTTGCCGATGCGAGTTTCAATCGTGTGACGGTCGATGGCGATACTTCCACTAACGATAGTTTCGTTGTTGCCGCAACCGGCAAAGCGGGTAACGCAACGATTACGACGCTCGACACCAGCGACGGTAAGTTACTGGTCGAAGCAATGGAGCGCGTTGCGCTCACGCTCGCGCAGGCGATCGTGCGCGATGGCGAAGGTGCGACGAAATTCATGACGATTGCTGTGAGCGGCGGTCGCGATAAAAACGAATGCGACAAAATCGCACGCGCTGTCGCGCATTCACCCCTCGTAAAAACTGCATTCTTCGCAAGCGATCCGAATCTGGGGCGCATCCTCGCTGCGGTTGGTTACGGCGCACCCGCCGATCTTGATCCCAACAAAGTCACCGTGCATTTGAACGGCGTGCTCGTTGCCGAGAAAGGCGGACGCGCGGTATCGTACAAAGAGGAGGCGGGCGCGGCGGCCATGAAAGAACAGGACATCACGATTGCCATCGACCTCGGGCGAGGCGGCGCAATGCAAACGGTGTACACCTGCGACTTCTCGTATGACTATGTGAAGATCAACGCAGACTATCGATCATAAGGCGTTGGGCTAAGTTCGTTTCGGTGAAGCAGCATGAAATTTTTTCGTCTTGCTACGTTGTTGATAGTTTTTGCTACCTCTGCGGCAGCGCAGGCGAATTCGATGCGATTTTTCGGTACGTCGAACTACGCGAGTAGCGCGACCGCTGCTGATCGTGTGAAAGTTCGCATCGATCCACCACCGAAAAGCGCAAACATCGGTTCGACCGACATCACGATTGAGTTCTGGATTAAAGCGGCGGCGTCCGACAACGCCGCGAGATCCGAGGATTGTTTAACGTGGGCGGACGGCTGGATTTATTTCGGACACATTCTGATCGATCAAGACATCGCGTTCGGTCGCGCGAGCGGCGGTGCGGACTGGGGCGTGAGCGTGGGTTCGAACCGGATTGCTT
>JBOFBL010000018.1:0-1761 GCA_051645545.1 Casimicrobium sp. | reverse complement strand
GCGTTTCGACGTAGCGGTAATCGCTCTTTGGGTAGGGTGCGAAGTGACGATCGATGGCATTGAAGGCAACGCTCTCCGGATCTTTCGACGATTCTTCGATCGAAGTAATCATCTCTTTGCGAACGAGTTCAAGCTCGCTCGCTGGGAAAGTTGCCGTCGTGTACACATGCGCGACCAGCGAGAGCAGATCCGGTACGAATGCGCGCTTGGTCTGGAATGTAGCGCCGCTCATTGAGACGCCACCACTCGCGCGAAGTTGATCGAGTTTGTCGCGAATAGCTTGGCGATCCATGCCCTTCGCGCCGCGCATCATGAGTGCATTCGCAAGTGTTTCGACCGCCTGTTTTCCATTACGCGATTTCTCGTCGCCAAAACCGATGCTCATCGCAATATTCACTGTATTGCCACGCGTTTTCTTGGGCATCAAGTTCACTTTCAGGCCGCTTGGAAGCGTAATGCGTTCGACGCGCTTTTCGATATTCGCGGGCGTGGGTTCGAACTGCTCGCCGTCACCCAGCGCGTCGCTGCCTTTGAAGTCCTTCATCGCCTCGGCAATCGTGGGCGTTGCCGGCATCTCGGCACGATCGGGTTTATCGGTCGGGATGAAACGACCGAGCGTACGATTTTGTGCTTTGAAATATTTTTTTGCGACGCGTTCGATGTCGGCGATCGTCACTGCCTGAATACGATCACGTTGCAAAAAGAAACTGCGCCAATCGCCAAGCGCAATCGCCTCGGAGAGCGCGACGGCAAAGCGACTGGAGTTTGCGAGCGTTTGCTCGGCTTCTTTTTCGAATTGCAGTTTCACGCGCGCGAGTTCGGTTGCCGTGAACGGTTTCGCGATCTCCTGCTCGATCGTGCGCAAAAACACTTCGCGCGCTTTATCGATCGATTGCGTTTTGTTGAGCGTTGCCCAAAAGCCAGTCGTTGCCGGATCGAACATCGAATCATGATCGCTTTCGACGGCAACGGCGATCTTTCCTTCGACCATGGTTTTATACAAACGCCCCGAGGGCTCAGTCGTCATCAAGCGTGAGAGCACTTGCAGCGCGGCGCTGTCGGCATGTAGTGAAGAGGGGGCGCGATACGACGCGTAGAGGTACTGCGAGTCGCCAACGCGACGCACTGTGACTTCACGCTCGCCGTCTTGCGTCGGCTCGACTGTCCAGAGCTTGGGGAGCGTACGCGTCGGCTTTGGAATAGCGCCGAAGTATTGCTCGATCCAGGCGAGCGTCTTTGCTTGATCGAATTTTCCAGCGATGAGCAATACCGCATTGTCGGGCTGATAGTACTGCTTGTAGAACGCGCGCAGATTGTCGATGCCGACGTTCTCGATGTCGCTGCGATTGCCGATCGTCGAGTTGCCGTAGTTGTGCCACATGAATTGCGTAGAGCGCACTTTGTCGCTCAACGCCCATTGCGGGTTGTTTTCGCCGCGCTCGAATTCGTTTCTCACGACCGTCATTTCGGTATCGAGTTCTTCGCGAAGAATCTTCGAATTAACCATGCGCTCGGCTTCCATCTCGATAGCCCAGCGCAGGTTGTCGTCGGTGGCGTTAAACGTTTCGAAGTAATTGGTGCGATCGAGCCAGGTTGTGCCGTTGTTGATGAAACCGCGATCACTCATGTCTTTCCACAAGTTCGGAAACTTGGGCGTCGCTTTGAACAGCATGTGTTCTAGCAAGTGTGCCATCCCGGTTTCGCCGTAGCCTTCGTGACGCGAGCCAACGAGATAGGTGATATTGACTGTTGTTTTCGGCG
>JBOFBL010000017.1:0-2380 GCA_051645545.1 Casimicrobium sp. | reverse complement strand
TTTCGAGTACGTCGTACGCCATGAAAATCACTGGCGCATCGGCGAGCACCTTCTTCGAAATCGTTTTGCGACCGATGCGTTGCTGCAAGATTGCGAATGGCAACGGTCGCTCATCGCGCCAGGCGAGGACTTCGCCATCCAGCACAGTGCCGTCGTCGAGTGCATCTGCCATCTCAACGATTTCAGGAAAGCGATCGGTGATCAGCTCTTCACCACGCGACCAGATAAACACTTTGCCGCCACGCTTCACGACTTGCGCACGAATGCCGTCATATTTCCATTCGACGATCCAGTCCGAGGGCGGGCCGAGCTTCGCGTCGAACTCGTCGATGGCGAAGGGAATTTGATGCGCGAGGAAAAAGGGATACGGTTGACCGTTTGTTTCTTCTGTGCGCTGCGTTGATTCATCGTTCGCGTTGATCGGCGACAAATCGTCGTTGTCGCGGCTCGCGGGCACATCCTTGCGAACGATACGCAGGAATTCCTCAGCCGCCGGTGAGCGCGTGCCGTCGGTGTAACCCATCATGCGTTCGGCGATTCTCTTCGCGTCCACGCCTGCGTACTCCGCGAGCGCGCGTTGCACGAGCAGTTTGCTCACGCCGACCCGAAAGCCGCCACCGATTAGTTTGGTGAGTAGAAAACGTTCCGTTGTATCGAGTTCGCACCAGTACGCACGAATCGAGTCGGCGCGTTCGCTTTCTTCCATCGTGCGCAGCGGAAGTAACCGAGCTTCGATCCAGTTAGCAAGACCCACGTGATCATTAGCAGCTTGCGTCGGTTCGGGCAAAACAAGCGCAATCGTCTCCGCGAGATCACCGACCGCTTGATAACACTCCTCGAACAACCACTCGGGTATCTGCGCCGTTTCCCGCGCGAGCGCACGAAGCTCGGCGGTTTTCACGACCTGTCTTGGTTTACCTCCTGCTAGGAAGTACGTCGCCCATGCGGCGTCCGCAGGAGGTGCTTCGGCGAAATAGCGCTTCAGCGCCGCGACTTTATCAAGCGTCGCCGTGCTGCGATCGAGTTCGTTGAATAGTTGAGCGAAGCGTTTCATGCCTCTAATGTGCGTTCATGGTTCGACAAGCTCACCACGAACGGGGCGATGATCTCGCGTCGTAGCACTCGGCTTGAATCGAGCACGGGAGTGAACGCTGTCCGTTCATGCTGAGCCTGTCGAAGCACCCACTCACTTCCGTTCGTGATGAGCTTGTCGAACCATGAACGCGAACGACGACGCATCATGCGTGGCCTCTTTCGCATCATCGCCGTACTCGGTCTTAAAACTTCCCGCCTCCAATCCTTGCTCAGTGAGCCATCGCGTCATCACCGCTTCGTACCCATGCGTTACGATCACGCGCGACGCGCCCGTTCCGCGAATCGCGAATTGCAATCCCGGCCAGTCAGCATGATCTGAGAGAACGAAGCCACGGTCATAGCCACCCATTCTTCGGCGGCCTCGCAACTGCATCCAACCGCTCGCGAATCCCACACTCGCATTTTTGAATCGATTCGCCCACGATGACGCCGATGCGCTCGGTGGGCACAACACGAGCGCCTTTGCAATATCTGCTTTGTCCGTCACATCACTCACGAGCTTCGTCTCAGGCAAGCGAACGCCCGCCTCACGATACGCTCGATTCAACGGCTCTACTGCACCATGCACGATGATCGGCCCGATACTCGCATCAAGTCCGCTCAAGATTCGTTGCGCTTTGCCGAAGCTGTAGCACGCAAGCATGCTTGGTCGTCCCGCATCGCGATTCTCCTGCCACCATGCGTTGATCTCAGCAAACACTTCGCGATCGTCGCGCCAGCGATAAATCGGTAAACCGAACGTGCTCTCGGTAATGAAGGTATCGCAACGCACGGGTTCGAACGGTTCACAGGTTGCATCGGGCGCGACTTTGTAATCACCACTCGCCACCCACACACGACTCTCGTGTTCAACGCACACCTGCGCAGAGCCTAGAACATGTCCCGCTGGATGCAATGACACACGCACGCCGTTCATCGAAATCGCTTCACCGTATTCAAGCGTTTGCAGTGAAATCGCTTCGCCAATGCGCGACCGCAAAATGCCTTCGCTCTTACGGTGCGCAAGGTAGCGCGCATGGCCCGCACGCGCGTGATCTGCGTGCGCATGCGTGATGATCGCGCGATCGACCGGACGCCACGGATCGATATAGAAATCGCCCGCCACGCAGTAGAGCCCTTCGGGTCGGAGCACGATCAATTCAGCGTTAGCCATACCTCGATTGTCGCGGAAGCGCACCACGTCGCGCGCGGCAACCGCTACTGCAGCGAAGCGACACAACACTGTTCGTTTAGGTCGGTTGTAGGCGCGGACCTGGACGCGCTCACTCACTGCCGAGCGCGTCCA
>JBOFBL010000016.1:0-12482 GCA_051645545.1 Casimicrobium sp. | reverse complement strand
AGGCGTTCATCTTCATCTTTCCACCGGATTTCGCGGTCAAGATTTCTTGCATCTTTTTCACACCAGCACCGACGGGATGATCTTCGTTTACGCCGTTCGTGATTTTGATGTTGCGATCAGAGAACTGCGCAAGCGCAGCCGTGGTCGCGAGTAGCGAAGTTGCAATCAGTGTCGTAAGTGTTCGTAGTTTGAACATAGTTTCCTCCTTGTTAAAAAAAATCGTACGATCGGTGGAGCAAAGCGATACCTGTCAATCCGCTGCGACGCTATCGCATCCACCATGACAACGGCACCATCACCAGTTGCGGGAACAGCACCAGTAAAAACAGCACAATCAATTGTGCAATCAAAAACGGCATCACGCCTTTGAACGCGTCATCCATCGAAATGCGAGCCACGCCGCACACAACGTTGAGCACTGTGCCAACCGGCGGCGTAATCAAGCCAATAGCGTTATTCATAATGAAGAGCACGCCAAAGTAAACGGGGTCAATCCCTGCTTTGATGACAACCGGCATCAATACCGGCGTCAGGATCAACACGGTGGGCGCGAAATCGAGCGCGGTGCCTACGAGCACGATCAACACCATCATCACGAACATCAACAGAATTTTGTTGTCCATGAACGGCGAGAGCATGTTTGCGACCTCGGTCGGAATGTTGGCGACAGTGATGAGCCATGCGCTCACCATCGCGGCCGCGACCAGGAACATCACGACGGCGGTCGTTTTTCCTGCCGCGAGGAACAAGCCATAAATCTGCGACCACTTCAGTTCGCGATAGATGAACATGCCGACGAGGAACGAATAGACCGCAGCGACCACAGCGGCCTCGGTCGGAGTGAACACGCCGAACTTCATGCCGCCGATGATGATGACCGGCAGCGCAATCGCAAAAATGCTATTCGCCGTTGTTTGCAAACGACCGCTCAAGGACATCTTCGGTGCCGGTTGCACATTCTCGCGCTTCGCGACCCACCACCATGCAATGCCGATCGCGATGCCCATCATCACGCCGGGAACGATGCCCGCGAGGAACAATTTCGTGATCGATACGTTGCCTGCAACCCCGAAGATGATGAAGCCAATCGATGGCGGAATGACCGGTGCGATGATGCCGCCGGCAGCGATCAATCCAGCAGAGCGGTTCACGTCGTAGCCTGCCTGTCGCATCATAGGAATCAAAATCGCCGCGAGCGCAGCAGTATCGGCAACTGCAGAACCTGATAGCGAGGCCATGATGATTGCCGCGATTACCGCGACATAGCCCAATCCGCCACGATAGTGACCGACCCATGCAACGCCGAGATTCACGATGCGTTTTGATAGGCCGCCCGCGTTCATGAATTCGCCCGCGAGCAGAAAGAACGGTACCGCAAGCAGCGGAAAGTTGTCCGCGCCATCGACGAAGCGTTGCGCGAGGATCTGCGCATCGAACGCGTTCAATACGTCCGTAGCCGCGAGAAACGCCATCAAGCACACACCGCACACGAGCAATGCGTAGGCGATCGGCATCCCAAGCGCCATCGCGCCCATCAGCGAAAAAATGAATACGGAGACGGTCACGAGCGCGCTCCCGTACCCACACCGGCGCGCGCCGCGCCAGCGCTTTGCTGCATGTGCGCTTCGGCTTCTTTAAGTCCCTCCGATTCAACGACTTGCACAAGGTCGGCCTCGTTTAACTTCCCGGCGAAAAGTCGATAGAGTTTTACGACGTTGAACGCACCCATCACTACACTCACGACATAGCCCATGCCATAAATCCAGATCATTGAAATACCAGCGACGGGTGAAATGTTGGTCACCTGCAAATCATGCATCTTGTACGTGCCCCAGAGAAATAAAACGTTACAGAAGAGCATCAACGCTTCGCTTAAGAAAAAGCAAACCTTCTTACCCGTCAGCGGCAGTTTTTTGATGAGCGTATCGACGCCCAAATGCCCGCCTTCGCGCATCGCAATCATCGCGCCGAGATATGTGAGCCAGATGAAGGCGTAGCGAGACATCTCCTCGCTAATCTGAATGCCGGAGTTAAATGCATAGCGCATCACCACGTTGCCGAACACCATGACGACCATGGCAAAAAGACAAAGCACGACGAGCAATTCGAGTGCCTTGAAAAAATAATCGATGATGCGTTGCAAAACTTTCCTCCCCTCGAACGTCATTCCCGCGAAGGCGGGAATCCACCTTCGACTCGGAATTGCGATGTTTTCTTCTGTGCTATGTACGAATGGCACGAATGGATCCCCGCCTTCGCGGGGATGACAAGCTCTTTTTTGCGTTGACGGTAGATACAGCGCATCACGCCACCTTAATCTGCGGCGCAGGTTGATCGAGCCGCGGCAGCTTGCGTCGCGAATGCAAAATCTCTTCGATATCATCGTGCGCGCCGTCGATCAATACAAGAATTGCACGTTCCGCACGCGCGGGATTTCTCGCAATCACTGCATCGAGTACCGCGCGATGTAGCGGCAGCGAGCTGCGCGGCCCGTCCTTGCGTTTGGTCGAAATCTCGAAACTCGTGCGCAGCAGCGCAGAGAGCGCCTTATTCATTTGAACCATCATGCGATTGCGACTCGCGAGAAGTAGTGCTTGGTGAAATCTCAAATCGTGAGTGACGTAATCACCGCCTTCTTCGATCGCGTGACGCATGCCTTCGTAAGCCGCTTCTGCGGCGGTGAGATCCTCTTTTGTTGCGCGCTCCGCAGCGAGGCGAATCGCGGCAGGCTCGACGATACGACGCATCTCTTGCAAGTCGCGCAAAAAATCGGGTGTTAGCCCAACGCGCGATTGCCAAATGATCACATCGGGATCGAACCAATTCCAGCGATCTTCGGGCAACACGCGTGTGCCGACTTTCGGCCCCGTCGAGACGATGCCTTTCGCGACCAACGACTTTACCGCTTCGCGAACGACCGTGCGTGAAACGCCCAATTCCGTGCACAGAATCGGCTCGGGCGGCAAGCTCGCTCCGACCGCGTAGCGACCGGAAAGTATCTCGATGCCTAAGTGATCGAGCGTGTTGCCGTGAACGTTTTTGATGAGCACTGAAAAGCCGGAAATGATTGAATTGTGTCTATCATATGATGATAAGATTATTTATGCAAGTCCCTGATTTCCAGTTTTCGAAGCTGTGACGAAAACGCTGTGGCCATTAAACTTCCCTCTGTAACGTTGAAAAGTCATAAGAAACGTGCTTAGAAATGAAGAGTCCAACACTTACCGCCAGCGCCCGATTCAATTGGGCGTAGCGATTATTGTGATGGGTGTATCGGGATCGGGTAAATCAACCTTGGCCGCCCAATTATCTCGGGCGATAAACGCGGAATTTCACGACGCTGATGATTATCACGATCCAGACAACATTGTGAAAATGCGCGAGGGCGTTGCGCTCACGGATGAGGATCGCGCGCCTTGGCTCGCGCGGTTGAACGCGCTTTTACGCGAACATGCGAATGCGGGTCGCGGCATCGTGCTCGCGTGTTCCGCGCTTAAAGAAAGTTATCGCGAAGCGATGTTGCGCGATGTGTCGAATGCACAACTCGTTTTTCTCGATGGCGATTTCGAAACGATCGCCGCGCGCATGCGCGAGCGCAGCGCAACGACGGCGCACTACATGCCGGAGGCACTATTGCAAAGTCAATTCGAAGCGTTGGAGCGACCGGCGGATGCGATTGTTATTGATGTGAATTTGTCGCCCGACGCGCAGCTTGCGTGTGCGATTGCGAGTTTGTAGGAGCTCCTCGCGAATGCGGGGATCAGCCGCGATAGACGCGGCATAAGCGTTCTGTTTGCTCGGTTCAGTAGAGGCTGCAGATCGCTCGCGATGAAACGCGCCGAACTGCATTGGTAACGTGGATCGCGGCTGATCCCCGCGTTCGCGAGGAGCTCCTACAAGTCGATCAGCCCAAACGTCTACGCGCACGCGGTTTCGGCGCGGCACCTGCACCGCCAGCAGGCGCGCGCGAGCGAGGCGCGGCCGCACCATCGCGCGAACCCCAGCGTCCGGCACCTGCTGGTGCGCGTCCTCCGCCTGCTGGTGCGCCGCGTCCGCGTGCGTAACCGCCATCGCCAGCTGCGCTCCCTCGTGGTGGGCGATTATCGAATCCACCAGCGGCACCACCGCGTGGCGGACGGTTGTCGAAACCACCTGCTGCGCCAGCCGCTGCATCGTCACGTGTGCGTCCACCGAATCCACCCGCGCTATTCGTATCGTTGCGACCTTCGCCACGACGATTGCGTGGTGCCCAGCCTTCGCGCGGTGGGCGTGTGTCGGGCGCGGGCGCGTCGCTGCCGCGACGGAAGCGGCGGTTTTCGAAATTGCCATCTGCGTTGCGCGATGCTGGCGCTGCGCCGCGCGGCGCAGCGTAGCGATCGCCTGCGGGCTTACTGAAGCCGCCGCTTGGTTTTGCAAATCCTTCGTTTGCACCATAGCCACCGCGACCGCGCGGCGCGGGTGCGTCACCCTCGCGTGCGCGACCGTACCCGCCTGTGCGCGGTGCCGCGTTGTCGCGTGAGCCCTCGCCACGACCGCCATACGATCGTCCTTCGCGCGGACGCGGATCGCTGGCATCGGGACGACGAAATCCAGCCGTTGCATCGTTTGCGAGTTTTTTGCGCGGACCGCGTGCCCGTGATGCAGGTGCCGCAACCTCTGCGGCTTCGTCATCGGAGAGCACGCCATCGTCGCCTTCTTTGTTGCGCCAAAGCACGAGCAGTTTGCCCAAGTGCTGCACGCTCTCGCAGGCGAGCTTTGCACAAATGTCGTTCATGAAGGCAACGCGCTGTTCGCGGTCATCCGAGGCGACGCGCACTTTAATCAGCGCATGCGCAGCGAGTGCGATATCGATTTCGTGCAACACGGCGGCAGTGAGCCCTTTGTCGCCAATCATGACCACCGGATCGAGATGATGTGCGGCCGCACGCAAGGCACGCTTCGCACTGCCGGAAAGATTCGAGGTGATGGTCATGATTTTTGTTGTTTGAGAGGAAAGTGTGATTATCTCGTGTTTACAGCGTAGGAGCGACCCAGGTCGCGATCATTTGTTTTTAATTGATCTTGATGAGCGTTTCTAGCTGCGGTTCTGTGGGAGCGTGCTTGCGCGCGAATAAGCGTCTCGTAGCGGCGTACCCCGAATTAGTCATCCACGAATGCAGACATTCGCGCGCGAGCGCGCTCCCACAATAAAGTGATCGTGGTCTGGGCCGCTACTACACCGATGACGATTGAGCGATACTCGCATCACGCTACTTGTTACCCGCTGTCAAATTGCTAAACCCCACCAACAAACGCCACAAATCCAACAAAGGCTGGCTCGTCGAGCATGTGCACGATCCTTACGTGCAGAAGGCGAAGGCCGACGGCTACCGCTCGCGTGCGGCGTACAAATTGATCGAGATCGACGATAAGGACAAGCTCTTCAAATCCGGAATGATTGTGGTTGATTTAGGTGCAGCGCCCGGCAGTTGGTGTCAGGTTGCGGCCAAGCGCGTTGACGTTGCGAACGCGAAGAAACCCGGCCGCGTGATCGCGATTGATTTACTCGAGATGCAGGGGCTCACCGGTGTCGAATTCATTCAAGGTGATTTCACCGATGATGCGATGCTCGCGCAATTGGAGTCGATGCTCGACGGCGCGAAAGTCGATGTGGTGTTGAGCGACATGTTGCCGAACATGACGGGCGTGTCCGCGATCGACGGGCCGCGTGCGATTGGGCTCTGTGAAATCGCGGCGGATTTCGCGATCAATCATTTGAAGCCCGATGGAAAATTTTTAACCAAGGCGTATCAAGGGCCGGGCTATCAAGAATTTTTTGCGCAGCTGAAAACGCAATTCAAAACGGTGGTCACGCGAAAGCCAGACGCATCGCGCGATCGAAGCGCGGAGATTTTTCTGCTGGGCAGCGGATTGAAATGACTGACCTTGTCATTCGGTAATCAACCAGCATATTTCCTGATTATCCTATTTAATTGGGCGATCAGTGAAATAAAATATTTAATCGAAAATACAGTAAATAGACGCAAACGCCCCATTAAATTGTTTGATAAGCTGCGGTGCTGGGATTGTTTTTTGTGTATATGAACTCGACTTTACGATCAAAAATCGGTGCGATGCGCACCAAACGGTCGCCTACGAGCGACAAATCACACGCATCTGTTGTCATCGCGGTTGCGCTGCGTGAGCAGCATATTGTGCAAGGGCTAGCCCGTCCCTTGAAAACAGCGCGCGCGCCATAAAATCCAAAGACATTCGCGAAATCGTGTCGTACGTGGCATGCGCCGCGCACACAAAGGTTTCGTCAGGAGCGATAAGTCCGTGAACAACATGATGAAAAACATTGCGATTTGGCTGGTCATCGGCTTGGTCGTGCTCACCGTCGTTCAACAGTTCGATAAAGGCAAGAAGGCCGACACTGCGGCCTATTCAACCTTCATCGAAGAGCTGCGCGGTGGACGTGTGACCGAGGCCGATGTCGAAGGTCGCAAGGTCACGTACAAAACCGCTGATGGTGTCAAGTCAACCAATGTGCCCGGCGGTTACGACAAAGACTTAATCAACGACATGATTAAGTACAACGTCAAGTTCTCGGGACGTCCTGAAGAAGGCCAATCGCTGCTCTCGACGATTCTGTTTTCGTTCGGTCCGATTCTGCTTTTGATTGGCGCGTGGATTTTCATGATGCGCCAGATGCAAGGCGGTGGCAAAGGCGGCGCGTTTAGCTTCGGCAAATCGCGCGCGCGTATGCTCGATGAGAACAACAACTCGATTACCTTCGCCGACGTCGCCGGTTGCGACGAAGCGAAAGAAGAGGTCACCGAAATCGTTGACTTCCTGAAAGATCCAAGCAAGTTTCAAAAGCTCGGTGGTCGCATTCCGCGTGGTGTGTTGATGGTCGGCTCGCCGGGTACGGGTAAGACTTTGCTCGCCAAAGCGATTGCAGGCGAAGCCAAAGTGCCGTTCTTCTCGATTTCGGGTTCCGATTTCGTTGAGATGTTCGTGGGCGTTGGTGCTGCACGCGTGCGCGACATGTTCGAGCAAGCGAAGAAAAATGCGCCATGCATCATTTTCATCGACGAGATCGACGCAGTCGGTCGTCAACGCGGTGCCGGTATGGGCGGCGGCAACGACGAGCGCGAGCAAACGCTCAATCAAATGCTTGTTGAAATGGACGGCTTCGAGGGCTCGCAAGGCGTGATCGTGATCGCCGCGACCAACCGTCCTGACGTGCTCGATCCGGCGCTGATGCGTCCCGGTCGTTTCGATCGTCAAGTCACCGTGCCGCTCCCCGACATTCGCGGTCGCGAACAGATTTTGCAAGTGCATATGCGCAAAGTGCCGATCGCATCGGATGTGAATGCACATGTGCTCGCGCGCGGTTGCCCTGGATTCTCCGGCGCGGACATCGCGAACCTCGTGAACGAAGCGGCGCTCTTCGCGGCGCGTTCGAACAAACGCCTCGTCGATATGGAAGATTTCGAGAAGGCGAAAGACAAGATTTACATGGGTGCCGAGCGCAAATCGATGGTGCTCAGCGAAGACGAAAAGCGCGCCACGGCGTATCACGAATCCGGTCACGCGATTGTCGCGGCGTCGATGCCGAAAGCCGATCCGGTGCACAAAGTCACGATCATCCCGCGCGGACGTGCTCTCGGCGTGACGTGGCAATTACCAGAGCGCGATCGCATTTCGCTCTACAAAGATCAAATGCTTACCGAAATTTCGGTGCTCTTCGGTGGACGTATCGCAGAAGACTTGTTCGTGAAAAACATTTCGACCGGTGCTTCGAACGACTTCGAGCGCGCAACAAAAATTGCGCGCGATATGGTCACGCGTTACGGCATGAGCGACACGCTCGGGCCGATGGTCTACGCGGACAATGAGGGCGAAGTTTTCCTCGGCAGAAGCGTCACACAAACGCGCAACATGTCGGAAGAGACGTTACAGAAAGTCGATCTCGAAATTCGTCGCATCATCGACGAGCAATACGCGGTCGCAACGAAAATTCTGCAAGAGAAGGCCGACAAAGTCGAAGCGATGACCGCAGCCTTGATGGAATACGAAACCATCGACGCCGATCAAATCAGCGATATCATGGCCGGTCGTCCGGTCCGCGCGATCAAGACGTACAACACGCCTGGATCGCCGGGGACGGGGTCGGGCGGTGCGCCTGTAACGCCAGTCGAAACGAAATCCGACGTGCCGGTAGAGCCGAAACCCGAGCCGCAGGCTTCGAGTTCGACCTCTGGATAGATGGAGAAACGCTACAAAAGAAAAACGCCGCAATCGCGGCGTTTTTTTATGTCCCTCACCCTTCAAGGGGGAGGTTAGGAGGGGGATGGGTCTCTTATCGGAATCTTGTGAGACCTTACTTCTACAGAACCCCATCCCCACCCTGGCCCTCCCCTTGAAGGGGAGGGGACAATACTTTCGGCGCATGCTTTGCGACGTAGCTCTCCATAAAACGCGGCAGTCCCTCGCGTTCGAACTTCGCAACATCCCAATCGACATCTGATAATTCTTCGTGATTAAGCGCGAGATACGCATCAGCGACGACCGGCTTGCTATCGATCGTTACCGCTACACCCACACGGGCATAACGATACGTTTCGAATTGATCGAGTCGCGCGATGTCCTCATCCGACACATCGAAATAAACACGACCTTCGATCGGTGTACCGCCTTTCGCAATGACAAGCGCAGGATGTTCTTTGTCACGCACGGCGACACGACGAAAGCCATGAATCGTTCCGAGCGCGGAGCGGTAGTCGTGCTGGACGACACGCTGCCACACGAGCGGGAACATGAGGGAGCCGTAGGTGAAGAGATTGACCATGTGCGAAGTGTAGGATGGGCAACTTATTGCCTGTGCTATTGAGATGAATTGGGTGTTGTCCCCTCTCCCTTGAGGGGAGAGGGTGCCCGAAGGGCGGGAGAGGGTGAAGATTGCGTTACGCGCGGATTAGCGTGAATGAAACGATCACCCTCTCCCCCGCCCCTCTGCGAACCTTCGGTTCGTCTCTCACTTCGTTCGAGACCGCTGCAGGCAGCGTCCTGCGCGCTACGCGCTGGTCCCCTCAAGGGAGAGGGGGACAGAAAGACTCGCGAGCGCCCCTCTTTCTTCGCAAACCTCACGTGCCTAAGATCGAAGTCTGCGCAACACTTCATTCGCCGCATTCTCCCCCGCAATCACCGCCGACTCCAACGTCGCTGGTAACTCGGGCACGCACCAATCGCCCGCGAAGTGAACATTGCCGATGGATTTCGGGAGTGTTTTCAGCATTGCAGATTGCTGCGGCGAACACGAATACGTCGCGCGCTTTTCGGTGACTACTTGCTGCCAAGTTGGATTCGGCAACGCAAAACTGCGTCGCAATTGCGCGAGGCCGTCGCGCAATAAATCCTCCACCGATTCGTTGCGATGATGCGCGCTGATGACCACACTCGCGCGCACGCGACCGCACGCGAGGCGATGCGTGAAGAGCCATTGGCCCGGCTCGCCATCGAGCATGAGCATCGCCGAACTCCCAGGATCAATTCCCGCTAAAAATTCGTAGTGCAGCGTAGAAATAGGTTCATACGAAATATTAAATAATTTCGCGTACGCCCCAATTAAATTGGGCGATGAAGAAAAGAGCCGTTCAATATGTTGCGGCCCGGTCGCAACGATGACATGATCGAAAAATGCGTCGCCATCGCGCGTTGAAATTTTTACTTTTCCATCGAGCGATTCAATGGAATTCACTGCGGCGCCGAGCCGGACATCGCCGCCGAGTTTCACAACTTCCGCGAGCGCAGGTTCAGGCAACAGCGCTGAGAGATCAACGCGCGGTATCACCATTTCGCTCGCTTGCTTCGATCCGAGAAATGCACGACGCAGCACTTCGACAAATACGCGGGCGCTCGCACGTTCCGCAGGCGTGTTGAGCGCGGCGACGCATAGCGGTTCCCACAGCCAAAGTTTCGCAACACGCGGTTGCTCGCCAATCAAATCGGCGACGGTCATCGTCGCGCTCTGCGACTCGTCGAAATTTCCGTAGAGCGTTTTCGCGCACCATGCGCATACGCGGAGTTTTTCGGAGAACGACAAGCCTTTCGCCGTCAACATGGCCACGAGCAAATGCAGCGGTGCAGGGAGATTGCCTGCGCGCACGGCCACTTGTGTTGCGTTGCCGGGCGCAGCGACGAGTGCGAGCGAGCGTTGATCGATGACTTCATCGACGCGCGCGCCGTGTAGCGAATGAATCATCGCAAGTGATCGTGTGTACGCGCCGAGCAACAGATGTTGACCGTTGTCGAACGCGCGATCGTCTTTTTCCACGCGTCGCGCGCGACCACCTGCGATTTTCGCGGCTTCGAACACGGTTACGTGCGTGCCTGCTCGAGCGAGCGTGAGCGCCGAAGCGCAACCGGCCCAGCCTGCGCCGATCACTGCTGTATTGCGCGAAGCAACTTCTCCCCTCTCCCTTGAGGGGAGAGGGTGCCCGACAGGGTGGGAGAGGGTGAAATCGTTTTCCTGTCGCATGGTCGATCAGCGGGTAGCCGCCCCCTCTCCCGTCGCTGCGCGACACCCTCCCCCACGCGGGGGGAGGGGATGCTTTGTGCTCATCGTCATTTGTTAACCAAATGCCACCGTTTTCCACGCAATCCACAGCTTGCGAATCGGCGTGAGCGAGACGCGGCGTTCGAGTACACCGAAGCCGTCGTTCTTAATCTCTTCAAGCAGCGCGCGATAAATCGCGCCCATCGCGAGCCCTGGACGTTGTGTGCTTTTGTCTTCGGGTGGCAAAACCGCGAGCGCACGTTCGTAAGTTGTTGCCGCACGTTCGTATTGAAACTGCATCATCGTTTTGAACGCATCGGTTGTTTTCGTTTGCAGAACATCCGATACCGGCACGTTGAATTTCACGAGATCTTCATTCGGCAAATAAATGCGACCGCGTCGCGCATCTTCGCCGACGTCGCGCACGATATTCATGAGTTGCAACGCTTCGCCGAGCGTGCGCGCGTATTCGAGCGTCTTCGGGTTGTCGGGCGTTTGCATGCCGAAAATTCGTGCGCTCACTTCGCCGACCACGCCTGCCGCGCGATAGCAATACGTTTGCAATTCCGCGAAATCAAGATAGCGCGTTTTCTCCAAATCTTGCTGCATGCCGTCGACCACCGTGTGAAACGCGGCCTGCGGCAAGTGCATCGGTTCGACATGACGTTGCAGCGCTTTTGTTACGGGATGTTGCGGCGCATTCGCGTAGAGTGCGTCGATTTCTTTTCGCCAATAGAGTAATTTCGTGCGAGCGACACTTGGGTCAGAAACTTCATCGACCACGTCATCCACCTCGCGACAAAACGCATAGAACGCAGTGATTGCAGCGCGTTTTTCTGGCGGTAGGAAACGAAACGCGTAGTAAAAACTCGACCCCGATTGCGCGGCTTTGGATTGGCAATATTCGTCGGGGGTCATGATTGATCGTGAGCAATGAGCGGCGCGGGCGGCGTTGTTGTTTTTGAAAGCCGCAACGCGCGAATCGCAAGCTGCAGAAGTCGAAGCGAATCGTACCAGCGAAGCGTCGGGCGTTTGTTCACATCGAAATCGTTCGCTTTGATTTTTTCCAAGATGCGCGCACCACCTGCAATGGTGAACGCGATCTCGTAGCGAAAACGTCCTCTGAGTTCGCGAAGCAAACTCGCACCGCTCCAAAGCATTGCGTTCGCGTGCTCGCACTGCGCGCGCATGAGCTCGCGGTGTTTCGGATGCGAAGGAAAATCCCTTTCGTCGACGCCATGCGTTGCGAACTCTTCTTGCGGCACGTAGACGCGGCCTTTTGCAATATCGATGCGCGCGTCCTGCCAAAAATTGATGAGTTGCAGCGCCGTGCAAATGGCATCACTCGCGTTTTTGGCGCTCTCGGTGCGTACCGCAAACAACGCGAGCATCATGCGGCCGACTGGATTGGCGGAGCGATTGGCGTAATCGAGAAGCTCCGCACGCGTCGCGTAGCGCGTCTTCACGACGTCTTGCGCGAAGGCAGAGATCAGCGCGGCGAAGGGTTTTTCATCAATATCTTCAAATCTATTTGCCAAAAAGTATTGGGCATGTAAAGCAATTTTATTATTTGTAGATATTCCACTAAAAACATCCTTTAGCCCATTTAATATGGACGATAGCTCATGGAGCCGGGATTCGTTTGAGGCATCTCCCTCATCGGCAATATCGTCGGCGCCGCGAGCAAAACGGTAAATCGCCGCAACCGCCGGGCGCAGGTGCGCGGGCACGAGCCAAGACGCGACCGGAAAATTTTCGTAATGATTGTCGACGGACATGCGGGTGGCGGATTTCAAGCTCTAAATCGAGCGATTCCGCAAGGCTATAATTGAACGTTTTGCGGATGTGGCGGAATTGGTAGACGCACTGGATTTAGGTTCCAGCGCCGTAAGGCGTGGGGGTTCGAGTCCCTTCATCCGCACCAATTTTGGCATGCCCT
>JBOFBL010000015.1:0-3164 GCA_051645545.1 Casimicrobium sp. | reverse complement strand
GAACAAGCGAGGAAGTTGAAACGCTACGGAGCGGCGACGGTCGTGATGGCGTTCGACGAAAAAGGCCAAGCCGATACGTACGAACGAAAAATCGAAATCTGCGAGCGTGCGTACAAGCTACTCGTTGAGCAAGTTGGTTTCGATCCAGCGGACATCATCTTCGACCCGAACGTGTTCGCGCTCGCGACGGGCCTTGAAGAACACAACAACTATGGCGTCGATTTCATCAATGCCGTATCTTGGATCAAGAAGAATCTACCCGGTGCAAAAACCTCGGGCGGTATTTCGAATTTGAGCTTTAGTTTTCGCGGCAACGATCATGTGCGCGAAGCGATGCACACCGTGTTTCTCTATCACGCGATCAAAGCCGGGCTCACGATGGGCATCGTGAACGCGGGTCAGATCGGCATCTACGATCAGATCAATCCCGAGCTGCGCGAACATTGCGAAGATGTGATCCTGAATCGTCGCGCGGATTCGACCGAGCGAATGCTCGCACTCGCGGAGAAAGTCAAAGGCGGCGGCAAAGCGAAGGTTGAAGATTTATCGTGGCGCGAAATGCCTGTGAACGAGCGATTGAAGCACGCGCTCGTGAAAGGCATCAACACCTTCATCGTCGAAGATACTGAAGAAGCACGTCAAGGCTTCGAGCGACCGCTGCAAGTGATCGAAGGTCCGCTCATGGAAGGGATGAACGTCGTTGGCGATCTTTTCGGACAAGGCAAGATGTTCTTGCCGCAAGTCGTGAAGTCGGCGCGTGTGATGAAGCAAGCCGTTGCGCATCTCGTGCCTTACATCGAAGAAGAGAAGCGTTTGCTAGGGACGGAAGCGAAAACCAAAGGCAAGATCGTGCTCGCCACGGTGAAGGGCGACGTGCACGACATCGGTAAGAACATTGTCGGCGTTGTGCTTCAGTGCAATAACTACGAAGTCATTGATCTTGGCGTGATGGTGCCGTGCGAAAAAATTCTCGCAGCGGCGAAAGAATCGAATGCGAACATCATTGGGCTCTCCGGCCTCATCACACCCTCGCTCGAAGAGATGGCCTATGTCGCCAAAGAGATGGAGCGTTTGCAATTCAAAGTGCCGCTTATGATCGGTGGCGCGACGACCTCGCGCACGCACACGGCCGTGAAGATCGCGCCGAATTACACGGAGCCCGTCGTTCACGTCGTTGATGCCTCGCGCGCGGTGGGCGTTGCGACGCATTTGCTTTCTGAAGAAATGAAGCCGAATTTCGTGAAGGAAATGACGGAAGACTACGCGCTGATTCGCGAACGTCACGCGAATAAAAAAGCGCAGCCACTCGTCGAACTCGAAATCGCGCGCGCCAATCGCTTCAATGGTTTCTCGGGCGAATACGCGAATTACGTGCCGCCAAAGCCCAAGCAAATCGGCGTGCAACATTTGCGCGACTATCCGCTCTCTGCGCTTGTGCCGTACATCGATTGGACGCCGTTCTTCCTGGTGTGGGATCTCGCAGGCAACTATCCGAAGATTCTCGACGATGAAATCGTCGGCGAGGAAGCCAAGCGCGTATTCCGCGACGGCAAAGCGATGTTGCAACGCATCGTGAGCGAGAAGTGGTTGAGTGCAAATGCCGCATATGGCTTGCTTCCCGCTGCTAGCGATGGTGACGACATCGTGATTTACAACGATGAATCGCACAGCGCAGAGGCAATGCGTTTTCATTCGCTGCGTCAGCAAAACGCGAAAGAAGCGGGGCGACCGAATTTCGCGCTCGCTGATTTCGTTGCCACGAAGAACGACTACCTCGGCCTCTTCGCGGTGACGACGGGCGTCGGCTGCGAACCGGGCGGCGCGCGCCTCAAAGCCTTCGAAGACAAAGGCGACGACTACAACGCGATCATGTTCAAAGCGCTCGCCGATCGCCTTGCGGAAGCGTTCGCGGAGCACTTGCACGAACGCGTGCGCAAAGAGTTTTGGGGTTACGCGCCAGAAGAAAAGCTTTCGAACGAAGAGCTCGTAAAAGAAAAATATCGCGGCATTCGCCCCGCGCCTGGTTATCCGGCCTGCCCCGATCATCGTGAAAAGGTCGATTTGTTCCGCGTGTTGCGCGCGAACGAAATCGGCATGGCGCTCACCGAATCGTTTGCGATGACACCCGCCGCAAGTGTGAGTGGTTTTTATTTTTCGCATCCGGCATCGCAATACTTCACAGTCGGAAAAATCGGCGACGATCAATTCGCCGATCTTGCGAAGCGACGTGGCGAAACGACCGAGGCACAACAGCGTGCGCTCTCCACCCTAACGTAATGCGCGGATAGTCAATCGAACACCAGATTTTGACGAAAACCTTGCTTTAGCTCTATCGTTATTCGCTCAATTTTATTGAGCGATGCCAGTTTTAAGTTAATTTCTCGATATCAAAGAAAATCTGAACACTCGCCCAATTAAATTGGATGAAGCGAGATCGTGCTGGAATGCCACCACGAGACTCTAGCGAAACTAGCCGCGCCGAGCTTTCGTAAACACGCCACATTTCACGCTCGCGAGCGCGCCAATTGCAATCGTATTTCACCGCGCCGCTCAAACTTCGGTTATCTTTACGCCTACGCCAGCGAATCGACACAATCGATTCAGCGTCTCCGGCGTCAGAAAGGAATCCCCGATGAAGACCACGCACTTAAGCTATACCTCTGTCGCATCTCGCGCCTATGGCATCGCAGCGGCGGTCGCAGCACTCGGGCGGATTCCTGGGAAATCTTTACTTCCAAAACGCCCGCGTTGACACGGCCATCGGTTCTTTTTTCGTGATTCGCTGTCAGCGTCGAACGAAAAAAACGTCTTAACCGGTACACGTCAACCTCCGTTACGCGTCTGCTCGCCTGAACCGCTCTTGGTTCACGCTTGCGTTTCCTATTTTTCCGCTGCGCTTTCATCGCGAAAGCTTTGCCCACATTTTTTGGATGACTCCGATGCAACTCGCCATGTCTTGGTTTGACCGAATACGAAACGCGCTTCGGCGGCGCATGCCTTCACTACCCGAAGGCGACTTGCTGCACGATCGCAACTATCGACGCATCTTCGCCTCCGTCGTGATCACGCACTTCGGTGCGCAGATCACGATGCTCGCCTTGCCGCTCACGGCGGTAACGGTGCTGAACGCAACGCCCACGCAAATGGGCTTCTTGATGGCCTTC
>JBOFBL010000014.1:0-25140 GCA_051645545.1 Casimicrobium sp. | reverse complement strand
GTGGCCGTCCGGTTGCACGAGCACGGCGGTGGATGTGGTGCTCCAGCCAATAAACTGCGTTGTAAATTGCCCTACCAGCGGATCGACCGAGCCATTGCGATCGATTCGCACCGGGCAGAAGCCGCGATCCGGCGGCGAGCTGCTGAGCACACAATCGGCAGCCACCACGACCGAGCCATCGCCTTGTAGCGCAAGGCCGCCGACGTTGGCGACCGAGCGCGCGAGTACCGAGCCGCCGGTGCCGAAGGTCGTGTCGTATTGGCCAGTGCTCGTGTAGCGCTCGACGCAGACTTGCCCGCCACAGACGCCACCCACCACAATTTTTCCGTCGGGCATGAGCGCCATCGAAGTGGCGGTGCCGACATTGATACCGGAGGTTTGTCCGGGAAATAGCCCGTTGTTGCCGAAACTGGTATCGATCGCGCCATTGGGCATCAGCCGATAAGTGCAAAACGAATTGCCGCCGATGAGGGCCCTGCAATAACCGGCAACCACAATCTTGCCATCGGGCTGAATGGCCACGCCGACCGCTTCTTCAAGGCCGCCTAAACCGGCGCTGATCGTCAATTCAGCGCCGTTGTTGAACGCGGGATCGCGTTGTCCGGCGCTGGTGAGTCGAACAATAAACAGGTCAAAATCGGTGAGACCATTGCGTTGGAATTGCTGCGACCCGACGGCGACGATTTTTCCATCAGGCTGCAAAGCGAGCGCGTAGATCGCTACATTAAAAGATGTGTTGTAGGTCGCGGGCTGACTCCCCCCAAAACTGAAATCTCCCCTCTCTCCGTTCGGTTCCCATCGCTGCACGCAACCGCGCAGCTGAGTCGGACCAAATTGGAATTCGAAACCTGCACTTACGATTTTGCCGTCGGGCTGAATCAAGACAGCTCGCAAAGCCCCTGTACTTGAGCAGTTATTTCGTATGTCAACAAAACTCGGATCCGGATCCCCCGAAATCGCATGCGTGGTGTGTACGAAAAACGCCGCGAGTACGGCGCATCCCAACCCGACCACGCGCCGCCAGGCGCTTGGCTTATTCCTTATTCGAAACATTAAGTACCCCTTTCTATTGCGCCATGACGAAACCAGCGCGCAAACAACGTTGGGAGTGAAGACGAAAACGCCGCAGCAAACTGGACATTGATTTCACATTTCGATCGACGGTTGGTTTACGCGTCGGTCGGCATGGCGGCGCCTTGCGGTCAAAGTGCTTGATTTGTAAGGTCTTCTATCGGTGTGTTGACTAAGTCGTAGCGTCCCGGAAACTTTTTAAGGAATGGCTATGAAATCAATCGCTCGCATCTCTACACAAAGTCTCGCCGCGTTTGCGCTGCTTGCAGGCGTCGCCCACGCGCAAGACGGCCTCGTCACTGTGAAAAGCCCGATGAAAACGAAAGCAACGATGGACAAATTCGAAGCCATCGTGAAAGAGAAGGGCATGAACGTCTTCGCGCGCGTCGATCACGCTGCGGGGGCGGCGCGCATCAACAAAACGCTTCGCCCCACGGAGCTCATCATCTTCGGCAATCCACAAGGTGGCACGCCATTCATGGAGTGCGCGCAAAGCGTGGGCATCGATCTGCCGCTCAAAGCGCTCGTATGGGAAGACAAAGACGGCCAAACGTGGATCGGTTACAACGATCCGAAATACTTAGCCGCGCGTCACAAAACCGAATGCGCAGGCGTCGTTGACAACATGAGCAAAGCGCTCGGCGCGTTTACTGCGGCGGCGGTTGCGCAATAGCGAGAGAATCTACTTGTTGATTCAACTTATTTGTTTTTAAACCAATTAAATTGGGCGATCGGACTATTTTTATAATTAATTGATTAGTAGATAAAATTCGTTTATCGCCCACATTGATTTGGCGATAAACGATTGTGCTGGCTGGTTGATTAAGCCACTGCCAAACACTCGTCACATTACTGCGCGATGGTCATCCCGCATTGCGTGACGAGGAACTTGCGAATGTCGTTCAGTTGCTGCGCGACGTCTCGCTCGATACCGTTTAGGGGGCTTGTATCTGTGATGCGAAGCGCGCTGTCGTACTTTTTTCTCATGTTTCTTAAACCGCGTGAGTCGAGAATGAGCGAACCGGCGACTTATTTGAAACAAGGCCGAATCGATCCTCGAAGGCAAATACATCCATGAAGATTTTCACAGCGAGCGGCATGCGGCAACTCTGCTAACGCGATCGACTTAATTCGTCAGCGAGAAAATCAACAAATGCGCGTACCTTTGGCGACAGATGTCGATTCTGCGGATAGAGCGCACAAAACTGTCGCGATCGACCGCCGAATTTTTTGAGCACTTCGATGAGTTCGCCGCTTGCGACATACGGCTTCGCTACGAAGTGATAAATCTGAAACAGGCCGCCGCCTGCGCGCGCGTAGGCGACGCAGCCGAGTACGTCGTCTTGCACGCGCATCGGCGCGTCGAACGCGAAATCGATTTCATTGCCAGCGGTATCGCGAAAAATCCACGGCATGCCGCGACCGCTGCTTGGCAATACGAATTGAATGCAATCGTGTTCGCGAAGCGCGTCTACGGTTTTCGGCGTGCCGTGTTTCTTTAAGTACTTTGGCGCGGCAAACACACCAAGCGTCGCGTCTTCGAGCTTTCTCGCAACTAATCGCGAGTCTTGCGGAATGCCGAGACGAATCGCGACGTCGTAGCCTTCTTCAACGAAATCGATGTTGCGATTGGAAACATCAATATCCAAACGCAACTTTGGATAACGCGCCGCGAACTTCGGCAACAGCGGCAGCAATCGATGGTGGCCGTACGTCGTTGATACCGATACACGCAGCACGCCGCTCGGCTCAGCGAGTTCGCCGCCGATTGTGCGCTCCGCATCTTCGATTTGCGCGAGCGCCTGACGACATTGTTCGAAATACGCGCGACCTTCGTCGGTTAATCGAATGCGGCGCGTCGTGCGTGTGAACAGACGAACGTCTAAGCGCGATTCCAATCGACTCACGGAACGACTGACAGCGGCGGGTGTGATACCGAGCGCGCGGGCGGCATCGGTGAAGCCTTCGTGCTCAGCCGCTTTGCAAAAGATCGCGATGCTCCCGAGTTGCACTGCGTCGTACTTCGTGCTCATTAGTTACATCGTGTAATGAATCAAGTGATTGGAATGTACTTTATCGATGGGTAGATCGCCAATACAGTTCGTTTCTGCGTGCTGCGGAAAGCGGCGCACATGTTTTCTCCTCCTACATTCGATTGGAAACAAACCATGTCAAAGAAAATTCTTTTCATCGTGACTTCAAACGCGCGGATGGGCGCGGGCGGCAAAGCCACAGGCATTTGGGCTGAAGAGCTTGCCGCGCCGTATTACGCATTGCTTGACGCGGGCTTCGACGTCGATCTCGCCTCGCCTAAGGGCGGCGCTGCACCGATTGATCCCGGTAGCGTGAAAGCCGCAGGTAGCAATTCTGCGGATGTGGATCGCTTCTTGAGCGACGCACAAGCGCAGCAAAAATCTGCGAACACGCTTCGTGCGACAGATGTGAACGCTACAAATTACGACGCGGTGTTTTTCCCAGGCGGTCACGGCACGATGTGGGATTTGCCTGTCGATCCAGGCGTGACCAAGGCTGTCGAAGCCGCGTTCGCAGCCAATAAAGTGATCGCGTCGGTGTGTCATGGCGCGGCAGGGCTTGTGACTGCTAAGCGTGCCGACGGACAATCGATCGTCGCTGGCAAGCGCGTGAATTCGTTCACTGATGCGGAAGAGGCTGCGGCGGGTTTGACCGCCGTTGTGCCGTTCTTACTCGAATCGCGCCTTCGCGAATTGGGCTGTACTTTCGAAGGCGCAGCGAATTGGCAAGCCTTCGCGGTGCGCGACGGCAATCTCATCACCGGGCAAAACCCAGCGTCTTCCATGCTTGTCGCGAAGCACGTTATCGATGCGCTTACCGTTGCGTAACTCGTTTCACGCGAAGGTGATCTTGCGTGTCGCTGCGGACGCCGAACGCGCACTCGCGCTATCGTAGTCGTTAGCGCGTATATCCCATTACTGCAGGCGGCGCTGAACGGTGATTGTGATGTTGTGATCCGCGACGGTCATGATGACGTTGTTCGCGTCGTTCTTGGCGAATGCGTTGCGCCTCGCGTCGCTCAGCGTGGTGACGTTGAATGTCTTGACGATGCAGATGTGACTCGACGCGGTGCGGGCGGACATACACCGGTCTCGGTGCGACGTAAACAGGTTGCGCGCGGTAATACTCCGGGCGCACGGCCACGCCCGGTCGCCATCCACTCCAATAGCCGTTGTGGCGATACCACGGACGATCGCGGTAATGATCGTCCCAATACGAGCTTACCGTGAAGCCAACAACTGGCGCGCCGAACGCGAGGCCGTTGCCATGGACGATGACACGGCGGTTTTGATAGGGGTAACTTAGGTGCCGGGCACTTGCCCACCCGTGGACGCCGTTGATACTGACGTCGCACCAGTGGTAGCCGCGTACGCAACCGTGCACGTAGACGCTCGAGCCGGCGCCGACCCAAGCCACTTGCGGGTACGCGAAGTCAGGACCCGCGCGCAAGCTGATTCGATGCGAGACGTAGGCGGTTTGCGCGAGCGCGGCGGTCGCTACGAATAGCGCACATGTTGCAACAGCGCCCGCTGCAATCGTCGTTATGTACCGCAAGACTCGTGAAAAACAGCTAGCTGACATGACTTTCGCTCCCGATTTTGTTGCGCACACTTGGTGACGTTACAAAGATAAACGTATTTGCGTGCGATTGTGCGACAAGGGCGTGGTTTTCGGGCGAGATGGGATACTTTGGCAATTTTTAATGACCAAAAACGACAACGCGTGCTCTCAGCACGCAAAGGTGTATTTATAGAAAACTCGCGTTAACGGCGTTTTTGTTCAAGCTTGATTCAATATTTTTTATTAAGAATATCCGTTAAGTTCGCCAAGCCCATATGCAATCTAGTTTACGCAACTATGTCGTAACTGACCTGACTAGTAGAAAGTCTCGGCTGCGCCATGGACGACCTCATTAGAAGATCGAACTGCATTTCGTAATAAGAACTGACGCGACGACGCTCTGTCACGCGTTGACATTTGTTGGCCAATTGCTTGTTCGTGATCTCAACGCGTAAGACCGACGCGGCCGAGCACGCGATTGTTTTGCAGCTGTCACCCGAAAGGGCGACGCCTTGCCGTTGCTCGCGAGACAACACGTTTCTATGATGCGGCCAGCGCTCGATTATCTTTTCTTCGAAGTGTGACGGCGCGAATCACCAATTTTTAACTGCGTACCTGCGGCGACGATTTGATCGACGACGTGCCGGTACGTTCGTCATCTTTGAACGGGGTCAGCGCGTCATGTCTCTCAGCAAGAAAATCTCTTACCTGCTGCAATTTTTTGCGGTCGCAATTGTTGCACTCAGTATTCTCGTGGTCGCTGAAGCGCAACCGATTCCAGGGAGTTTCGATCGGGCACCGATCACCGGTTTTGGCAATTCGACGGGCATCGTCACTGATATTGCGCCAATTCGTGGCGCAACGAATGTAGCGAATTACGTGAGTGACTCGGCGATTGACAGTGGCGGACGCATCGTGATGGTCGGCGAGTGCTACAACCCGCCAAACAATCGATATCACGGCTGTCTGGCGCGCCTACAGCAGAATGGTGCGCCCGATACCAGCTTCGGGCCTGGTGGCACGCGCGCTCGTGAAATCGCCTTCGGCGACGCCAGTTTTAGCTCGTTGGTCATCGATAGTACCGGGCGTTATGTGATGACCGGGGAATGTCAACCAAGCAGCTCAAGTGCTAGAAAGCCTTGCTTGTTTCGCTTTAATCCTGCGACGGGCGATCTTGACAGCACATATGGTCGTCTCGGAGGCATCTCTGGTCGTCTCGGCTATGTCGCGTTAGAGAACGCCGATTACTCGGGCGGACGCGGGCGACTTGCCATGCTCTCCTACGGATGGACGGTGGCGGCAAACTATTGTTATCGTATTACGCCAACCCGCACCATAACCGATGTGTGCGTATCGCGCGTGAACGACAGTGGTGAAGTCGATGCGAATTTCGGCACCGGAAGCGTGGGGCGCGTCGCGCTGCTTAACGAGAGCTTCAACGCCTATGGTGTCATAGCACAAACCGACAACAAGGTGCTTGTGCTTGGCGATTGTGGCGGATTTGCGAACACGATCAATCGCGGTTGTGTTGGGCGATTGAACGAGAACGGCACGCTCGATACGAGCTTCGGCGCGAGCGGATCAACCCCTGGTATCGTTTCCGTACCATTTAGCAGCGAGTCAAACGACAACGGATATTTTCGCAATGCGATTCAACAACCCGATGGAAAAATTGTACTCACGGGCCGCTGCACCGTAGGGGGGCCTGCGGGCGGTCGTTTTTGCGCGGCACGGCTGAACTACAACGGCACACTAGACACCTCATTTGGCACGGGCGGAAAATCAATCGTTAATTTGATTGTTGTCGCGCAGACCTTGGACGCTGCGCTTCAACCCGATGGCAAGATCCTGGTTTCTGGTACTTGTCCTAACGGGAATATCGAGCTGCCTTGTATCGCGAGACTCGATACAAATGGCCAACCAGATCCGGGATTCGACAGCGATAGCGGCAATGCGAACGGGGTATTTGCGCTCACTGAGCTCGGTAACTATGCGTCGAATCGCGCGATGAGTTTGCAACAGGACGGAAAAATCGTTCTTGCAGGATCGTGTACCGTACCTGTTCTATCAAGCAGCGGCATCACTACCTTTTGTGCAGCACGCCTCAACGGCGGCCCGCTCCCCGCGAGCGTCTGTTCGATGGACGTCGATGGCGACGGGCGTACCTATTCGCTGATTGATGGACTCATCATCACCCGTGTGATGATGGGCTTCGGCAGCAACAGCGTGCTCAACGGGATTGAGTTCACGCCCGATTCGAAGCGCACGACGTGGCAGCAAATTCGTCAATACTTGACGTCGGTGTGCCAGATGGCGATTGCGCAACCGTAAGCCATTGAAGCAGACAACAACTGAACACGCAAATCCGTTGTGGCTTCGCGCGTGGCGATGCACGCAGCACGTCTAGCGCGGCAGCAACACCGAAACATTGGTTCCTTCCGAACTGGATTGCACCAGTAAACGCGCGCCAATCGATTCGGCGCGATGTCGCATGTTGCGAAGCCCGTTGCCCGTACGCCGATTGCTCGGTTCGATGTCGCTCGTGTCTTTTTCGAATCCGCGACCCGCGTCCACGACCGCGAGCGAGTAGTGCAGCGGATGCGCGGTACCGATAATACGGATTCGCGCGCTACCCGAATGTTTCAGCGCGTTGCCGACAGCCTCATTGACGATACGCAAGACTTGCATGACCTCCGAGGAAGTGAGTTTGACTTGCTCCGACGGCTCAACATACCAAGACAGCGAAATCCCTGCGCTTTCAAGTCGCGATTCGATGCGATAGCGGTAATCTGCAAGTGTCGCGAATAAGTCGTCGCCGGTGTGTTTCAAAGATTCGATGGCGAAGTGCATCTCGTCGAGACACTCGGAGAGCACTTCTCGCATCGCTGCTTGCGAAAGTTGACCGCGCTCCGCCATGCGCATCGAGGTAATGAGTTGCGCGCCTAGGCCGTCGTGCATGTCTCGCATGAAGCGATCGCGCTCGCTGCGTACGGTTTGCTCGCGAATGAGTTCTTGAACTTTTTCCGATGCGGCACGGATTTCACGCTCGCGTCTCTCGACCCGTTTTTGTAGTCGTCGGTTAAGCGCTTGTGTGCGCAAATTCAGGCGTGCATAACGACGCATGATGAGCCAGCGCATAGTAAGTATCAGCGGAATCGGCGCGAATAGTACGACATAAGTTTCGATCTTGGCGGCAACAAAAAACCAAGAGGCGCCGATCGTGTAAGACCCAAGTAGAAGAGAAAGACTGACGCCAACTAGCAACGCTTGCGATTGGAGGTCGTGATTTTTCCGCCAATGATTAATTAAGCGAATGAGCAGATAAATGCCTAATGCGACTACCACAAAATTCATGACCAGTGCGTAGCGAAACGGAACTGTTTCTTCGTAGAGTACGAACGCAAGCACGATCGCGAGCAAAAGCATTGCAACGAGCGCCCTATCTTGTCGACGGGTACGTAATCCCGTTTGCTCGAAACAAAACTGCGCAAGTGCAACCGCAGCGAACACGACCCCGATTATCGTCATGTGTAGCAGCAAGGGCAAACCAACGCGCGGCTCGACGACGACGAGACCGCTATAGGTAACCCATGCAAGGCTAAAGCAGGCGAGTGAGAACCAAATAGGCCCCGGGTATTTACGATCAGTGTACCAGTAGGCCAGCGCACCGAGTGCTGAGAGCAGATAAATCACCATCATTAATTGCGCGCTCAGGATCCGAATCATGTGGCGCTTTTTGTATACGCCGCCAAGTTTGGTGAGTGGACCGATCCAAATTTCGCCTAACGCCACGCCTTCCCACGATTTGAGTTCGAGATGAAATTTCACCTCGTTTGTTGCCGCCGGGAGAGGAAACGGCAACTGAATTAGATGTGGCCTTCGGCCGACGATGGCATGAGGCTGCTCGGAATCGAGCGTCGAGTAGATTCGAACGCCATCGACTGTGACATAAAACATTTGCTCAATGATGTTCGCGTACAGCGCTTGTTGAGATGTTCGTGAAAAAGACTCGGGCAGCGTTAGGCTGTAGATGGCGTCCTTGGCTCCGTACTCGTCTTTACCATGTACACGGTTCAGCAATTCAACACTGCGGGCAGGCTCGCCGTTAATCGAGTAACTCGCTTTCTGAATGACGTGAACGCCCTGCGGCAAGCGATCTGGTAGCGCAAGATAGACGTTAACCGCCAGGAGTACGAGGATCCAAAAGACCCATTGCACGCGCTTCATAAATCGCCTCGATACGTGAGTTCACCGCGAGTTTTTTGTAGATGCGGCGCACATAGGTTTTGACTGTGTTGCCGGAAAGTCCGAGCAGTTCGCCCACTTCTTGTACAGAGAGTCCCTTCGAGACCATCTGCAGCACTTCGATTTCTCGTTCACTCAATTGCTGATCGCTATTGTCGGAGTTTTGTGTGTCCGAAAGCGATTGTTTTGAGGCAACCGTTGCGCTTGTATTGCCCGTCTGCAATGTCGACGACGAAGGTTTCGCCGACGCATGCATGCGCGAGAGCACGAACCGAGCGATCGACGGCGTGATCGGCGAGCCGCCTTCGAGCAGCTCTTCGATACGACGTAGCAAGTTGAACGAGGCTTCGCGTTTCAATACATACCCCGTTGCGCCTGCCTCGATCGCGCGAATCACGGTCTCTTCGTCGCCGAACACAGTGACGACGAGCCCCTCGCATCGCGGCTGCCAGCCGCGCATTGCGCGCAACACGTCGAGCCCTGAAATGTCCGGCAGACCGAGGTCGACGACCAAAATGTCCACCGGCACATTCTGCAAGATGCGCGTGGCCTCGGCACCTTTGCCAACCGCTCCGACCACATTGAAACGCGGATCGGCGCGGAGGTGCGACGCGAAGTCTTCGAGCAGGTCGAAATTGTCCTCGCAGATCAAGACATTACGTACGTGGGTGGCCATTTCAAAAGGTCGCGCTCGCTAAATCGTTCTAGTGCAAACGATTGTGACACAAGGGCTAGCGGATAATTCAGTGCTGTCGCCCGAGAAGGTGACATTGCTGCTCGCACCTACGTGCCAAAAGCGGCAACAATCACCGTGTGCGACGCGTCTGGTTACGCCCCCGTTGCCGCGCGTCGCACACTACGGTTATTTAACGCATCAGTTCAACGAACCAAAAATGTCGGGCTCGCGTAAACTTAATTTGCTTACCGAAACAAAGTAAAAATCTATTAATGACTCGGATTTTTGTCGTTTTATTTGAGTTTTTATAGGCATTTCTGGCGAGTGATTTCGACCCTACGATCCGCAGCTTAAGCGACCGCGCATCCAGCGCTCGACACCGCACTCGGCGCGAGTTCCGTCTTGCTGCGTGTCATTGTCACACCGCGCTTGGTTGCCGTCATCTCGGCGAGGATCGAGATTGCAATTTCACTCGGCGTTTTTGCCCCGATGTCGAGACCGACGGGGCCACGAAGTCTCTTGACTTCTTCCTCGCTTACATCGAAATCAAGCAAGCGCGTGCGGCGTTTGTCATTGTTTGATTTCGATCCGAGTGCACCCACGTAAAACGCGGGTGATTTGAGCGCTTCCATGAGCGCAAGATCGTCCAGCTTTGGATCGTGCGTGAGGGCAACTAGCGCGCTGTTGCGATCCAGATTCATTGCGAGCACGACATCATCGGGCATCTCGCGCGTCATCGTGACTTGCGGCAGATCGTGCCACTGCTCCTGATATTCCTCGCGCGGATCGCAAACGGTCACTTGGTAGTCAAGCGGAATCGCCATCGTCGCGAGATACTTTGAAAGTTGCCCTGCGCCGATGATGAGCAATCGATATTTCGGGCCATGAATCGTGACGAGCGTTTTACCGTCGAAGGAGAGCACGTCAGCACCACTCGCGTCGTTTCGTTTCGTGATGCCTGTTGCGATATCGAGCGTGCGCCTTACGATTTTGTGCGCTTCAAGATCCGCGAGCAAACCGCGAATATCGCTTTGTGGCGTGAGTGGTTCGAGCACCATTTCCACCGTGCCGCCGCATGGCAAACCGAATTGACGTGCCTGATCGGCGGCGACACCATAGCGAACGCTCTCAGGCAGTTTCGCCGCGAGCTTTCCGTTTTGTACTTGATGAATCAAATCGTCTTCGATGCAGCCGCCAGAGACGGAGCCGATGACCTGTCCGTCGTCGCGGATCGCCATCATTGCGCCGATCGGTCTCGGTGCGCTGCCCCACGTGCGAACGACGGTGCCAAGCGTTGCACGACGACCGGATTCAGTCCAGGCGAGGGCGGTTTTCAGAACGTCGAGATCGAGATTGTCCACAGCGAAAAAACGAATTGATGTTGCGGTCAATTGTCGCAAACCGATACAGTTTTCGCTAATGAAAAAATCCGAAGGCTTCCAGCATCACTTTACAGATATGAAAAACATAGCGAACTATGTAAGCTATCGCCCAATGTTATTTGGCGATTGATGAAATAAACAGTATTCTCGATAACGCTGATTTATCGCATTAAGCCCTTATAAAACGGACGATGACAATCAGAGATTGATCGCGAATTTCAGAGCTTGCGCTCTGCAACTGGCGGAAGAAATTCCGTTGTTGCAATCGCACGTGGATCAGGTTTTGTCGGCAGCTTGAACGCATCCGCGACGAGATCAATTCCGGATTGAACGCGCGCCATATCAATCGTGCCGAGACCTGTTTCGCGCACCGTCGGTGTATCGATGAAACGATCGAACGCAAGGCGCGCGCGCCGCCATTCGAGTTTCGCGTCGATTTTCGGGTCGATTTGTTTAAGCGTTTCGATCGCGGCGTCGGTATCTTTAAGCGCAGCCTTTACCGCATCGTGATAAGCGCGTACAAAGCGCTCGACTGCACGTGGATTCGCTTTCAAAAAATTCGGGTTCACCATGAGTACGTTGCCATAAAGCCGCACGCCCGCTTCGTAAAACGGGAGCACTTTATAGGTTGTACCCGACATGCCTTCTCGTTCGAGGTTCAACATTGTTGTGAAATAAAACCCTGTGATGCCGTCATATTGACCTGCCGCAAAATTCTTCTCACGCGCGAGAGCGTCGACGTTTTGCCACTTTGCGTTTGTCACCCCTTCTTGCTTCGCAAACGCGGGCCAGAGCTTACGACCGCCGTCGAACGCAGGTGCGGCGAGATCCGTACTCGCCGCTTTTTTAATGTCAACACGATTGCGAACGAAAAGCGTAGCCGGCGTGCGCTCGTAAAGCACATACACGGCCATCGGCGGTGGCACCGAAGGATTGCGCGCTGCGAATTCGACCAATGCGCCGAAATCGCCCAAGCCCATATCGAATTCGCCACTTGCTACTTTCGCGACCGTCGCCGCAGAACCCGTACCTGGTGTCGCTACCACATCGAGCCTCTGTTTCCTAAATCCGCCTTGCACGGCAATCGCAAGTGGTGACGCTTGTCCTTCCCAGCGCCAATCGTTGAGGAAACGAACCTTATCCTGTGCGAGTGTCGCACCCGCAAGCGCAGCGTTGATCACTGCAACAGCGGCGAGCGCCGCAAAAGGACGAACAACGGTTGATGCAAATCGTGCGATGCGCCCAGTGGCTTTTTCTATTAACAACATGAAGTACCCCCTAAAAACTGATTCTAAGGACGCGGACATCGAAAGTTGCTTTCAATACTGAAAGGAAAACGCCATTGGGATCATAAGCACTGCGCAGCGTTGCAATATTGGAACAGACAAATCTTGCTGCGGCACGAAATAGCAGACTAGCGCAGCGCAACCGTCTCTCGCTTCCAAGCCGCGTCTTGCCATTTGTAAAACGTCGATAGCGAATCCGCGCGGTCGGCTTTTCGCTCGGTTGCGAGTGTGTCGATGCGGATGAGTTCGAAGCTCTTTTTCGTGCGGCCATCGGCGCGTGCTTCGCGCGCAGCGAGTAAGTGAGTACCGCCGGGTACCCAGCCTGCGAATTCGATGTAACCGATGTCGATGGCGTTTGCGGCGGGTGGCATCACGTCGATGCGCCAGGTGTTGTTTTCCTTTTGCAAAACCCACATCTCGCGCCAACCGTCGAGCGTTTGCACGGCGAGTGTTGCCACTGTTTGCTGCGCGTTGGTCGTGAACGATTGAGTCCAAACCGTGCCGTATGTGCAGCGCTTTGTGAGCGCTTGTTGCGGCGATTTTTTCGATGTGAGTACAGCGCAGATTTGGCCTGGTTCGCCTGCGATGGTGCTCAAGATGAGTTGATCCGTTGCTTTCGCATTAGGCTTCGTTGTGTTCGATGCGACGATCGAATTCATTGCACCCCAGCGAACGGCACCCGCGCGAATCGCCGCTTCGTTGTGGCTCGTCTGATCTAAGTCCGAGAGTTCGGTTTTGTTCACGAGCGCCAACTCGTCGAGCGCGCGTTTCGCTGCGTGTTGCGCAAGCTCGCGCGACTCTTCTCGTTTCGAGGCATGAAAAGCGATGCTCGCGTAAACACCGGCGCGACGCATGCGGATACGGTTCTTCATAAACTCTCCCAGTTCGGCAACATTCACGCTTTCCAACACTTCAGCACGCCAGTGATCGAGCGCGGCACGTTCGCTCGGGCGCAGATTCGGATCGATGCAGTCGTGGCGCGTGATCGCGAGTGCAGCACGTGCGCGCATGTCTGGTTGCTTCGCCATTGCGAGCACGCGACGAAACGCTTCGCCGTCGTAGCAAAGCGTGACGCGGCTATCGCGTTCGATGTTCACGAATTTCACTCCGTAGTGCGTGGCGAGTTCAAGATGAGCCGCGAGTGCGGCTTGTTGTTCCGGTGTGAGCGCCTTCGATGAACGACTCGCACGCGTTGCGAGTGACTCTGCGGAAGCTCCGAGCAAATCGAAGGCCTCCGCTGTGATCGCCTCTCGCGGCGCGGCTTTGAGAAAGGCCGCCGCGTAGCTGATCGCGAGCGCTTCGCTATTGGGCACGTTGCGCAAGAAGCGAAGTGAAACGAGCAGGTCGTTTGCGTTACTCGCATCGAGCGTTACGCGACGAATCTGACTTGCGCGCACGTAACCCGCGCGTTCGCGACGGTGGTCGTACACCTGCACGTAGTCCATGCGTTCGCCGCGAATCTCTAGCGCGTCGCCTTGCCAGAGTTGCGCGTTTTGCTGAGTGCTATCGCGTGGGCCTGCGCGAAGCGGCGTGGCATCGTGCGCAACGATTGCAAGCGTGAGCGTGGTTGCGACGGCGGTGGTGGCGATCATGATGAGTCCCCTTTGTCTTTCTGTTGGGCTACTTGTTTTGCATCGCAACTTGCTTGGTGTTGCCAAGCAAACCGCTACCGATGAAATCGCCATTCGTTGACGGCGGCGCGATGATCACCGAGACTTTGTCGGAAAGCTTGTCGGCGAGCGTTTTCTGAATGAGCAACGGGTGTTTCGAAATCAACTCGCCTTCACGCGCCATTTGCTCGCTGTTGATCTTGCCCACGCGGTCGAGGCGATAGGCTTCGGCATCGGCAAGCTTTTGGCGCGAATCGGCTTCGCCTTGCGCTTCAATCCGGCGCGCTTGCGCGGAACCTTCGGCTGTTTTCACTTTGGCTTGACGTTCCGCTTCCGCTTCGAGTTGGCGTTGTTCGATTTGCTTTTGCTTGAACGGCAACACATGCTTCATTGCTTCTTCTTGCGCCTTCGCCGCGATGATTTGTTCGCGCGCTGAGGCTTCCGCAGCTTTCTCGCGACGCACTTTTGCGGCTTCGGCTTCGAGTTCGGTTTCTTTAACTTTGCGCTCTTTAAGCGTGAGCGTGTAGCGCATCTTTTCGGTTTCTAACTCTTCGGCAAGCAGTTTTTCCATACCTGCGCGATAGTCGGCAGGTAAGTCGACTTTACCAATGTGCACGCTGCGCAAAATCACGCCGTCCTTCGCGAGCTTCGCTTTGAGTTCAGTTTCGATCGATTGCTGAATATCGGCGCGTTTGCTCGAGAAAATCTCGCGGACTGTGTAGCGCGCGAAGGTTTTGTAGACGACGCCATGGGTCGCCGGTTGAATCACTTCTTCGTTGAAGTTCTCGGGTAATTCTTTTGACAGCGCGATCAGCTTTGCGGGATCGAGTGCGTAGCGAATCGAAAGATCGACGCCGATGGAGAGCCCTTCTACCGATTGAAACGGAGCCGAGCCATCGGCGCGGGTACTCTCGCTGGGCTGATACAGCAGATCGCGCAGCGGCAAACGACGTAATTCGTGAACTAAGGGCAAAACCATGATGCTGCCCTCGCGGAATTCTTCCGTGCTTCCGGTGAAGAGATTGCTGCGAATGCCTGCCTCGCCCCGTTGAATCGCTTGCACGGGTGGATTGCGATAAACCGCGTAAACAATCGTGCCCAGCACTGCAGCTGTGATGAGAATCGGGTAGTAACGGCGCACGCCCTGTTTGGCTGTGCCTGCGATTTGCGTTGTTGCGGTCTTCGCGCCGTTTGCGACTTTGCTTCCGGTTTTCGAGAAGGCATTGCGAATGGCTTCGACGATGGCTTTGATCTTGTGTCCCATGTGTGCTCCGAATTGTGAGGAAACACTGATTAAGTGGCTGCGAGGGCGCATTGCGTCGTTGTCGTCGGGCTCGTGTACGACAGTACACGTCGCCCAACGCCGCCTCGCACTGCATCCCTCTCGCCGACTTACTCAGCGTTTCCTTGGTTGATTAACTTAGGGTCGTTTCGAAGCAGTGTTTGCATCGATTCCCTGGTATTGCATTGTTCGGACGCAGCCGGGAGCGTTCAATGACGCGCTGAGGGAAGAATCGTCAGCATCGTGAAGCTGCGACACCGCCGACGGAAGAAAAACTCACACGGGACGCGCGCGAGGGAGCGCGATCGCCTGGATAATTGCTACAACGACAAAAAACGCGGCGCAGCCGCACCGACGCATGTTTCACATCGCCATCATCGAAGACGACCAACCGACAAGCAATCAGCTCAAGAACTGGATCGAAGCCGCGAAGCCCGGCATTCGTATCGATCAATGGTTCACGCGCGACGATGCGGAAGCGGCGATCGCGCGCGAGAAATACGACGTGGTTGTGCTCGATATCGAACTCGGGCGCGAACGGCATGCGGGCGTCGCACTCATCAATGCAGTGAATAAACGCGGCGGCACGCCGGTGTTGGTTGTCTCTGCAATGCCTGCAACACTTTATCGCAGCATCATGAAGGCGCTCGATGCATGGGATTACTTGCAGAAAACGACTTTCGATGAGTCCGAATTCGTCGAGATCTTTTTGGAAATGTTGCGCGCAGCGAAAGCCTCGCAAGAAAAAGAATCCGCGAAGAACGCGGTTTCAACGGATGAGTTATCGCTCGATCCGCTCTGGCAAGTCGCGCCGACTTGGCGCGGTGAGCGCATCAATCTGCCGCTCACGGCGCAGCGCATTCTTGCGGCGCTTTACGGTCGTCGCGGCGAAGTGGTGTCTTACGATGATTTGTTCAAAGTCGTAAAAAGTGGTCGCAATCGCGACAATGTGCGCAAACACGTGAGCACCATTCGCGATGCGTTTCGCGATATCGATCCGAACTTCGATGGCATTGAGAATGTGCCGATGCGCGGGTTTCGGTGGGTCGAAATGTCTGTGAAGGGGCGGTAGTTTTTCGTGTGCGCGATTGTCGTAAGCGCTCTTCAGGCGAGTTCGTCACAAAACAATGCCCTCTCCCCTGGAGGGAGAGGGCTAGGGAGAGGGGGAAGTTTGATGGGAGAAACACGCCTGGTCGTAACGTCAACGACCCCCTCTCCCCCACCCCTCTCCCTCCGGGGGAGAGGGGAGATAGCCGCTCATGAGCGCTCGAAGGCGATTGGCAGATGAACACCAAACTTCGCTGGCCGAGTTTCGGCTCGTTTGTTGCGTCGTTCAGTCGGCGTTTGTTGTTTCGCGGTGTGTTCCTGCTGCTTGCGCTCGCTGTGATTGCGATGTCGCTCGCTGTTTTGCAAGATGAAAAAGAACGCAGCCTCAAAAACTATCAGGCGAGCTTTGGCAAAACGCTGCAACAAGTGACCGCGCGACTGAATCATCCTGCTGGTCACCTGGCGCTTCTGAATCCACCGGGCGCGAATACAAAAGTGACGCCGCTGCGACCGCTCGTCTTGCCTTACGCGGCCGTCGATTTCGATGATGCGAGCAAAGTGCAGACTGCCCTTGAGAATGCGGGATGCTTTGTGCAATACAAACCATATGGCGCTACGTGTGTTGCGATCGGAAGTAATCCGTATGCGGGCGGTTTTGTGTATGTCGCGGGGCGTTTTCAGAGCGGTAATCTCGTTTCGCGCATGGGTGGCGAGCGCGATACGCGCGTTGCGCATCGCGTACGTGTGTCGCTCGATATGCGCGGACAGAACTATCGCTGGCTCGCACCGTTCGAGCGGATCGAAGGTGCATCGAGAACTTTGCCCGCCGTTGCACTGACCGCGCCGGATGCAACGCCGCGCGCGCCGGGCATTCGTGGTCGCTTGACGGGATTTATGGATAGCGGCGATAACAGCGACGTATTGGGCCTCGTAAAGCCGATTCGCGATTTTCGCGGCTGGATTTGGCAATCGCCTGATTGCGCAGAGGTGGCTGAAGCAATCGATCGCGAAACCTGCGCGAAGCGCTCGTTTTTCTCCGTGCGCTTGCCGGTGGAGCTGTTGAGCGATGGCATTTATCGCAACCCGAAACCCGTGTGGCCGCCGACCGATCTCGAACAAATTCTCGTGCGCGTGCAAGTGTTTGAACCGAATAACGAGAGAGCGATTTTCGATAGCAACGATGAGTCTGCGATCGCGCCGTTTTCGTTGAACGATTTGCAAACGCTGTTGTTACCAGGCGAGACTGTTCAAATCCGCAAAGCGAATAGCGACGCGAAAGCGCCGCCGCTTGCGACGATCACGGGCCAATTCGACGAACCGCAGGTCTCAGCGCGTTGGATCGATCGTATTCTGCGTTTGATTTCGTCCGACACCGATACGAAAACCTTGTCGCTCCGAGAAACGATTGCAACGTCGCTCGGCAATTACGACGTGCAACTCATGGGCGACACACGTAGCGTCGACAAAGCCCTGAGCACCGTTGCGACGCGTGTCTCGTGGTACGTCGGCGCGATGTTGGGGGCGATTGCGCTTGCGTGGCTCATTATCGAAATTGGATTCATTCGACGTATTGCGTTGCTCACGCGTCGCGCGCGTGAGGTGTCGCACGATGTACGTGTGGCAACGAGCGATCGCGCGATCAATGCGTTCAATGTAGAAGAACTGCGCGGTAAAGACGAGCTCGGCATTCTCGCGAGCGGTTTGCATGATTTGATGCAACGTGTGAACGAGGATGTGAAGCGCGAACATATTCGCGCTGAGCAAGAGCGCGACACGTGGCATGCGGTCGGTCACGAAATCATGTCGCCGCTGCAATCCTTGATGGTGTTACATAAAGATGCTAGCGATCCAAGTCATCGCTACATCGCGCGAATGCAACAGGCTGTGCGCGTGCTGTATGGCCATGCCTCGCCTTCGGAGGCCTTCGAATCGACTCAGCTTTCCTTGCAGCCGATTGATCTCGCAACCTTCTTGCAAGATGTCGCGAAGAATGCGCCGGATGCGGGCATCGCGAACGTCGTCTACAGCGGTGCGCAACAGGGCGTGTCCGTGAAGGCCGACGAGTATTCACTTGAAGATGTAGTGACGCACATCTTGCGCAATGCGGATCGTTACCGAATCGCGGATTCAGCGATCACAATCGATCTTGCGATTGAAGAGGGTAAAGCGATCGCAACGATTCGTAATCGCGGCGAGCGAATTCCTGCGGACTTGATCGACAAAATTTTTGTATATGGTGTGTCCGATCCGACGCACGAGGTTGAAAGCGCCAGCGATAGTCACCGTGGCCAGGGCCTGTTCGTTGCTAAAACTTACATGGCAAAAATGGGCGGAACGATCACGGCGAAGAACGAAAGCGACGGAGTGAGTTTCGTTCTGAAATTCCCACGAATACCGAGCTAAGTGGCTCGATTGAGCGTAACTCGTTGATTTTTAACAAAACAAGTTTAATTTTAAATAACATCTAAGATCTAGTCCCAATTAAATTGGGCGATAAGATATTTTTATATAGCTATTAATAATAATCATTTATTACATCATCGCCCAATGAAATAGTGCCTTCACAGCTAAGCTATATATCCGATTGAACTAATCGGACTTTCACTTGACTAAATCGCTCAGGTATATAATCCGAGTAAACCAGTCAGGTAATTATGAAGCTCACAACCAAAGGCCGTTTTGCGGTGACCGCGATGATCGATGTGGCGCTCAATAATCATGAGGGTCCGGTGACGCTTGCCGAAGTGTCGGAGCGTCAGAAGATTTCGCTTTCATATCTTGAGCAGCTTTTCGGCAAGCTGCGTCGTTATGGGCTCGTCGAGAGCGTGCGCGGTCCGGGCGGTGGTTACAACCTCGCCAAACCTGCGGCGACGATCAGCGTCTCCGATGTGATCCTCGCGGTCGACGAACCGATCGACACCACGAGCTGCGGTGGCGAAAAAAATTGTCACGATGACAAGCAGTGCCTCACGCATCATCTGTGGGCGAGCTTGAACAAGCACATCTTCACCTATTTGCAAGGCGTGAGCCTCGAATCGCTCGTGGACGACGCGCGCAAACGCCAGTCGCCCTCGATTCACGTCGTGAAAGATTTGCGCCCAGCAAACCAATCTCGCGAAACAACGCCGATCGCAGCCTAGCTTTGCGTCACTCATCCTTCGTCATTCGTCCTTAAAAGTATGTCTCTCCCAATCTACATGGACTACAGCGCAACGACACCGGTTGATCCGCGTGTCGCTGCAAAGATGATTCCCTTCCTCACCGAACATTTCGGAAATCCTGCCTCGCGTTCGCACGCGTACGGGTGGGAAACGGAAGATGCGGTGGAAGAGGCGCGCGAGCACGTCGCCGCGCTCATCAATGCGGACGCCAAAGAAATCGTGTGGACGAGCGGGGCGACGGAATCGATCAACCTTGCGCTCAAAGGCGCGGCGAACTTCTACAAAGACAAAGGCAAGCACCTCATCACGGTGAAGACGGAGCACAAGGCAACGCTCGACACCATGCGCGAACTTGAACGCCAAGGTTTTGAAGTGACCTATCTCGATGTGAAAGAGAACGGTTTGATCGACATGGACGTGTTCAAGGCGACGCTTCGTCCTGACACGATTGTCGTTTCGGTGATGTTCGTCAACAACGAAATTGGCGTGATTCAACCGATTAAAGAAATCGGCGAAATCACTCGCGAAAAGGGCATCATCTTTCACGTCGATGCCGCACAAGCGACGGGTAAAGTCGTGATCGATCTGCAAGATTTGAAAATCGATTTGCTCAGCATGAGTGCACACAAAACCTACGGCCCGAAAGGCATGGGTGCGCTTTTCGTGAGGAAGAAGCCGCGCATTCGTTTGGAAGCGCAGATTCATGGTGGTGGCCATGAGCGCGGATTCCGTTCGGGCACGCTCGCGACGCACCAAATCGTCGGCATGGGCGAAGCCTTCCGTTTGGCGAAAGTTGAAATGCAAACGGAAAACGAGCGCATTCGCATGTTGCGCGATCGTTTGTACAACGGCTTGAAAGATATTCCTGAAGTGTTTTTGAATGGTGATCTCGAACAACGCGTCGCGCACAACTTGAACATCAGCTTCAACTTCGTCGAAGGCGAATCGCTCATCATGGGCATCAAGGAAGTGGCGGTGTCATCGGGGTCCGCGTGTACGAGCGCGTCGCTTGAGCCCTCATACGTGTTGCGCGCGCTCGGTCGCAGCGATGAACTCGCGCACAGCTCGATTCGCATGACGGTCGGTCGTTTCACGACGGAAAAAGACGTGGATGAAACGATTGCCGCGCTCAAGCGCACGGTCGGTAAGTTACGCGAGATGAGCCCGTTGTGGGAGATGCATCTTGACGGTGTTGACATTTCCAAAGTGCAGTGGGCAGCGCACTAAGCGCAATGAAGATTTGTAGGGTGGGCACCCCGTGCCCACCAAACGTGAAGAGGTAACAAAATGGCTTACAGTGAAAAAGTAGTCGATCATTACGAAAATCCACGCAACGTTGGCTCGTTCGCAAAAGACGCGGATGATGTCGGCACCGGCATGGTCGGCGCACCCGCGTGCGGCGACGTAATGAAACTGCAAATCAAAGTCGGTGCCAACGGCATCATCGAAGATGCGAAGTTCAAAACCTACGGCTGCGGTTCTGCAATCGCCTCAAGCTCGCTTGTGACCGAATGGGTCAAAGGCAAAACGCTCGATGAAGCGATGAATTTGAAGAACACGCAAATCGCAGAAGAGCTTGCGTTGCCGCCAGTCAAGATTCACTGCTCGATCCTCGCCGAAGACGCGATCAAAGCGGCAGTGGAAGATTACAAAGCGAAGCATCAAGTTGCGGAGAAGCAAGCCGCGTGATTCGTAGGGTGGGCAACTTGTTGCCCACGCGTTTGCAAGTTTGATAGGAATTGGTGGGCAACAAGTTGCCCACCCTACGGAAACCGATATGCCAGTTACTCTCACCCAAGCCGCCGCCAACCATGTTCAGAAATACATTGCCAAACGCGGCAAAGGTATTGGTATTCGCCTGGGCGTGAAAACGACGGGCTGTTCTGGCCTCGCCTACAAACTCGAATACGCGGACGATTCGTTGCCTGAAGATTTGGTGTTCGACAGCTACGGCATGAAAGTGATCGTCGATCCCAAGAGCTTCGCCGTACTCGACGGCACCGAGCTCGACTTCCAGAAAGAAGGCTTGAACGAAGGCTTCAAGTTCAACAATCCGCGCGAGAAAGCGCGTTGCGGTTGTGGTGAGTCGTTTACGGTGTAAACCTTAGCTCGTTCAGTCGTGAATTACTTTGAGAATTTCGATCTGTTGCCTACGTTCGCGATAGATCAAAAAGGCCTTGCGTCTCGTTTTCGCGAAATCCAATCGACGACGCACCCCGATCGCTTCGCATCTGCAAGCGACGCAGAGAAGCGCGTAGCGATGGAAAAAGCCACCGAAGTCAACGACGCTTATCAAACATTGCGCGATCCAGTGCGCCGAGCGATGTATTTGCTCTGGCTCAAAAACGTGAACGGCATGGATGAGAAGAACACATCAATGCCGCACGATTTTTTGGTGGAGCAGATCGAATGGCGCGAAGCGATTGCGGATGCGAAGCTCAAAGAAGATACCGATCGACTCGACGAGATGAATACTGAATTGCAAAGCATTATGGATTCGCTTGGATCCACGTTCTCTGCAGCGTACGAAGGCAATCATTTGCCGACCGCAACGACGCTCGCGCGCAAAATGCGGTTCATGCAGAAGCTGATCGAAGAGGTCGATTTGGCGATTGCTGCGGTTGATGGGTGACATTCGATGACCGCTGTGATTGAAAGATGCTGTCATTCCCGCGAAGGCGGGAACCCAGACCCTGTGCGAGCTTGCCACCCTCACTTGGCTCAGTTTCAGAGATCGTCTTTCGTAAACGTTCTCGGTCTAGGTCCCCGCCTTCGCGGGGATGACGATATGGTGGAATAGCGAATATGGCGCTACTTCAAATCTCCGAACCTGGCGAAAGCCCTGAACCGCACACGCGGCGGCTCGCGGTGGGCATCGATCTCGGAACAACGAATTCACTGGTCGCGACGATTCGCAACGCCGTCCCCGAGTGTTTGCCCGACGAAACCGGCAGCACGATGCTGCCGTCTGCCGTTCGTTACGCGGAAGACGGCGCGATCGAGGTCGGTCACACGGCGCTCGCGCATCGTGGAAGCGATGCGCTGAACACGATCACGTCAGTGAAGCGATTCATGGGGCGAAGCGTTGCGGATTTGCGCGACGAGACGAAAGCGCGGTATCAATTCACAACGCCCACCGGCGACGGCAAAGGCCAACTCAAGATCACGACGCGGCGTGGTGCAGTTTCGCCGATTGAAGTCTCCGCCGAGATTCTGAAGACACTCAAAGCGCGCGCCGAAGAATCGCTCGGTGGTGAGTTGTATGGCGCGGTGATTACGGTGCCCGCATACTTCGATGATGCGCAACGGCAAGCCACGAAAGACGCGGCGCAGCTTGCAGGGTTGCATGTGCTTCGCTTGCTCAACGAGCCGACAGCTGCGGCTGTTGCTTACGGGCTCGATCAGCATGCAGAGGGAACCTTTCTCATTTATGACTTAGGCGGCGGCACGTTCGACGTGTCGATCCTTCGCCTAACACGCGGTGTGTTTGAAGTGCTAGCCACAGCGGGTGACACGCATCTCGGTGGCGACGATTTCGATGAAGCGCTCGCGAAGTACGCGTTTGACACGTGGCAGCTCACGCGCGCGCTCTCGCCTGCGGGGCAAGCGAATTTGCTCGCAGCGTCGCGCGCAGCAAAAGAAGCACTGACAGAAAACGCAACCGCAACGATCAAAGTGAACTGGGGTTGCGGTTTTGATAGCAGCGTCGATGTATCGCGCGAGAAGTTCGTTGAGCTCACCCAGCCGCTCGTCAATCGCACGATAAACGCAGTCAAGAAAACCTTGCGCGATGCGAAATTGAAAGCGGGCGAGATCGACGGCGTAGTGCTGGTTGGCGGCGCAACGCGCATGCCGCAAGTGCGCGCCGCGCTCGAAGCGCATTTCGGCAAGCCGCCGCTCGCAACGATGAATCCCGACGACGTGGTCGCGCTGGGTGCGGCGATTCAAGCCGATCAACTGGCAGGCAACGCGAAGCAGGGCGATCAGCATTTGCTGCTCGATGTGATTCCGCTTTCGCTCGGCATCGAAACGATGGGTAATCTCGTCGAAAAAATCATTCCGCGCAACTCGACGATTCCAATTGCGAAAGCGCAGGAGTTCACGACGTTCAAAGACGGGCAAACCGCAATGGCGGTGCATGTGGTGCAAGGCGAACGTGAGTTGGTGTCTGATTGTCGTTCGCTCGCGCGCTTTGAATTGCGCGGCATTCCGCCAATGGTTGCAGGTGCTGCGCGCATTCGTGTGACGTTTCAGGTGGATGCCGATGGTTTGCTCTCGGTGAGCGCGACAGAGGCGACGAGCGGTGTTCGTTCTGAAGTTGCCGTCAAGCCAAGTTATGGTCTCGCCGATGGCGAGATCGCAACAATGTTGCAAGCTGCTTACACGCACGCGGGCGAGGACATGCAGGCGCGCGCGCTTGCTGAGGCGCGCGTGGACGCAAGCGCACTTGTGCAAGCGCTCGGCGTTGCGCTAGATGAAGATCGCGCGCTTTTGAGCGACAAAGAGGCCGCTGCGCTCACGTCGCAAATTGCGTTTCTCAAACAACTCGCCGAAGGCAACGATCATCGTGCGATCGTGCGTGCGACGGAAGACTTGAATCGCGCGAGTACAGAGTTCGCAGGGCGCAGGATGGATAAAGCGGTGAATAAAGCGCTCACCGGCAAGAGCATCGCATCGATTGCCTAGAAAAAGATATGACAACAATAAAAATCCTCCCGCACGCCGAACTCTGCCCCGAAGGCAAAACGATCGAGGCGAAGCAAGGCGTCACGCTTTGTACCGCGCTCCTCGACGGCGATATCGATATCGAACATGCCTGCGATCAATCGCTTGCGTGCACCACGTGCCACGTGATCATTCGCGAAGGCTTCAACACGACCGGCGAGATGGATGAGAAAGAAGAGGACCTGCTCGATCGCGCATGGGGACTCACGAGCGTGTCGCGGCTTTCGTGTCAGGTGAAAGTGAAAGATACGCCGCTCACGATTGAGTTGCCGAAGTACACGATCAATCACGCGCGTGAAAATCACTAATCGGTAGGAGCGACCCTGGTCGCGATCAAGATAACTGTAGGAGCGGCTCTGCCGCGAATAACGTGTCGTGACAATCACGTCGCGAAATCGCCGGCAACGCTCCGCTACAACCGCCATCGCGGCAGAGCCGCTCCTACAGAGGAGACAAACATGAAATGGACTGACACCCTAGACATCGCCATCGAACTCGCAGACGCGCATCCTGGCGTCGATCCGAAGACGATTCGCTTTACTGATCTCATGGCAAAGGTGATGGCGCTGCCTGATTTCGACGACGATCCGAGCCGTTGTGGCGAACGAATACTGGAGGCGATTCAGCAGGCGTGGATTGATGAAATCGAGTAGCGAGTGATGCTTCGCTTGCCGATAAACGTCATCGCTTCACGTGTTTCTTATGCATCAAACTATTCCGTGTTTGGCCATACTATTATGGGCGATCGACGAATAAATTATGTTTGTTGATATATGTCATTTATCAATTCTTGCCCCAAGTAAATTGGGCGATTTAGGAAAATTCTGAATCAGATGATTCGAATGTTCTTTCCTCTTGCAATTGCTCAATAATTAAGCAAAAAATGAGACTCACTCAGGTCACGGTTCCCGCAAAAAATGTCGAGGAGTCCGCTGAGTTTTATCGCGCACTCGGGTTGCGACAAATCGTTTCTTCGCCGCACTATGCACGTTTCGAATGTCCAGGCGACGAACCGGAGCCCGCGACGTTTTCAATTCATCTGCATGATGAACCGATCATTC
>JBOFBL010000013.1:0-4276 GCA_051645545.1 Casimicrobium sp. | reverse complement strand
GCAACCATCGCCCGTTGGTTTGGCGTCCCCGGGGGCACATTAGCAACAATTTTCCCGAAGCTTGCGGAAGCTCACCCTGCAGGAAGCAAAGTCCCTTTTGATAGCAATCAAGGTGTTGGCTTCATGAATATCACTTAGCCGCGCCAACGCGCATCGAACCTCCCCGCGTTGGTATTAGCCAACGTCGCGCCTGCGCAGCCCAACATCGCTCTTGAGAAACAGCAAGTTTCTCAAGGCTTTGCGCTACATTCGCGCCAATATCACGATTTGGGGAAATGTCATGCGTCGATCTTTGCGTTCCGGGTTTTCGCCGAGAAACGTTGTTGTGAGCCTGTCGATCGGTGTGTCAGCGATGTTGCCAGTTGCCGCGTTCGCGCAAACCTGTCCGTTCGAGACGATGGGCTCGACGCTCACACGCGAGGGCTTGGTGCTGACGCGCTATGCGCTTGGGTTGCGCGAGTCGGCGCTGGTGGCGAATACAGGTTTTCTTGCTGCCGATGCGGCGTCGATTGAAGCGACGATTCTCTGCCCGAGCTGTGGCCTTGATATCAATGGCATCGGCGGCTTCGATGTCACCGACGCGACGATTATTTCGCGCAAGCTCGCGGGGCTTAGCGGCACGTCGCTCACCAATGGGCTTAATCTGGGGTCGAGTGGCGGCCGCGATGCTGCCGCCGTGCAAAGCTTCTTGCTCGCGGGCTGCGGTAATGGTGCGGGTGGCAATGCATGGCTGCAAGGCGGCAATTCGTTTGGCGCAGCCGGAGTGATTGGCACTAACGATACACAGCCGCTGACTGTCAAGAGCGGTGGCGATGCGCTCTCGCTCGTGATCGCTGGCAACAATGGTTTGCGCGTTTCGCAGTCGAGCGTGCCAAGTGCACCGAATGTGATCAACGGGTCGAGTGCAAACGCGGTCGTGGTTGGCGCGCGTGGCGCAACGATTGCTGGCGGTGGCATTCAAAGTGGATCGACCGATCCGCTCTACGGCGGCGAGAATCCGAATCTGGTGACCGATCACTATGGTTTTGTTGGCGGTGGTTACGGCAATCGTGCAGGTAACAACTCGACGGATGTGAGCGATGCTGCGTTTGCCACTGTGGGCGGCGGCAATGCGAACGTGGCTTCGGGTTCGTTAAGCGTTGTTGCCGGTGGATTTTCGAATGAAGCGAGTGGTTATATCTCCACGATTGTTGGCGGCGAATTAAATCGCGCGATCGATAGTTATTCGTTCGTGGGCGGCGGTCGCACCAATTCAGCGAGCGGCACCGAAAGTGTGGTGGTCGGTGGACGCGCCAATACGAGCCCCGGCGCAGGCAGTGCAATTCTTGGTGGTACGAGCAACAACAGCGCTGGCATGGAAGCCTCGGTGTTAGGTGGATCGAACAACGCAGCTTCCGGTTTGCAGTCGGTCGTGGTTGGCGGTTTTGCAAATGTCGCCAATGGCGAAGCCAGTTTTGCGGCAGGTACTAAAGCAAAGGCATTGCAAGATGGATGTTTTGTGTGGGGCGACACGCTTAACGACAACGTCGAATGCGACACGCCAGATGCGTTCGTTGCGCGCGCACGCGGCGGCTTTTCGTTCATCACGGCGGGTACCAGTGGTTCGTACACGGGCGCGAGCTTGCCTGCGGGCGCGGGCGCATGGACGACCTTATCCGATGCGAATGCAAAAACTGCGTTTGAGGCGGTGAACGTTCGCACGATTTTGGATAAAGTCGTCGCGCTTCCGATTTCATCGTGGCAATACAAAGCGCAACAAGGTGTGCGTCATATCGGTCCGACCGCGCAAGCCTTCGCGACGAGTTTTGGCCTCGGCGAAAGCGATCGCGGTATCAGCACGGTGGATGCGGACGGCATTGCACTGGCCGCCATTCAAGGGCTTAACGAAAAAGTCGATGTGCAAGCCAAGCAATTGGCTGAGCGTGATCGACAGATTGAGCAGCTTCAGCGCATGAACGAAGTACTCATGAAAGAGCTCGGCGCGATTAAGCGGCGGATTGGGATGTGATCTTTCTCTTAGCGCATGGGATGAGTCGATACGGCTTGATAGCGCTTGCGAATCAAGCCGTAGTTCGTCCAATCCCTACGGCGACAATCCCTGGATCGCCTGCACCGCTTGCGCAGGTGTATTCGTTGCGCCGGTTCCCGCCGTAAGCGGCGCATCGGTAGCGCCGCGCAAGTAGCGCATGATAATGATGCCGTCGCTTGCTGCGGTGACGCCGCTTACACCATCAACATTTAGATTGCTAAGCACGCTCGACAAGTAAGACTGAATGAGCGCCGCAGTGGCGCGCTCCGCGCCTACACCGACTACATTGCCCGCAACGAGTGCGGCGTCGCGGAAGCCAAGCAGATAGCGCAGCAGCAGGACGCCATCGGTGCTTGCTTCGAATGCGTTGTTGTTGTCTACGTCGATGCTCGGCACGAAATTACCTTGGGTGAAATTTGCAGTGAGCGTTGCGTTTGTGTTTTGGGTGACGTACGTTTTCGTTTGCGCGCCGCCATCCGACCAACTGCTGAATCGATAACCGCTCGTGCCCTGATTTTGGTTGCGCGCTTTCACGTCTAGATTCCAGTTCGGCCACACAGTGACGTTCGCGGGTGTGGTGAACACGTTGCCATTCACTTCGATTTTGCGTCCGCTTGGCGAGCTCTGTAATGTGAGTGTTCGTTTGATCGGAAGGATGTCGCGGCTCACAACATTGGTAAGTCCGCCGCTGTCGGTGACCGTGAGTTCGATTTCAAGATAGCTGTTGGTCGCCGCAGACAAATCCTCCGGTGCCGGCGTGGCAAAGGTGATGCCATTACCGGTCTGACTCAAAAACGGATGTGTGTGCGTGTCGTGATGAAGAATCACTTTCCACGAGTACGCCGAGCTCGGGAACGACGCATCTTGCGCATCTGTGGCGTTGCCAGTCAGCGTAATCGTTTCACCGACGACATACGTCTTGCCATTCGCGGGTTCGACGATTTGCGCAGTGGGCGGCGTGTTGCCCACGCGAATGACAACCGTGCGCGCTGCGGACTCCGCGCTGCTCGGATCGCGCGCTTTGACGGATGCGGTGTAGACGCCGGCGTTGTTGTATGTTTTGCTTGTGCTCGCTGTCGTTGTTGTACGCGTCGTACCATCGCCGAAATCCCAAACGTACGACAGTGTGTCGCCATTAGGATCGCTCGCCGTTGCGGTGAGTGTCGTAGTCAATGGCGCGGTTGCACTCGACGCAGGGTTTGCGCTGAGGTTGGTCACCGTTGGTGCCTGATTGGCGCTGCCCGAGAAGGTAATTTTGTAGACACCGTCGCCGCCGGTTCCTGCGTAGGATGTGTAGTAAAGGGCGGTGCCGTTGCCATCCGGACCAAAGCGAAGCGATGTGGCACTGCCGCCGCCCAAGTTAGACACAAAGTCGCTCGCGTTGGCAATGGGCGAGCTCGGGGTGCCCGTCGTCGGAATTCGAACGATTACGCCGCAAACATAGTCGGCGACCAGGTATGTGCCGTTATAGGCGGCAGGCCAGACGCCATTCGGTACGAATGCGCCGCCAGTGATCGAGTTGCAATTGGTCGGGCTCGATGTGCCTGGAATCTGAACGCCGTGTTGATACTGAAACACCGGATCGATCATGCCGCCAGGTAGCGGGTTGCAGGCGTTTGAGGATCGATGCGCGTTAGCTCCCTCGCGGCAGTTCCACCCGTAATCGGCACCCGACTGACTTTCGCTGACTTCTTCCCAAGCACCCTGGCCGACATCGTTGATGTAGAAGCGTGTGCCCGCCGCATTCGGATCCATTGCGAATCGGAACGGATTTCTGAGTCCCCATGCGAAGGTCTCCTGGCAATGATCGGTGCCAGCGTGCGTGCCGGTGTCTTTGCAGCTACCCGTGCCCGCACCTTGAAACGGATTGCTCGCCGGGATGCCGCCGGTCTTCGTAATGCGCAAAATCTTGCCAGTGAGTACGTTTTTGTCGCGGGCTGCAAAGTTGTCGCCCGCACCGCCGCCACTGGAGCGCCATGAGGTACCGCCGTCGCCGATTGAGATGTAGAGGAAGCCGTCTTTGCCGAAGTGAACATCGCCTGCGTTGTGGTTGCCGCCCCGCGCGGGCATGCGATCGACAAGGGTCAATTCGGATCCAGGGGTGATCGTATTGCTCGTTGTGTTGAATGTGAAACGCGAAACGCGATTGACACGTTGGTTCACCGCGCTATAGGTGGTGTTGCCGTAGCTCGGTTGACCACAATTGGATCCGTTGCGCGCTGTGTAGAAGATGTAGACGTAGTTGTT
>JBOFBL010000012.1:0-25258 GCA_051645545.1 Casimicrobium sp. | reverse complement strand
GCCACTTTCATCGTTAACGCGGGACTATTTCTGGTCATACAGCCGATTGATGCGCAACACGTATCAGAAAGTGTCCGAATTAGCCGATTCGAAGCCGCACCAAACTGCGGTTCGATGTATGCTTAAAAATCATCGATACATCTGGCTCGCACTACGGTTAATACGTTTTTTTATTGCGGTCGTCGCGAATACGCTCCAACAATTGGTTTTCTTTGCATCGCGATCAAAAGCTGGCTACGCACGATCTACGTGGATTGCTGCGCTCGGCGCAGTTTTGAGCTAACCGGCTGATGTAGCGAAGACTATGGAACAAAAAACGTTTCGACGGCGTCACGCAATCGGCGTCGAGTTGCCGACCGCAAATCTCGCGCAGCTAACCATTGGCGATTTCGAGCTCTTCTGCCGCGTAATCGATGCTGGTGGCTTTCGTCAAGCCGCGAAGCTAATTGACCTGACACAACCACAGGTGTCGAGGCGCGTGCAACATATCGAAGCGTGTGTCGGCGGCAAGCTTTTGGAACGAACTACGCGAAGTCTGAAGTTAACGGCTCTTGGTAAGCGCTTTTTGGGGGAGGCAAGGCAGTTTTCTAGCTATTCCCAGTATCTGGCGCGTTACAGTGACTCAAAAAAACGGGCTCCGAGCGTACCGGTTCTCGACTCTGAACAGCTAGCAGAATTTGCCGCCAATTTCGGGTTGCGCGAACGAAAAGAAGAACTAGAGGCAATCGCGGCGCTCTGTGTTCAGTCGGAGCCGCGTTGGCTGTCGATAACGGGGCCTGGTGGAACAGGCAAAACCCTAGTACAACGCGTCTTGTATGCGCAACTGCATGCGCAGGCACCCGATATCACGACGTGGTGTGATCTTTCGCTCTGCGACAACTTGACGCAGGCGCTAATGCGACTTAGCGCTAACCTCGGTGTTGCGAGCCCGCTGCACGAACAGGTGGAGCTGCACTTGCAATCGTACTTACGCCGTCGACCGCACGTGCTGCTACTGGACAATGTTGATCAACTCGATGGCGCAGCTGCCGTGTTCGACGGTCTCCTAGAGAATTGTCGCTACTTGCGACTTATAGTCACTACACGGTCTGCGCTTGGGTCTCGATACGAGGTTGAGTATCGATTGCGACCGTTCGAACTACCATCCTCTGACTCGCTTAGCCTAGAGCACGCGCGAACCTATGCAGGTTTTCGTTTCTTCGAGCAAGCACTTTCCAAACGAATCAACGGGCTCTCGACATCAGTCGAAGCCAGCGGAGGTTCGCACTATCTCGCGGCGCTTCGTCACACCGGTGGGTTGCCGCTTGCAATAGAGATATTAGCTGCCTATTGTTCCCAACTTCCCGTAGAACGTGCCAAACAACTATTGGTCGCGCCAAGCTCGACATCGCGAGAAAAAAAAGACAGGCGCCACGAATCTCTCTACGCGTGCTTCGAAATTTCATGGGACACGCTGGACACTTACTTGAAAGATTGCTTACTTCTCCTATCGTTTAATGCGCATCCATTTACTATGTTCACGATGGCACCGCTTGCGCCACTCGTAAGAGGTTACTCGATTAACCAAGCCATCGCACTGCTTGTCCAACGCAATTTACTCGAGCGCGAAACAGATCACTATCGAATTCTTCCTCCAATCCGGGAACTTGTCATACAGTACGCTGGCCGAGAACAGCTCGCAAACGTACAACATCGTCTAGTCTCTTGGGCGGTAAAGTTCGCCAATAGCGTGACACCTCTGATCTTAGAGACCAACGCGCCTGAGCTAGTCGCAGAAGTTACGGTTGTGCGCCATTGGTTGTGGCGTTGCATTGTGCTCGACCAATTACATCCTCGCGTATCGGGCGACGAAGTAATAAAAATTCTTTTTTTGGCACGCTTAGGGTTTGACAAAAACGGAGATTTTCCAGAGAACTTTCTCGAGATATTTGTCACATTGCTGCAACGCCGCGGTGAGTCGTGCGCTGATCGACGATCGTTGGCAAAGCGATGGATTGATGTTGCACGAATTGCGTCTGCTCAGAACAATGTTGAAACGGCTAAATTAGCACTTCAACAAGCAGATCGCTACAACGCACTTTCGTCGAAAGATCGAGCCATCTTGCACACCGCAATTGATATACAGCTATCCCTGCTTGCTGGCAATTCGGGGCGTGCGGTTTCGCTTACAAAGCAGCGTCTTGTCTGGCTTCTGAGAAGTCCACATGCCAACAAGGCAGACATTGATCTCGTTAACTTACTGATGTATTTGGCTTTGGACGAACGTTGGACCGAGATTCTACGACGGGTACAAATGTCGTACACCGTCCGTCGACTCGACCCATGCTCGCAGAGTACGAGGTTTGTTAATGCCATTTACAAAGTGGCTCGCTATAGGGTGTTTAGCGATGTAAACCAAGATACCTTCTTCGACGAGCTGTTGTTCGATCCTCAAACAGCGAACCCGAAATCATTTGCTGCTGAAGAGATTCCTTTAGCTATCATATGTTACACAGCGCTCTATCCGACACGCAACCAGCCCAAGGATCTAGAGCGCATCGCCTTTGGGCTTAAAACGGTGTTTAACCCGTACGTTCCCGCAGTCATACAGCACTACTTTCTGGTTGCGTCCGCCTGTGTGTTTTCCGGTATCGACACGTGTACCGATCAAGATTTAGCTCATCGCGTAGTCTGGGCGGTGAATAAATTGCAACGGCGCTCGGCGATACCCTTACCCCCTCTTTTTCAGAACACCCTCCGCGCGCTTTGCAAAGTGAACGACGATGTAACGCACGAGACCGATTGCTTGAACACGATCGAGTTACTTGAGTACATAAAACAACTCATTGCTGAGGGCTGCATGAACAGCCACACATATGCGAGGCGCAACTAAATTCGACCCTGTCACGCCAAATCGAAGCGTGTAGTTGCAGAATTTGCGGCGTATTGCCATGTAATTGTTATGCACTGGAACTTTGCGATTTCGCCACCGTCAAAATTGCTTTCAAACAAAGGATCGCTACCAACAATGAACAAAGCAAACTTTATCGCTACATGTGCATTTCTAGCACTCTCGTTTACCGTCGATACTGCCACCGCAAACGATTTGAAAATCAGGCTGAATTTCCAACAAGCGAATCTACAGGATACAGCGAAACAACTCAGGCAAATCACAGGTCGAGAAATCGTCGCGGATATTCCCGATACAGCTACGATTTCGATTCCAGAAACCGGACCCCTAGCTGCAAATGCAGCGCTCGATGTGTTCGTCACCGCGCTTAAAAGCGCAGGCTATAGTGTTGACGTTACTAGTGAGCGCATATGGGTGCGTTCGCAGACGTTGATTAAACCATCGATTCAATGATGGAGCGACGTTTTTTTTACCGACTCCCTGCATAGGGTACCGAGTTTCCTTCGAAAGAATCCGTCAATTGAGTGCTCGCTGACGTACGCAGCACTCAACAAAAACGTTTAACGATCATCCGTGCGTCCGCGAAACGTGAGCTTTCTTGTAAGCAACTGAAACCACATGAGCCAATCACCCATGAACGAGTAGAGCGGTTTTTGGAAGCTCGCGGGCTTATTCTTTTCGAACCAGAAGTGGCCAATCCAAGCCCATAGATAACCCTGCACAATACCGACAGGGATCAACCACCAGTAGTGGCTGATGAACGCCGCGATCAAACAAATCAATCCGGTCGTTGTACCGATAAAGTGCAACGCACGGCAAACTGCATTGCGATGTTCGTCAAGATACAGAGGGTAGAACTCAGCGAACGCACCAGCGCTGTGTATCTTGGTTTTCTTCGAAGCTTGGCTTTCAGCGGACTTGACGGTCGAAGCCTTTGTTCTGGATTTCATATGTCCTTCAGTCTTTCTTTATTTCTCGCGTAGATCGATACCTCTGCATGCCGTAGCTAATCGAGGATGGCTGGCTCCAAATCGGACTGGTTGACGTCTGCCACGGATCGACAAGCGAGAGCTTTACGCCGTTAAACATCCGGGTATGTCTCGTTGCGAGCTTGAGGCTATTAGCACGCGCCACCGCTGCAACCATCGCATGAGTTGTATCGATGCATTGCCCCGACGCATGAGCTTCATAGACCACCTCCGAGAACGATTGGGCCGCTCGGAAATCAAATGGCAGTGCTCTCGTATCAAACATAGCAAAAATGCGATGTTGTAAAAATCCTCGGAGTCTACGAGCGCGAGCTGCACTTAAATTTAATGTCGCTGCGGCAAGCATCTCGGCTGCCGTAATCGAACTCAAGTAGAGCGTAGCGTCTGGCTGGCTCAGTAACCAGTGCTCAACACTCGAATCGGGGACTTCCTTAAACACCTCCGCCACGACGGAGGTGTCGACTAGGACTCCCATGATGCATCACCCGTCTGCCCTCGTTTCAATTCCAGGTTTAACCCAATGCATGTGGCACCCAGGCGCAGTAACTCCTCGCCGATCAAGCACTGCGGCTGCGTCGTGTCACGAATGATTGCGCGAAGCTCGCTCTCGATACTGCGCTGATTGGCTTTGGATCGAGCGACGATTGAGAGATAGACCTCTTCAGGGACTTTTCGAATTACTAATGTGCGCATGAAAGTTTAACGAATGCGTGTTCAGCACACGCTGTAGTTAAGAGCGGCTTGCATAGCAACTAGCGCTGGGCTTGCAGTTAAAAAACGTCGTCGCTCTCAGCGGTTCGGCTCCGGGAGTTTCTCCGTCTTTTTAAAGATCGGGTGCTCATTGAAGAACGGCATATTCTCGGCAATGTGGCAACCCATACAAATCGCACGGGCCGACTTGAATGCGTCGCGCACCTTTGCCGCGTCTCGCGTCTTCAGTTGCTCGTCGATAACATTCCACTGCGTGTCGAGAAGCATCGTCTCCATATTGGAAGTTCGATTGGGTCGCTTCATCAAAGCGCTGTTGGCGCGTGCGCGAATCTTGTCCCAATTGAATCGAACATAGTCCCAGTTCTCAGCGAGTATGGCCTCATACATGTTGTCGAAGCGGAAAGTGATCTCCCACATAGCCATTTCAGTTCCGGCAAGCAGTATCTCCAACCGCCGGAATCGCTCGGTGTCGGTATCCGCGTCTCGGAGCCAGGCCTGCGACGGCGGTTTTCCTTTCTGACCCTCTGCGAGACCGGGAATACCTTTTGGAAAGCGAGGTTCGCTTGCTTTCGATGTAATGCTTTGTCCGACAGCTACGTTCACGCTTAGTGCAAGACCGATGACCGTCCATCCAATTCGCCATCCGCCAATCGTAAGTAGCGCTTTCATCGAAACACGTTGCTTCATATTGCTGTTGATTCCTTTTGCAGATAAATACCCTGGGATGTTAGAGAATGGATGCGTCGTATTCGAGCCACCACCGGTTTCGCGACCTTAAGCGAGCTTGCCACAGCTACTTGATAAAAGGGCGTTCCTTGTTCATCGAAGCCATCACCATTTCCGTGTAAATGGAAGCATTGGTACCCGACTTCGTCATATCGATACGCATAGCACCAAACTCACGCGCTGATAGCGTGCGAATAGCGCGCAAAACGTCTGCGCGACTGGGGTTCCCGACAGTTTTCTCTAACGCGGCTACTAGCAGTACTGCATTAAGATAAGCTTCAAAGCCATCGTAGCTAAATTGCGCTTGTGGATAAGCGGCGCGGAGATCTCGCTGGTATTGTTCCACGATGGGGAAGCGAATATCTTTGACGAACGGAAAAGGCACCACTTGAGTGAACATCACGCCGCGAGCTTCGGGACCGAGTAGATTCACGAGAGTGTCGGCACCGGAGCATACCGACATAAAGAACACTTTTCGGTCAATCTGCCTGACCTCGTGTACGAGCTCGGCAAAGAAACCGTTCGGCCCTTGATTGAAAATCAGTTGTGCCTGTGTTCGTAAGATCTGCGCTGCAACCTCTTTTGCGGCGCTCGTGCGGTTAATGGCAACATGGTGCACCAAGCGAATGCCTCGTGCATCCATAGCGACTCGCGCATTTTCTAAGTGTAAGCGCCCGGTTTCCGAGTCATCGTGAACAAACGCGACTCGCTCGACCCCCATCGACACCGCTTGTTTCGCCATCGTCTTGTACTCTTCATCATGGCCGGGCCTCACGTTGGCGGTCCAGGCCGCCCCTCGCCGAAGTTGTGGCGATCCGGCCATACAGCCAAAAAGAGGTACACCGGCGCGCTCCGTCGCTTGCGACGCGAACACGCACGTACCTCCACCGACCATATTAAACAGAGCCGATATCTTTTCGTCGGCAATCAACGCTGTTATGTTCTCTTTTGCTCTTTCGGAATTGCCTTTGTCGTCCAACGTTTGCAACACAAACTTACGACCGCGGATCCCACCCTTCGCGTTGATGGCATTAAAGTACGCCAACGTGCCCTGCTGCACACGGCTGGCTCGCAGGCTCTCCGCAGGCGCAGCTGAAAGCGGCAGCGTTTGTCCGACGACAATATCTTTGGCGCTTGTTAGTGAAGCCGCGAACACCGCGATCCCAAAAGTGAACCACCGCCACCAAAATGTAGATAACACCGACACGTTCATTCACTACCTCCTTTTTTCTTCGATGCTCGCATTAAGCCGCGTCCCCGCGGTAGCTTTTATTGACGGCGGAAGTACGATTGATTCGCAAATTCGATCAATGATTCGCAGCCGATTGCCGACTGGTCGCACCTTAACGATCGGGTTCGGGTTGGTCGGTTTTCAAACAGGCTCCTTAGCCCAATCGAATGGATCCCCGCCGCCAACGCTGAGGCTAACCACTACGTGCAACCGAGACCCGTCTTCGCTGAACAACGCGTCGCCCTTAACTTGAGCAAATCGCCGCGCGCGGCACTTAGGTCGGCTAAGAAATTGATTTGACTGAAAGCCGCAGAAAATCTTGACGCCCTCAGCCTGGCTGACAGTTCTTTCTCATGAACGCGAGATCTTTTGCCGCCGCGCAAGCGCCCAAGCGCGCCTCCTCGCCCGTCAGGCAACCATAGGCAGCCGCTTCATGCCGCCTGACCGTTCGCGCGTGTCCGGCAATCTACTGATGACAATTTCGCATCAATGGCTAGGGACGATAGCCAAAAAAAATGGTGGTCATGCACCCTAGCCAGTAAGCTTCGGCACAAGTTTGATTGCGTGGAGCGCGTGGTGGCACGCGAAACAACTCAAAAAATTAAACAATCGAGGGTTACATGTTAGTTTCAATTCGTGCTGTTGCGCTAGCGTTTGTCTGGACTGCTATTTCGGGGGCGGTCGCCCAGACGCCGCCAGTGTCGCCTGATCGCATCCGCATTCATCATGTGAGCGTACTGTCCGGCGTGCTTGCAGGTCCGAATAGCGAAGCGTTATCCGGGGCAAAGTTAGCGATTGACGCTGTTAACCAAGCGGGTGGCGTCTATCAACGTCAAATCGAAATTGTTTCTGTAGACGATCGCCAAGATCCCAGAGTGACCGAGCAGCAAGCAAGCGATCTGATTAAGTCGAACGAAGTGCTCGCTTTTTTCCTTCCTCGTACGTCACCCTCTTTGCAAGCGTTGCATAAACTAACTGAAACTGCGGGGATACCTATTGTGGCTCCGCAGATCGGTCCCGATTTCGCTTACGCACCTACGCAGCAAACCATTTTTAGCGTACGTGCGAGCTACGCTACGGAGCTGACGCGCGCCATTGACTTGCAATACCGATTAGGGCGGCGCTCGTTCGCGTTTTTGGCTGCCGACGATGCATTCGGCAATCCGCTCGTTGCAACGGCTACCCAGCGGTTAAGTGAGCTGGGGCTTAAACCTATTGCAATCGAAAAAATCGACAATCGTGACCCAAAAGTGGGCGCGGCACTTGACACGTTTTCACGCTTGAAACCTGAAACTGTTTATCTTCTTTGTGCGGCGAAGTGTGCTGCGGAGTTTGTCAATGGACTCAGCGCGCGACAAGTTCAAACTCAGTTCGTCGCGTTATCGAACAATAGTTCAAATAGCTTTATCAAATCGTTAGGGCCAAACGCGCGTGGTGTCATTGTGATGCAAGTGACACCGCCACCGTCATCGAAAACCGCGCGCGTCGCAAAAGCTTATGCGATGGCTTGCTCAAAAGCGGGCATAGAACCAAGCTACGCCGGTTTGGTGGGCTACATCGGCGCGCATGTGCTTGTGGAAGGCCTGAAGCGCGCGGGTAAAAACCTGTCATCCCGCTCGTTGATTCGTGGATTGGAATCGATAAAGTCGATCGACTTAGGTGATTTCGCGATCAGTTACGGCGTGAATGATCGGATCGGATCGCTTTATGTGGAAGAGACGATGATTGGGCGCAACGGCACATTCGTTCGCTGACCTGTTAAAGCTGTCGCGACACAAAACGGGCTCGCGAGACTGTCGTTCAGCTCCGTTCGCCGACACGGGGGCGCTATACCGCGCTCTGGAAACACGAACGCAGTGCGCTCGCGTTTTCTCGAGTTATGGGTTCTTGATTCTGCACCATAAGGAAAGGAGTCCTGATGACAACAAACCTGAGCATTCGTGAAATCCGCGACGCAATGAGCGATTTGCGAACGCCCAGTATCTACATATACGTGCTCGACATCGCGTTATGTGCGTTGCTCGGTTGGACCGCATTTTTCGGTTTTGTGATCATTGGAACGCCGTGGCGTTATGTTTGCCTTGCAATCTCCGCGTGCGCGCTCTACCGAGGCCTCTCTTTTATCCATGAGTTCGTGCATCAACGCGAACTTTCCCTGCCACGCGCTCTCTGGCACATAGGCGTTGCTTGCCCGCTTCTTTTTCCATTGAGCTTGTACGCAACAGTACACAGCGTGCATCACAGCCATACGGCGTACGGATCCGAAATCGACGGTGAGTATGATCCGATTGTCGGGCATCCGATAAGTTGGGCGATAAAGGGGCTGCTGCTATTGCCGCTGCTGCCGATCGGCTTGTTTGCACGGTTCGCAGTCCTATCACCAGTTGCAATTGCAAGTCGATCCTGGCGCAACCGCCTAATCCCACGCGCCGTCCATCTCACGCTGCGGCAGCCGTTTGTGGCCCCGGCTCCAAAATGGGGTTACCGCGAAATGATTGAGGAGAGCATAGCATCAGGATGCTGCTGGTTTCTCATGATCCACACGTGGTTTTTCGGCTGGACCCTGCTGGTGAGCTGGTGCGTCCTCATCGTCTGTATGGCATTCCTCAATCACTTCAGAATGTTGGGCTCCACGCATTTATATCGGCTTGAGCTCAAAGGTAGAGACACAGCATCACAGATTAGTGATTCTATGAACGTGATCGGCGGCGGACCGGTGACGTGGCTCATTTGCCCAGTGGGTCTGAGATACCACGCGCTACATCATCTAGTCCCATTCGTTCCTTACCATAACTTGGCGAAGGCACATCGGCGCCTTGAAGCGCGGCTTATCCCGACTCATCCTTACTTTGAAGCGGCTGTAGAGAATCTTTGGCGCGGTATTCGTCGTGTATTGAGCCGTGTGCCACGATGATTTTTTTGACCGGACCAACCTACGTTGTTCGCTGTACTGTCTGAATACCCATGTGTTGCAAGAAGACTCTTACCAGACTTGCACGTCAGCCAATGATTTGCGGCAGCAGCGGCGTCTTTGAGTTAATTGCATGACCCACGTACGCACCACGGATACGCGCGTTGTCGCAGACGATGAGAGTTCGTCGCACACCGACGCGTTTAGTACGCTATCGAAGGTCACACTCGGGGACTTCGAGCTCTTCTGTGCGCTGATTGACTGCGGCGGGTTTCGCGACACGGCGAAGCATCTTGGCATGTCGCAGGCAGCAGTAAGTCGACGTATCGGCGGATTGGAGCAGCAACTGGGTATCACGCTGTTGGAAAGAACCACGCGCACGATGCGCTTAACCGCCTCTGGGAAGCGTTTCTTGAGCGAAGCGCGACAATTCTCAGCGTTCTCACAGTATTTGACGCGCCGTTTGGAAACCTCCGAAGCGTGCCGTGCGCTTGTCGTGGAATCGGTGGAAGCTCACGCACGACTTATGGGACTGCGATTTCGCAGTGATTCGTTGGCATCAATTGCGAAGTGGTGGATGCGCAAAGATCATCGTTGGTTGTCGATCACAGGAGCGGGCGGTGTTGGCAAATCGCTGATGATGCGAGTGCTTCACGCCGAGCTCAAATCTCAATCGCCAGCGTTGACGACGTGGTGCGATTTCTCCACGTGCGTCGATCTCACGCAGGCGCTGATGCTGCTCAGCGCGAAGATGGGCGTACCTTGCCCAAACCATGAGCTCGCGTTGGAACACCTCACCGCTTACCTTCGCTTGAGACCGCACACGCTTTTTCTCGACAATGTCGACAATATTGCCGACGCGCGTACGCTCGTCAATGGCCTGATTGAATATTGCGACTATGTGCGAATCATTGTTACATCTAGTTCTGCATTAGAGTCGCGCTACGAGACAGAACATCGATTGCAGTCGCTGCCAATCCCACCGCATCACGTCAACCGCCTTAAACGAGCCCGAGAGTACCCCGGATACAAACTCTTCGAAGAGGCGCTCGCTCGACGCGCGAACCTAGTTGTACCAGAGCGCCTCAACCAACGCGCAGGTGCACACTATATCGCCGCTTGCCAGCGTACCGGCGGATTGCCGCTCGCCATCGAACTTCTCGCCGCACATTGCGCACGTACAGGTGTCGAACACGCATTCGACATGTTCACAACAAGCGAAGGCTCACATGTGACTTCAAGAGCTACGGCCGAGCCGCCTATCGTCACTGATCTTGGACGTCATCGCTCGCTCTACGATTGCTTTAGATCATCTTGGCTCTCACTCGACACGAGCCTACAAGACTTCGCCATCATCTTGTCGTTCGTAGACAGTACTGCGAGTAGGGAAGAACTCGTAGAGCTTGCCCCAGTTATCGAGAAATATTCGCCAAACCTGGCCCTATTGTTGCTCGCGAGGGCAAGCTTCTTAGAAGGCGCTCCCGCGACTTATCGGATGCTGTCACCGATAAGGGAGCTCATTCACGACTTTGCGACGAAAGCGCGCATTCTCGATCTTCAACGCCGTTTACTTGAATGGCTCATTGACCTGAGCAAATCACTCGAACCCCGCATCATCGAGTCCGTCGATGACTCAGATATGACGCGAGTTACGCGACTTCGTCATTGGTTCTGGTACTGTGCAGAAAATATTTCTCACGTTAGGCTATACACAAGTGACGACGGCATGCGATTGTTAGCACTTAGCAATCTTGGATTTACGCTGGGTGGCGATCCGCCGCACGACTTTACCGATCAACAACTGCGTCTACTAGATGTTTTCGCCTCCGAATGTCATGACCTTGCGCTGCTCGAAAGACGCTTGTGGTCCATCGCGTCCACTTCTGCGACCCAACATAATGACGAACGAGCCCACGCAATGATCGAGCGGGCGGAGCGCGTAAACGGATTAACCCGTCACGAACGATTGGCACGGCGACTCGACGTACACCGCGAGCTCGCTGTGGCGAACGGAGATATGTCTGGTGCCATTGAGATATCCCGAAGACATCTTATCCTCTGCGTCCGGGCGTTTCCCTCGAAAGCGGCGTACTATGCTGGCACTTATCTCGTACATCTCGCGGTCGAGCAGCGATGGGAAGACATTTTGCGCTTCTGCGCACGATCTTACGTTTATCGCCGTATGCCGTCTACGTCGCAATCGTATCGGTTTGCAGAAGCGCTTCGACTATTCGCTCACGTCGGAGTTCACGCCGATAGTCATAGTGCAAAAGCAATCGAGTCGTTGTTCGCGTCATCACCGGAAGATACGAACATCACCGATGACGCATTACTTGTAGCGATATGGATCGCTGCTATTCACGCTGTGCCTAATTGTAGATCTGAATTTCTCACGATTCTTCGTTTCCGGCATATGCTCTTCCGCAGCCCTTTCGAATTAACTCTGCAGCGCTGCCTGTTATTCAGCACAACCGCGTCGATCTTGAGCTCGATGCTCCCCGGTCATCGATCTATTGCCTCTGAACTTTCGTGGAGCGTGCGGCGGCTGCATCGACTATCGCCGGTGCCGCTTCCCAGACTTTTTGAAGGCTTACGTCTTCGTATCTCTGCCAATGACTCATTGGCAATAAACCTTGAAAGCGATATGTCCGCAATGGAGCTAGAGGATTACATCGCGTCTCTACTTGAGCTTGCGGCTGCCGTCGACTCCACCTGAGCGGCTTGGCGAATAGGTAGGTTGGGCACCATCAACATCGAGAGTTTGTGGGCTTGCAACGCGAATTTCTTCTTCTGCGATAACGAGCGCTTCTTCGACTAAGCTATTTGCGTAACGAATGAGCTCACTACCAGTCAAACGCAGTTCGATGTCTTCCCCACGAGCGACCAGCGCGTCGTAGTACATCCCCTCTTGATCGCCTAGCAACTGCTCAAAGAGATGGGGAATAAAAGTAGGTTGTATGTTCTGTAATCGCCTCAAGGCCCAGCTAAGTTTTAGGGCTAACTCATTCAGTCGTTCGTGCCGCGAAGATCGCAGGAGGCCAACAAGCACACAGAGAAACCACTTTTTTTCTAACCCATTGAATGAAGACGTGAGCAACGGCTTAAGCGAGCGCAGCACGCTCACTAGCGTTCGAACAGAAGCCTGAACGCCGTTCGTCGCAGCGCTGCAAATCGAAACAAGCAAAGCCTCATTCATCGGTAACGGAGCTTGACCGTAAACCTCTGGCTCGGAGAGCAGGTTCTCCAGGCACTGCAAATCGCGCGCCTCGTTGAGGCACCGATATCGAGCCAAGCTAAACAACACGCGAGATGCGCGTCGCATATGCGTTAAGTCGCGCGATCCGACGATCTCACGTCCAACCGCCGATCGCTCACATGCGCGGACAATCGATTGCCAGAATTCACCAATGGCTAAGTATTCCAAATAAATCGCAAAAAAAATGTCAGTTTTCTTTGAGCGAAAGCGAATACCAAGAATCAATCGGCGTTTTGCGCTACGAATCGCTCCATTCAAATCACCATCGGCTAACGCGTGGTGCTGTGCAACGTTGAGACACCAATCTAGCCGATCTGATGAAGACAGTCCATTGGCTTTGAGGGCTTGCTTCTTGGCATGCTCGACTAACGCGGGTTCGTTCTCTATGCTCGCAATGCGCGCGATATCCCACCACCGCCTCTCAATCAACGCTCGATCCTTACAAAGCGCTTGGTGGCGCAACAGCACTGCGATATACATGCGCAGAAACTGCGGCGGATGATCGGCTTCGATGTCGAAGGCAACTCTTGCCAGAAAGAAGAGATTTAACGGCGCATCCCCGCTACCCATGTGGCCCGTTTTTGCGTTCAGCGCGCAATGAAATAGCCACCCCCGCACGTGGCGAATCTGCTCCATATCTACATCGCTCGCGGATGCCAGTATCTTCGGAGCCATGCTAATGGCAAATTTTTCCGCCCAACGAATGAGGTTATCTTGTACACGCCGACGCTGCTCTAGTTCGGCGTAGCTATTTATCAACGCGCGAATCAGCGGCAACAAACGAAAGCAATCACCGCAGGCTTCTAGCAATCCGCTTCTCACTAGCAACAGCAATGCCTGTGTCGGTGGATAGCGTTTGACCAACGATCCGAGTTGGTCAACTCCTGAACCGCTAATGAGAGTCTCGCTACACGACAGCACAAGCAAGAAATCTTGTAAACAGCGATCAAGCGTCCGCTAAGAACCTAAAAAACATGCGTGCACGGAGTCATGTCTTGATTCTCGGCGATACCGCGTCGACTCAACCGCATATAGCTCATCTGGCAAATGCGCAGACGACAACATTTCGAGCCCATGTTTCAAAGAAATCTGTGCGAAGTAACCTGCAAGCAACTCTATCGCAAGCGGTATGCCTGCCGTATAGCGTACCGCATCGATACAACGCGCCAATCCTTGTTCGGCTAACCATTGGCGAGCGCATTCTTCCGAACCCATTTTTCGCGAGAGCGCATTCTCAAAAAATCGAAAACTAGGATATTTTCGTACCTGCGAAAGCGTGCGCGTTGTATTCGGCGGTATAGCGAACGTAGCTAAACGATGCTCGATCTCATATCTGGAACCGAGTGTCGTACGTGATGTCGTCACCACCCGGACGTGGCGACAGCGCTCGATCAATCGATCAATTGCGTCTTTTGCCCCCGCCAGTTGCTCTAGGTTATCGAGTAACAACAATTGTGGTCGCAGACGAAGATGTTTGCACAAGTCGTCCTCGATAGAACTTTGCGCCGCGCGTGCGACTCCGAGTCTCGCGCTCAAGTACATGAGCGCGGAGCCGATATCTGCGCAATGCGACCAATCGCACCAAGTAACAAGTTGTGCCCGTTTCGAACCTAGCTCTGCGTTTAACAGGCGAAGCGTCAGCGTTTTACCCACCCCTCCCATACCGGTGATTGATAGCCATCTGAGCTCGATATTGGCAATCAACTTGGCCAACGAAACCAAGCTTTGGTCTCTAAAACAAATGCCCAGTGCGTGGGCTCGCGACCGCAAACTATCAGTGTCTATCTCGTACCAACGCTCACGTTCGCTTAACGTGTGACTGAGGTAATCCGAGTAGTGCGCAAGTTGCCTCGCCTCCGCTAGAAACTTGCGACCCAGTTGAGTCAGTTTCATCGTTCGAGTTGTTCGTTCTAGAACACGACCGCCCAGACATGCCTCAATGTATTGCAAGCGCCTCGATACCTGGGATGGCGCTAAATTCAATCGCTTACTCGCTTCTCGAAAACCGCCAGCATCGACTACAAGACAGAAAATTTCGAAATCTCTGATTGACAGTTCCGATAAGTTGATCGCATTGCTCCCCACGTAAATCCCGCACAATCAATTTTATGCACTACGCTTTTTTCGTGTACTACCTCAACCGCACCGCATTCCATCGAAAAACCCTCAGTGCTAGCGTCATCGTACTCGGATCTACCGCCGAAGTGACTTCTGCGGCAAAGCAATTAGTGCTTCTACCGTTTTCTATCGATGCATCTGGCGGGTGCGCCGTCCCAAACTTCACCAGCTCCGATCACACTCCAAGGCGAAACGCGCGCGCCGATGTTGATGCGCGCGCCGTCTCCGATCACGACGCCAGGCGCAATCACGGCGCGAGCGCCAATGAGCACAGAGCTGCCAATAACGACCCTACCGACAAGGATTTTCCCGGCCTCACTCGCAACGTGCGCAAACACTTTTGCGCCGTCTCCAATCACTACATTTCGCCCCACGACCAATCCCCAAGGATCATGAATCGCATCGAAATGCGGGTGCTGAATCATGCCCTCAATTGAAGAACCGCAAAGTCGATAGAAATGCGTAGCCGGAAACGGGGCGATCAATGTAAGTCGAGCAAGACTACGCGTTTGGAAGTTACTAAGCGCGAGGCAGAAAAAAATCCCGGTGCGCTGCGCTTTAGATCTTGGCCTACCTTCTACAGGTTTAGGCGCGATTCTAAATGCAACGCCAAGCAAACCCAACGTCAATAACGACGACGCATAGAGCGCAAGGACAAGACTCACCGCAACTGCGAAAACACCATACTCCACAACGTACCACACCGATGCCACCACCAAAAGGGCGCACGCGCAATTTATGAGCACTTCGAAAAGTCCGGCTGCGACAAAGCCGATTGCTTGCCCTTTCGACTGTGGTTTCATGCCGATACCTTAAACATGATTCGTCAGCGCGTCTGCTCTATCGACAAGACTCGTAAACTCCCGAAAGAGTTTAGCGCCTTGCGCACCCGCCATTAACCGTCGATCAACAACCAGCGAAAGATAAGCAGCTCGGCGAACGACAAGCTCTCCTCCAAAAACCATGGGTTTCTCTCCAATTTTCCCAAACGAGAACACCAGCGGAAACGGCCAGTGTGCGTGTAACAAATCGACGCCGTACTTGCTCGGCGAACTCATCATGAACGCACCGCCGCGGTGTCTTTGCCATAGCCGCGAGGAGTAAACGACCGAGGAAATAATAATCGGTAGCAGCATGGACGGAATGCGCTCCAGCAATTCTTGAAATTGTTTGAAGCCTGTTGTTACTCCGTCTGGCGCATCGCGAGCCACAAGCAAACGCTCGTGGATTTGTCGAATGGACATCTGGTCGACAGCCCGAAAAATTTCGAGGTTTGCTGCCATCGGATATTCGCTGAGATTCACTTCGGTCGAGATAGCTCCGTCGATTTGATCAAACTGAAAAAGCTGATCAAAGAATCCATAGCGCCTAACAACGATTCGATTAGCGTACGGCGTTGCAGCAACCGCGAGCGACGCGGCCTTAAAAAGAATAGCGGTATAGCTCGGCTTAAATTGCCGTTCGGCAAGCACCCGATTTCTCAAGTCATCAACGCTCGAAAAATCGACAAGCGAGGTAAACGTTAAGTATCGCCCCGATTTGATTTCACGATCTGCGTAGATTCTTGCGAAGCTCGACAGTTTGGTACGTTTCAAATACGTCATTGTTGAGTTATCTCACCTAGTTCGTTCGCGAGACGTTCAGCTGATCGCGCGGCCAATGCCATGATCGTAAGCGTCGGCTCCTGAAATCCCGACGACGCAAACACGGCCGCGTCAGCCACGATTACGTTAGGAACATCCCAGCAACGACCGTAGCCGTCTACCACTGAGCTCGCAGCGCTGTGCCCCATCTTAGCGGTCCCCATTTCATGGATCGATCCGCCAGGCGGTAGCACTGCCGTCGAGCGTCTCGGGCGCTCGCACCCAATCAGGTGGGCCATGCGGTCGAGCTCTTTATTCATTAAGCCGATGAGTGTTTTCTCATGTTCGCGGTACTGCATCTCGACGTGAAGCGTAGGCATACCGATTGCATCGCGACGTTCAAAATTGAGCTTTACCCGATTCAATGGGTCGCGCATCACCTCTCCGATTGCGATAAATCGGCACTTCGTTCGCATTGTCGGCGCATCCGGATCTGCGATGTTTAGTTGCGCTTGAACTTGAAATGAGTTGTCCTCCTGCCCTTCGTTGGGGCACAGCGGAGGAATCATCACCCCAATGTCCGCGAAAGGAACTTTCTGCGCGGGCCCGGATAATGTACCTTCGACAATCAGGCCAAACAAGTGATCCATCAACCCGCTACCGAGATGGCCGCTCGATCCGCCGATACCGGAAGGGTGGGCGTTTGACATAGAGTTCATCAAGATTCTTGTCGTCTCAAGCGTAGATGCACAAAGCACGACGGCGCGCGCGAACGCTCGCTTGTGTTCACCTCGGTTTCGATCAAAAAACTCGACACCGATCGCCTGACTCCCTGCATCATTTGTCAACACTCGGGTCACGGGCGAGGAAAATGCAAGCCGAATCCGACCTGTCTTGGTTGCGTCGGCAAGCGTAGAAGTTGCACTGCAAAAGGGCATTCGTATAAGACGCTGCCGCCAACCGAGACGGGAGTCGAACAAAGGTACGTGGGGTGCAATGCAAAGCTTTGGGGCCCGGTATGCGCTAGCCAGGCACTCCGCGAACTCCAGCTCGCGAGATGTGAATGAACGACATTCTCGATAGTCTCCACAAGGTAGTTGTGGGTGCCCGCTTTTGCTACCTTCTACTCCCAAATAGTCTTCTACTTTGTCGTAGAACGGCGCGATGTCTGCATAGCTCACTGGCCAGTCCTCGTGGCACGAATTGCGGTACAGACTCGGCCTGAATTGCTGATCAGACATCCGCGGAACCGTACGATTCCAAAGCATAGTCCTGCCGCCAAACTGTTGCTGACGTATCCAAACAAACGGGTGCTCGTTGGGGGCGCTATAGGGAAAGTCTAAGTCATCGACAAAGTACTTCTGCGTAAAGCTACGATGCGCGTAGCATGCTCGCTGAGTGGCGTCGCGCCGCAGACTTCGGTCTGCGATGTCGTTCGAAAAATATCGGTTCGTGTTATTAACGTGCTCTGCCAAACTATCCGAAGAAAACACATTCGTTCTGGCTGCGCTAACGCCCACTTTTGCTAACTCAAATGGTATACATCGATACGGTCCGGCCTCGAGCAAAAGCACGTTCAAACCCGATTCAGTCAAACATTTCGCCGCCCATCCTCCGGCGGCACCGGAGCCCACAACGACTACGTCGGCCTCAAGCTTGTTCGCGCGTTGCAAGAAACGCATTGCTAATTTCTTTCTCAAATTCGACGTATGTGAGTAGCTGCCTTTTTTCATAGAAAAGTGCCGCCGTAGGTCTCGCAAAGATTCGGTTTAACGAAACGGATTGCGTTTGTAAACATCCGCAAACGATCCACTTCCAAGTCATTTGTGGCATCAAAAACACGAGAACTTGAAGTTGCGAGGGATAGCAAAAAAATGCTCGCAAGAGCGCAAACCTGGCTCGCACGCCGAGCCTTTGTATCGCGACGGGGCCGTTATCGGGAATTGCAGTGTTTACTTTTAGAAGTCCAATACGCCTGCTGCAGCGATAAAACGGTATCTGACTTGTCGCTCCAAGTAAATGCCGCTGTGAAGCAACGATCGCACCAATCGCGTGAGACGCGTCGTGATCGAGATGCCCTCCTTCCCAGGCAAGGAGCGTACATTTTGAAATTGGCGCGTAGTAATCCCAAAGCCGCTGAACCTCTCGTATACCGACATTTAGTTTGCGATATAGCTCGCCGTCCAAGATACCAACATGCGTTCCTGCGAATACGATATCTGTACTAGCGACTCCGAGCCGCTCCAACACGTGGCGAGTCTCTGCATTGCGCCGCTCGATCCGCTGAGTCTGGCAATCGCCGCTAGTGAGAAACACACAGACAACACGTAGCTTCGCCGCAAGGTCTTCAAGAATGGCGGGAATACAGCACAGCTCGTCATCTTGGTGAGCCAAAAGATAAAGCGAAGTGGCCCTTTTATGCATATTGACTTTTCATAAGGCGAGTAGCGAACGAATTGCACGCTCGGCCATTAACGCGGAATCAAATGCTTGCAGTCGTCCTCGCCATGAGCGAACGCTCCTTGCGACTTCCGACGACAAAACAACCTCGTCGGCCTCACGCAATAGGACGCGCTCGTTGACGTCAAAGCGGCGAACATACTTCCCAAGGCCGTGCCGCCTCACGGCGTCCGCATAAAAGTGTTGGTTCGGGCTCGAGGGAAGGATGACCTGCGGCACTGAATGTCTTAAGCAACGATAGATAGTCCCTTGCCCCCCGGGATGAATCATGAGATCCACCCTTGGCAACACGGCATCCTCATCAACGAATGGAGAAATTTCAATTCCATCCGACAATTCGGTGCGTGGTACTTCGCGATTACCGGTACTGAACAATACACTCCATCCAGCGTCCGCAAAACACCGCGCATAACGCAACATTTTCTCAAGATTAGTCGCCGATTGGGTTCCGCTTGCCAGATACACGTGCCGCGTTTCTCTCCTGATCTTCTCCGGTGAACGTGTAGTAAACGTCGGCGCTGGATACCACCAAGGCCCTGGAAGAAACAAGTCTTGTGGCCGCGCCTTCACTGGCAAGAAAGCATGATGATCAGAGATCAAACAAAGATCGGCGTTAGCGAACAGTTCGAAGAAGCTCACAGGCACGTCGAGCCCATGGTCATCGAACGCTCTCGCCCACGGCGCAGTCGCGTTTCGAATTAGTCGGTTCCTTACAAGCGCACCCAACAGAGTTTGCGACGTCGATTGAATGACCATCTCGCTACATTTCGCAAATGCCCGAGCGCGTGGCAAATAAGCATCGGGCACAGAGTAGTCTCTTGGATCAAAGTTCGGGTGCAGCGACGTTTCGAGCAATGCGATTGCAGGAATATCCATACTGCGCGCAAGCGCCAGTGCGGTTGGGCGAAATTCAGCAACAACAAACGCTGGCTGTATCCGCTCTATAAGAGTCCGGTCGGAGGATACATACTGCGCGATCTGTACTTGGTTGTAGAGTACGTCACCGTTCACAAATCGGCCGTACACCTCGTTCTCGCTAATGGAGTAAAGCGATTCAGTCACAAAGTTTGCGAAGTGACTCTTAAATCTATTGTCAACAGCTACGATCAGCTCTACCCCAAGTTTTCGTATCAACTCAGCGACGGCGAGTGCACGCGATACGTGCCCGATACTCAAAGCCTCTAGAAACAATATCCCGCTTCGCATTAGTTGAAAAAAGAACGTCGCATGCGGCAAGTGTATTCGCGGTAAAGCAATGGAGGCGACACTTTGCTCTTGTGATCGCTTACTGTTGCGCGATTAGCAACAGCGCGATCGCATAGTCTAGGATTAATGATTATCAGTACGCTCACTGCGCAAGCTCAAGTTGGTGGTGTCCATTTCCATTGGCGATTGAGATGCCCTAAGACCGCGTTCGGGTAGTCGAAGCGACCGAGCGAGCCGTTGTAGCGAGCAAGCGCGCGCACGATGTTGCCTTTCTCGATGTCGAGATAGTGGCGCAGTATTACGCAACCGTAGCGCAAGTTCGTCCGGAGGTGAAACAGATTGTGTTCGGGCGAACCAATCAGGCGCACCCAGAATGGCATCACCTGCATGTAGCCGCGCGCGTAAGCACGACTTATTGCGTATTTGCGAAAAGCACTCTCATGCGTAATGACTGCGAGGACCAGTTGCGGATCCAGCCCTGCGCGACTTGCTTCGTACTGCACCGTGATCAAGAACTCGGTGCGTTCTTCATCGTCAGACATACGTCTCGCGAGTCGCGCTGACATTTCAGCAAGCCACGCTTGAGTGATGCGAGGCTCGCCTATCAAGTGCGTCGCACCGCGATCGGCCAGCGCCGTTGTGAGTGCGGTCTGCACTGAAGGCACCAGCGTCTCTTCGATTTGGGTCCCCGCGTAAGCGTTTATAGCGGCATGCGCAACCATCGTCGAGAGAAAGCCATGTGTTAGAGATCTTTTCAACGCTAGCTTTCGTGCTGGCACATCCAGCCGCCAACGTTTAGCGCTCGCCCTAACGTCGAAACGACGACGGGCGAGTGCCTCGTTGGTAAATCCGCGCAACCGTTCATCTGCGTGTTTGACTCGCATCATCGAACAAATTGATAACAGACGATAAATTCATGCGATTCATCCAAGCAGAGCAAATTGCACCGAGCAAATCGAGACCGACGAACAACGATGCACGCAACCCCGCACTTGGAAACATTTGACGAAGGTCGCGTGCGGCTCAACACTACCAGCCAATGTCTTGAAATAGTGGATAGGTCATATCACCAGGCGGCTTGAGCAGAATCGACTCGTCGCCTACCGCATAGGGCTCCATCAAAAGATTCGGCGATGCAGATACATCCCAGTGCGAAACACTGGACCCTGGTTGAACCGCCGTTGGCGCGAACATTAGGGGACGCCCTGCGTCGTTAACACCGGCTCGTCGCAACCGCTCTATGAAGCTCACGGTCGTAAAGTCGTTGACCTCGTTTCTAAGCCTCATCCCGTCTTGTTGCGAAATCAACGCAACCGGAATACGAATGTTGCGCTCATCGGGCGAGCCAAATGTAAACCGAGAAAAGCTCGGATCATTGTTGACATAAATTACCCCGATGGCACCAGCAATCTGCGCATTCAGCGCTTTTTGCGTGAGCGCACAGCCGCCTCTATTGATCACTGCAATCTTGCCTTTGACCGCTCTTGTTTGTGCTGGCGTGAGCGCATTGCACGCGTCGTTAGCAAGCTTTCCGTTGCCTGTAAATCCAAGTGTCCCTACAACGCGACGGCGACCTTCGGGCACCCCGAAACCTGGTGCAGCCGAAGGAACAAAACCAGTTAGTGTTCTCGCATTGACGAAGAAAAGATTCAGCTCTGGCTTTATCGCGAGCACGCGCTTCGCAGCGACGAAACTCTGATAGCCGGTCCACGATAAGTTCTCGTTGTTGATCGCAGAGGCTTTGCGCTCCTCGTCGGTCATCGCGACCCAAGTTTTACCCGTCGTGTCGTCATATAGGAAGTGTTCCCATACACCGGGTTTGTCGGCAAAATACTCGCCCGTCGATTCATCGACTAGGGAGCCAAAACCCAGACCATGCCCAACCTCGTGGAGCATGATTTTGACGAAGCTCTGGCCGTCGCTTGGTGCCCGGTCGTCGAGTCCGTAGTACCAACCCGATCCGGGGATGCAATCCGATTTGCCGATATTGATATTGGCTCTCGCAATAATTTCGGGAAAATTCACGCCGTAGTTTTCGATATCAAGATCTCGATTGGCGAGCCTGTTCGCTAGCGCACCGTGATACCACGTATTGTTAAATTTGGTTCCCTCGCTGTTCGAATAGAGCGTATACGGCCCCGCCGCAGCAAGGGCTCCGCCATTTGCGTCACAGCCGAGCGCGCGGAACCCAGCCAATACCTCAATCGTGATATCGGTATTAGAGAGCGTCTTGCCCCAGAGTCCAAGGACATAGTTAAACGCGATTTGGCGCTGCTGACCCAGGGTAGTCCCAGGATTGCCACCGACAGGCGCAACGGGCGTTGGGTCGTTAAAACCGGTGCCTGGGAAGTCGCCGTTAACAAGTACGAGCTTGGCGGCCTCGACGCGGCCGAGTACTAAGCAAGCTGCGCACAACAACAATAATCCAACGCTTCGTAACGTAACGCCAGTGAGTAATTTATTCATTACGTGTGCCCTCCGCTTGCGATGAGAGTGCACGCTTTTGACCATGTTTAACGTGGTGATCGTGCGTTCGGTGTGAGCGGGCTGCCGGCGGTGGGTTTGCGCTTCGTTCCTGGCGATCGACCACATTGTTGATCCGATGCTCCGACAAAAGCGCAGTGCCGACGACCGCAGCGCTGAGGTTGCCACGCTGAACGATACGAAGTGACGCGTATTCGGACGTTGATCTTTGTTGCGCACGCGCGGCAGAGAATTGAGCACGCGCCTGTTCTTTAGGCATGCCGAGCATTCCGAGTTCTTCGGGCGTTGCGGCACGGGCGCTGCTAGCTGCCGTCGCCTCAGCAATCAACGTCGCTCGGTCAATCGGATTAGGCGAGGCTTTACTTGTTGCTTCCTCGCTATTTGCTTGCGCAAACGCACACACTATGGAGCTGGTCGCCCAAGCTGCGATCCGTAGGAGTCTTGTCGACAACAACTTGCAGGGTCTATTTTTAATCACGTAAGAACATCCTTTCATTGTGGAAACGGGATACTCATTGATGCGTTTACTTATCGCTTGACAACACATCAGCGAGCACGCGCAATGTATGACAACGTCATAAATAATTCATCCGGTTTGCGACGAACGACGAAGTGATTTCGTTGTGAAATTCTTCGCATGCGCAACGACCACTCGTCGCCACCCATGTCCAGCTAGCGTCGAAACCAATGCCGCCAATTCCACGTGCGAATTTCGGCCATCCGGTCAGCACACCACCGTGAGAAGTCGGCGCTGAAAGACAAATCGACGACGAGTAGATAGGCATAAAGCACGATTAGCGTGCTTAGAAAAACAAGGAAAATCGTCACCGCATGAGGATGCACATCATCTGATCCAGATAGTCGCTCCGCATTGGCAGCGGCTGTTGAACCGGGCCGAGCCGATTCGACGTTGTCGCAATTACGTTTTGCCAATTTCACCCCCTAACGCTAAGTACAAGCACATCGAAGCTTTGGTCGATGGCTGTGGCTGTCAGCGCGCTATAGCCAATCCATATCCCGCAGTATCTATTGACGAATCACATGCGCACACCCGCTAAACGGTTTGCAGACTTCGCGCCGCGACGTTTGATATCAACCCCTACGCAGCCTGCACGGCTTGAGCGCGATGATTTCGACGCGCGACGTCTACCGTACCTAGCAAAGTGCTTTCGTAATGTTCAACGCTCATCGCGTCGCCTTCGACGTTGCGACGATCAATGACTTGTTTGATATCGTTCCAACCCGCGCTCGATTGCGTGACGCGGTAGCGCATGCGTCCGTTTGGTAAGCTGCTCGACAGACAAACCGACGCGTGCGCGCCACGTCCAATCGATAACAGTCCGGCTGGAGGGTAGCGATCAAAGGACGCACCTGCACCGAGGATATCTACGTACTTATCAAAAATACAAAATACGCGGCAGGTCGTTGACACCGTGTGATCAGAGTGGGCGCGGAGAATACCGTGGCAGTTCACGGCCCAGAACTCACCCATTCGCACGTCCGCAAATAGACGCGACGCGGATTCACTGAAGCCTCGACCAAGCTCGATCCCGTGAACGCGTTTCAGCAATGCCACAAACGCGGGATTGCGCAGTTGCTCAGTCAGTAAACCATCTAAAAATAACTTGTGAATCCAATCGGCCGACATCGCACTGTGATTCGCGAGCCGATGCTGTTTTGGAGGCAGTGAAATCTCGGGTACCGATCGCTCGAACAGGAATCTATACATGCTTGTGTCGTCGTTCCGGTGCACATAAGCCAATCGAAACCGTTCTGCCGCCTCGCTTAGATCGAGCACCATCGGCACCGCGTCAGCGCCTTTAGCGAACGAGTAACCGTGAACCGTTTCGCCGCTCAATCGATCAAAACACAGGATGCCAAGGTACAAATCCTCGTGCCGCGGATTTGAAGTGACCACGAGGTATCGAACCCCGCAACATTGCCATAAATAATTGTGGAGAAATTTCATGAGCAAGTACATCGCGCGTCCGTTTCGATGTTTGGGTACGACGGCAATGCTCGAGCCTTCGGCAATCCGGTTGCCGCAGTTGCGTAGCGCATCTATATTCACGATCTCGTCGGTCGGCAAACCCAGTGGACTGTCTTTGATAATTGAAACTGTGCCGACGACCTCCCCTCTGTACTTTGCGACCGCGATCGTCGTCGTCGGCAGCAGGTGATAGGGAGTGATTCGCAATCCCGTCGGCGTCGGATCGGAGTACCCCATATCCACATATGCATCGTGAAGCACGCGAAACGCCGCTTTGCACTCATCGAGCGTATCAGCGATTTTGACTTCGTAGTCTCCGTTAAGCGTTACCGGCGCCTTCACAGCGCGGCGTAAAAGTGCGTAACGCGCTGAATCAGGCATATTGCGCACGATCGTACGCATCACTTTACGTACTGTTGAACTTTTACTAGACATGATTTACCTCCGAAATTTATTGGCTACCAAGAACTCCCTCGGTGCAACTTTTTTCTTAGATTAGTTTGGAAGTGCTCTCATGTGCTAGCAGAAAGAAGGGGGGGGCTTTTGATTGATTCGCGTAACGCATCAATTAGTGTCGTTCCGAAAACAACGACCTCGACCGAGGAGCTCCGCCGTCTCCGAGATATCAGATCACTACCACCGAAGAGTCCAGCGCACTCAAGCCCAAGACGAACTGTCGCGTCAAATTCGCGATCGGCCGCTT
>JBOFBL010000011.1:0-8911 GCA_051645545.1 Casimicrobium sp. | reverse complement strand
TCGATCACTTTCGCGAACCAGTCGCGCTCTACCTTCATTGCGTTCAAGCCAGAAGGCAAACCCAACCGCGAATTCATTTCACGAATCGCTTCACCGATATCGTCGTGTGAAGAGAGCCCCATCGCATACGCCATGCGTTCAAGCCGCTTTTCTTTTCGCACGCTTTCCACGCTCGCATTGAACGCAATCACGGCAGGCAAGAACATCGCGTTCAAGGTCCCATGATGCAGCTTTGGATTCACGCCCCCCAAGCTGTGCGACAAGCTATGTACGCAGCCCAAGCCTTTTTGAAACGCCATCGCGCCCTGCATGCTGGCCGACATCATCATGAGTCGCGCTTCGCGATCGTGGCCGTTCGCCGTCACGCCGGTGCGGGCTGTTTGCACCGCGCGCTCGATGTGCGCCCACCCACGCGCGAGGCCATCAAGCGCTATGCCATCGGCGGGCGGATTGAACGCCGCGCTCATGAACGTTTCCATGCAATGCGCAATCGCATCCATGCCCGTCGCCGCCGTCAACATCGCTGGCAAACCGAAGGTCAACTCCGGATCGCAAATCGCTGCCTTCGGAATCAAATGCATCGAATGAAAACCCACTTTGCGGCCATCATCCAAAATCAAAATCGCACCACGCGCGACCTCGCTGCCAGTCCCCGCCGTCGTCGGCACTGCAATCAAGGGCACTGCGCGCTCGGTGATCTTCGGTGACCCGCCCTCAATCGTCGCGTAGGTCTTCAATGCGCCTTCATGCCGCGCAGCAATCGCCACGCCTTTCGCACAATCAATCGAGCTGCCACCCCCCACCGCAATCAAGCCGTCGCAGGCATTCGCGTTGAACGCCTCGACCGCTGCGCGCACCGCAGCCTCTGTCGGATTCGACGGCGTTTGATCGAATACGGCGAATGGCAACACACCCAACGCGCGCTCGGCATGCGCGAGTACACCCGCCGCACGCACGCCCGCGTCCGTCACAATCAACGGTTTTGAAATGCCCACACGATCGCACTCTGCTTTCAAAAGCGAAATCGCACCGAAGTCCAGTTGAATTTGAGTGACGTAGTTGATGAAGGCCATAGTTTTATGCGGCGCGTTTGCGTTGAGATTTTTTCTGTGCCGACGTTAGCACAGCGGGATCAACAACGAGGTCTTCGTGTCCCGATAATCCTTCGAGCACAAAGTCGACAAACGCTTTCACGCGCGCGGGAAGTTGCTTGCGGCTCGGATAGTGAATGAAGAGCTGCAAACCGTTCAATGTGTATTGCGGCAGAAGTTGCACGAGCTTGCCGCGCTTTAATGCATCGACGACCATCGGTTGCGGAAACTGGCTGATACCAAGCCCGTCAAGACAGGCAGACATGAGGCTAGAAAAGTCATTAGAGACCAAGCGCGTTTTCGGCTGTACGATTCGCGCACCGGGTGATGTTCCCGGCTCCGCGCCGTTATGCCAAAACACCCACGCTTTCGGTTGCTCTTGTCCGCTGACTTGCAATTGCAGTGCGGCGTGTTGCGAAATGTCTTCCAATCTCGACGGCGTGCCGTACCGTTTCACGTACGCAGGCGACGCACAAAGCAGCAAACGCAGCGGCCCAAGCGGTCGCGCAACAAACGCCGCATCAGTGAGCGCATCCATGCGAATCCCAACGTCGAACCGCTTCGACACGATCGGATTCACCTCTTCGCTCAACTCCAAATGCAAATCGATATCGGGATAGCGACGATAAAACTCCGCGAGTTTCGGCACGATAAACAGATGTGCAACCGGTGACACGAGCGTCACGCGCACCACGCCTTTCGCGTTATGCACATCGGTGCTCGCTTGCCGACACGCCTCATCCAACTGCGCAAGCGGCCCGCGGCATTGTTCGAGAAACGCAGCGCCCTCGGGCGTGAGCGCAAGCGCACGCGTGCTGCGCGTGAAAAGCCTCACGCCAAGCGATTGCTCAAGCCGAGAAATGTTTTTGCTCACGGCAACGGGCGAAATTCCAAGCTCACTCGCGGCTGCCGTGAAGCTACCTAGCTCCGCAACGCGTGTGAAATTGAGAATGCCACGCAGACTTTGCATTATTAACTTAAAGTTTGGAAAGTTATGCCTATTAAAGCACTAGGCATGGCGTAAAGCAATGGCTAGCATTCATCTCAACGAATCAACAAAGAGACAGAGCAATGCCAACCCCTACGATCACACTGCTCACTGCCGCTGCCTGCGCGCTGTTGCAATTTGCGCTGACAGTGATCGTGATCAAGCGTCGCGCCGAGCGCGGTGTGCTGTTCGAAAACGGCGGCGACGACACGCTGCTGCGGCGCATCCGCGCACACGGCAATTTAGTGGAATACGCGCCGATCGTGCTGATCTTGATGTTCATGCTTGAGCTCTCAGGCTTTTCGCGAACAGCACTCATCGCTTTCGGTGCTGCATTCGTCGTCGGTCGCCTCATTCACGCATTCGGACTGTTACTCCCCAATTGGCGCTGGGGACGCCAAATTGGAATGATCGCCACACTCATCACGATTTCGGCGCTCGCTGTTTTTGCAGCAGTCGTCGGCATTCAATCGCTTCGCTAGTCACTGATCGACGCTTTTCGCGCGTCATTTTTTCTTCAACACGTCAATCAATCGCTCAAACGCGAAAGGAGATACTCATGCCTGAAATTCAACCCAACTTCATCGCCATCGCAATTGCCGTGGTCGCCAACTTCTTCCTGGGCTACGTCTGGTACACGCCGCTCTTCGGAAAAGCCTGGACCCGCGAGCTCGGCTTGCCCGAAGGCTACGAAGCCAAAGGCAGCGACCTCGCAAAGGGTTTGATCTGCAACGCGATCGGCTGCTTCCTAATCGCCTTCGTGCTGTCGAGCAACATCGCCGCATGGACGCCATCGACTTGGGGCTCAACACTGCAAGGTCTCTCGCCGGTCATGCAATCGATCAACGCCGCCGTATTCACCTGGCTCGGCTTCATGGTGCCCGTGTTGCTGAACGGTGTCGCCTGGGAAAAGCGTTCGTGGAAACTCTTTGGTATCAACGGCGGGTATTACTTGGTTTCACTCTTTGTTGCCGCGTTGATCATTACGCATATGCGCTAAAGATAGTCTTCATTCGAAAAAGCCCCGGATGGGGCTTTTTCTTTGGTTCAGCTAATTGGAGAGCCGAGCGATATACCTCACGTCTTGCGATCGAAGTTGAATTAAAGAACACTTTAATCTGAAGTGTCGATATTAAAGTTTGCTTGCCTTTGCGCGTTTTGGTTTCTTCGGCGCGTCGCTTGGCAATAGGCTCGTGAATTTTTGGTAGAGCGTGAACAGAAACGCCACGCGCTCGGCATCCGATTTCCAGGTTTTCTTTGCGCCGTCGGCGGCGTGCGAAAGGTAATAGGCCGCGTCCACCGTTGCATCGAGTTTTTGATGTGCTTTTAACAAATCGGCCGGCATCGTAAGCGGATCGTACAAATCCGCGAGCGAGCTTTCGGGATGCGCTGCACGCGCGTTGAGCACGCCTTGCGCGGCGGCTTCGATGGCGTCCGCGCAACTTCTTTCTTTCGCGGAGAGGTCAGTCGAAGGCCGGGTGAGGCAATCGGGCCAGGGGAAATTGTTGTAGACGATACCGGCGGAGTATCGATAGCGGCTTTCAAGACGACCGCACACCGCGCGAATCCAGGCGTTGTGCATCGTCGAACTCAAACATCCGAAGTGATGCAAAGTGGCGTCTTCTACTGTTTGTAGATTGTCGCTAGCAATGATGGCCTGTTCGAGATATCCCAAAGGCACAAATGAACGTAGCTCAGAACTCGTACGAGGTATCCCCAAGTAAGTCGACTGTGGTTGGCGCTCCTTTTGAAAGAGCGCTGGTCGAAGTGCGTCCTTCCTTGTTTGCTCGTCGACGCTAGCCTCGCGCATCTTTCGCACGCGGTCAACACGTTCCAACACCGGTTGCACGGAGCGCAAGTGAGTTGGAGAAACATCTTTTAGCCACAGACAATAACGTGAAATGTTGTTGATGAGTTCTTCGCCGCCCACGAACTTCTTTATCCAAGACTCAGTTATCGGGAATTTGAGCTTCAGATCGGCAGCTTCAGACTCAGAGAGGAGAAGATTGCCATCGTCGGTCGCCTTACTCCCATTGCGCAATGCGGGCACTCGGCAAATTGGATGAGTAAGGCTTGATAGCAGAACGTTTGGAGCGTCAACTAGGTACGGGTTTATGTTTGACGCTGAAACTGCTAGCGGCTCGGACGTCGGTGTGATGTACTCAAATATCACCTTTCGCTGCGTGGAAACGAGCGAGAAACCAACAATTACGCAATGCACCGCAGCTTTACCACTCGCTTCATTGCTCCACTTGAATGTCCGATGTGCAAAGTTGATCTCGACGCCTTCGGACACGAGCCAACTCCAGAGAACTCCGATTTGCTCTCCCTGAGTGATGCTGTTTGTCGAAACAAAAGCACATTGAATTTCGCACGTCGTAGCGCGTGAGTCGCTCTTTAGGTACGAAACCGCCTTTACGTACCACGCTGCGACAAAATCTAGAATTCCGCTCCCCTTAATAGGACGAAATGTTTCTAAAGCATCTTGCTTTTGTTCACGGCTTTGGAAATTTTTTCCAACGAACGGCGGATTCCCAAGCACGTAACTGCAGCGCTCCGCAGAAATCACTTCGTTCCAGTCAACGCGCAATGCGTTCGCATGACGAATCGTTGCTGTGCTTCTGAGTGGTATTCGTGCGAAATACGGACCAAACTCATCAGTCGCACGTTGGTTCATTTGATGATCGGTGAGCCAAAGCGCAACCTGTGCGATTTGCGCGGGAAACTCTTCGATTTCAATACCGTAGAACTGATCGACATCAATCGTGATGAATTTGCGAATGTCAGTTTCGAATAAGCGTTGTGTCGCGGGGTCGTAGAGATTTCGAGAGGCGCGAACAATGTCGAGTTCTAGCGTGCGCAGCTCGCGATAGGCGATCACGAGAAAATTTCCGCAGCCACAGGCTGGGTCGAGAAAATTCAATGTACGCAGTCTTTTTTGTAGCTCAAACAAATGATTGCGATTACCTTTGCTGCGTTCAAACTCAGCGCGCAACTCATCAAGGAACAGCGGCTTGATGAGTTTGAGAATGTTTTCTTCGCTCGTGTAGTGCGCGCCCAATTTGCGGCGATCTTCGCCGCTCATGATGCTTTGAAAGAGCGCGCCGAAGATCGCCGGGCTGATAGTGCTCCAGTCGAGCGCGCAAGCGTCTAGCAGATAGTTTCGCGTATCCCCGTTAAATGCGGGGGTGCGCAGCGTTTCCGAAAAAAGTTGACCATTGACATATTCAAACGCTTGGAACTTTTCTCTTTGGGAATCAAGCCGTTTGTCTTTTGGGGTATTGAGAATTTCAAAGAACTCGTTCAGCGCGCGGCCCAGATCGCTGCCGTCTTCTTTGGTTTCATCAGTCACCCAATCGCGGAAGCTCGCTGAGGGCGTGAATATCCCGGTGTCGTCGGCGAACAAGCAAAACAGCAAACGAACGAGCAGCACTTCGAGCGCGTGCCCGGTGTAGCCGCTCGCCTTGAGCGCATCGTGCAATTTGCCCATGCGCTCGGCGGCTTTGATGTTGATCGGATCTTGCGGTTTGATCGCTTGAACGTTGTAGCCTGCGATGAAACCAAAGAGCCGAATGCGTTTATCGAGTTGTTCGAGCGCGAATTCGGGATGCTCGATGTTTTCTTCGAGATCGTAGAGACGGAAGCGTTCGAAATTGCAAACGAGGATGTAGCGCGGCAAATCGCGATCGGGCAAGGCGTCGAAGTAATCGGTGGCTTGATCGAATGCGCGATTTAAGTCCGCGCCCGCGCTTTTCATTTCGACGAGCAATTTGCCCGGCCAGAAAAGATCGATGCGCCCGTTCTTCACGCTTTTCGCGCGCTTCAACTGCACTTTCTTTTCGAACGCGCCAACCTTCTTTCGATCGACACCAAAGATGTTCAAAAACTCAATCCAGAACGCTTGCGATTCCGCGCGCTCGGAGGTTTCGCCTTTCCAGCGACGTTGGAATTCGACGGCGCGGTTGCGTATTTCTGGCCAGGAGAGAGGCATGATGCGAAGTCTTTGTTAGTCGGCTATTTCAATGGTCGAGAGAAACGCGTCGAGCGTGAGTATCTTGAATTTAGTCTGCCCGGCAAGCGCGAGCAAATCTTGGTCGCCAGTCACAAGCACTTTAGCTTTGCCCGCCACCGCTAAATGCAGAAACATCATGTCGAATGCGTCTCGGCATTCGGGGACGCGTGGCGGAGGGTCGGGGATTCGAACTGTGGTGGTGTAAGGAAGGTAATCCGCGAGCAATTCTTCGCAATCTTCGGCCGTGAGTTTGAATTTCGGGTACGCGAGCACGCGTACGAGCTCTTGCGCGGTGGCCGTGGATACGAGCGGCGTGAACACGCCTGCTTGCCACGCGCTCCGCGCGCGCGCGGCGACGCCGCCGCGAAACACGAGCGCTGAGAGGACGATGTTGGTATCGAGCACGACGCGCGTTGCGCTCGTTTTTTTGGAGGTAGCCACGCAGTTTGCGTTCTTCGCGTTTTGCGAGACTTACTGTGAACGCGCTTTGCTGCCGCGTCGCGCCCATTTGACGGCGTCGTTCACGTCGGCTTCGTTGATGGCAAGTTCGGCCAGCTTCGCGCGAACGGCGTCACCGCGTTGAATGCGCACGGGCGTCAAGATGATTTGACCGTCGCGCGCGGCAACGTCGAAATACTCGGTCGCGCCGATCGCTTGCGTGATGCTTTTCGGCAGTGTGAGCTGGTTTTTCGAGGTGATTTTGGCGAGCATGGTAAATCCCAAACGTCGGCTAAAGTAAGGATTCCTTACTTTAGCATATCTCAAGTCTTTTTTTGTTAAGCCAAAGCCTTGAGCTGCGAACGTCATGTGTGAGTCAAGTTATCCGTCATGTAACTCCCGCGCGCTGGCGTTGCCGCAACCGAAATACAAAAGCCCCTTTCGGGGCTTTTGTATTGTCGTTGGTGGACCCGGCGGGGTTTGAACCCGCGTCCGAAAGCCATCGATGGTCAGGACTACATGCTTATCTCACGATTTGATCTTGTTGACTGCGCGAGCATGAGCGCCCTCGCCACCAACCAGTCCACTAAATTTCGGGTGCACGTCGCAGACATCCGCGCGCCCTACTCGTGGTTAAGGGATACTGCTGTGGATTACTCCACCCGACGTTCACGCCCATCGGTGCAGCACTCGGACCTAGTTTTTAATTAGGCTGCGAGACGGCTTTCGCCGTAGAAGCTATCGTTTGCAATTAAATGCATTGGCAGGATTATCGAGGTGTACCGCCTCGGCATGCCCCAAGCGCATATCAGAACTCCCGTCGAAACCAGATTCGGGCCCGGTAATCGTGAGTGCTTCGTTTGCACTTAAGCTAAGTAAGTCTCTATTTTAGGACGAACGGAGAATTCAAAAGAGTTTCGTAAGCGTTTTATTTTCGCTGCGAAAGATACATCCTAGCTACATCGCTTACCGCTCTATTTTACAGGGCGATATGTAAATAAAATGTAATTTACGAAAATGTACTTTTTTACTATTATCGCCCAATTAAGTAGGGCGACTAGACTTGGTGCTTGAAATCTCATTCTCAGCAAGTTCCCTACGTAATTTGCCTATATTTTAGGCATTTCGAACGCATTTTCTGCGATCTAGCATTCAGCGGTCGTTAACCGCGAAGATCGCGGCATCAATGCGCGCCAAGCTTCGGAAACTGCATTCGCACTTCGAGTCCGCCGCCATCGCGTGGTGTGAAACTGAGCGGCGCGTTGTGCAATTGCGCGATGCGCTCGACGATCGCGAGACCTAAGCCCGTACCCGCGGGGCCGCCGCGCGCTTCGTTCATTCGCGCGAAGGGTTTGCGCAATCGTTCGAAGTTCGTGCTGTGTAACAGCGCGCCGCGATCACGGACGACGAGCGCAGGGCCCTGCCCGCCACTCGCGGCGACGACTTCGATTTCGATCTCGCCTTGCGAATACTTGAGCGAATTGTCGATTAAGTTCGTGAGTGCGCGCATGATCGCTTGCGGGCGCACGCGCGCGTTCGCATGCGCACGAGCCTGCTCGCCACGCAACGCAATCGCGTGACCTTGCGCTTCGTAATTCGCGGTGCATTCGTTGGCGATGTCGTAGAGATTCGCTTGCGTTACGGTTTCGTCGCGCTCACTGCGTGCGAAATCAAGAAACTGCGTGAGCGAGTTGTCAAGCTCGCGCAAATTCGCAAGCATGCGATCGCGAATGTGCACGTCGAGTTGATCGCCGTTGACTTCGAGTGCGAGGCGCAAGCGCGTCACCGGCGTGCGCAAATCGTGCGACACGCCGGCGAGCATCACGCGTCGCTCTGCGTCCATCGCTTCCAGATCGTGCGCCATACGATTGAAGGCGTGACTTAGCGCGGCGACTTCGTTCGGCCCATCGGTTGCAAGCAGTGGTGCGCGCTCGCCGCGACCGATTGCATTCGCCGCACTTTGCAATTGCGCGATCGGACGGTTGAGCGAGCGATGAATCAACACGCCGCCGATTGCAGCGAGCAATAATGAAATCGCAAACGGAACCACCAGCGCCGCACTACCATCGACACGCAATTTCGCAAGCCGCACTACGATCCAATAGGGTTCGCCATTCACAAGCAGCGACACCCAAAGCGCAGACACTGGCGTTTCTTGCACGATTACGCGTTCGCCACGCGGCAATCGCTCTTGCAACTCGCGCACGAACACTCGAACGAGCGGCTGCCGGGCGATAGTCGCTGCGTCGTTTTTCGGATTCTCGCGTGTGATCCGTAAGTCCGTATTCGCATCGACATCCTTTAAGAATGTCTCGCGCGCGACCGGCGGCAATGCCGTGAGCACCGAGCGCACGTTATCAAGATAAACAAGCGTTAAATCCT
>JBOFBL010000010.1:0-7601 GCA_051645545.1 Casimicrobium sp. | reverse complement strand
AACGACCTGTCGTTGCGTTAGCGTGTGTTGAAGCCATTCGCGCGCCAGCGCGCTCCCACAGTACGAAAGCACAAACCGGGCTTCATAATTCAAATCTGTTCCGCGGTTCCCTCAATCTTTACTGAAACTCAGCACTATGGACATCGCAGCAACAAAACCGAACACCGCGAACGCACCGCTTCAGGTCAACGGCGAACGCCTTTACGATTCGCTGATGACGCTCGCGCAACTCGGCGCGACCGCGAAGGGTGGCGTCTGCCGATTGGCGCTCACTGAGCTCGATCGTCAAGCGCGCGATCTCGTCGTGAGTTGGGCGAAAGCAGAAGGTTGCAGCATCCGCGTCGACCAAATCGGCAACATCTTCATGCGCCGCGAAGGGCGTGACCCAAATCGCGCCGCAGTCGCGACCGGCTCGCATATCGACACCCAACCCGCGGGCGGCAAGTTCGATGGCAATTACGGCGTGCTCGCGGGCATCGAAGTCATCCGGCGGCTGAACGATCTCGGCATCGAAACCGATGCGCCGATTGAAGTCTGCGTGTGGACGAATGAAGAAGGCTCGCGCTTCGTGCCCGTGATGATGGGCTCGGGCGTGTACGCGGGTGCGTTCACGCTCGCGCATGCGCTCGATGCGCGCGATCGTGCAGGCATGAGCGTGCGTGACGCGCTCGCGGCCATCGATTTCGCAGGCAAGGAGTCCGCAAGCGTTGCCGATGGTGCGCCGCGTTTCGAAGCCTATTTCGAAGCGCACATCGAACAAGGCCCCGTACTCGAAGATGCCGACATTCCCATCGGCATCGTCACTGGCGCGCTCGGCCAGCGCTGGTACGACATCACCGTCACTGGCATGGAAGCGCACGCAGGCCCCACGCCGATGCGCCTGCGCAAAGACGCGTTGCAAGCCGCGCTGCCGATCATGCAAGCCGTGAAAGATATCGTGCTCGCAAGGCAGCCGCACGCGCGCGGCACAGTCGGCTTCGTCGATGTGTTCCCCAATTCGCGCAACGTGATTCCCGGTCGAGTGAAATTCACCGTGGACTTTCGAAACACCACAGACGAAGGGCTCATGGACATGGATGCCGCGTTACGCAACGCTGTCGCCAATGCAGAGCGCGAAACAGGCTGCCAATTTGTAATCGAACCGACTGTGTACTTCGCGCCCACCGCTTTCAATCCCGCGTTGATCGATGCCGTGAGGAACGCCGCAAACACGTTGAACGCCCCATCGCAAGAGATCGTCAGCGGCGCAGGCCACGACGCCGTCTATGTCGCCCGCACTTGCCCCGCCGCGATGATTTTCATTCCGTGCAAAGACGGGATTTCTCACAACGAAATTGAAGACGCGCTGCCGGAACACATCGCGCTCGGCGCGAATGTGCTGTTTCGAGCGATGTTGAAAACGGCGGGCGCAGCGGTGAGGTAGCCGCCCTTTGCGTGCCTCGCGTGCGTCGCTTGCGTTGCTCGCGTCGCTTACAAAGAGCCAAAGGGCTCGATTCCGCACGCACGATTGGTATGTTTCTCGCTTCGTTACGCAGGTCATCCATGTAATCAGCGCCTCGCGAATACTTTTTTGGACTTTGGCAACGCTAGCCGACACACTTCACGAGCGCAACATCCGATCAAAAAGGGAACCGTCATGAAAGCATTCAACCGCCGTGATTTTTTGCTTGCCTCGGCAAGCCTGCCCGCGCTTCACGCTTTGCCTGCGTTCGCGCAAGGCTGGCCCAACAAACCGATACGGATCGTGGTCACGTTCGCGCCCGGTGGTTCGTCAGACATCGTTGCGCGCTTGTTGCAGCCGGGCCTTCAAGAAAAGCTCGGGCAACCCGTGATCGTGGATAACAAACCGGGCGCGGGCGGAACGATTGGCGGCGCTGATGTGGCGAAATCCGCACCGGATGGCTACACCTTCTTGTTATCGAACACGGCCCCGATCAGCATCTCGCCCTTCATGCTCGCGCAGCCGACGTACGATCCCATCAAAAGCTTCGCGCATATTGGCTATATCGGCGCGGTGCCAAACGTCTTCGTCGTTCACCCGAGCGTGCCCGCGAAAACCGTCACCGAATTGATCGCTTGGATTCGCGCGCAAACGAAGCCGGTGAACTTCGGGTCTGGCGGCGTTGGCTCCATCGGGCATATCGTGGGCGAGCTATTCAAGTCTGAATACAAATTGAACATGGAGCATGTGCCCTATCGCGGCTCCGGCCCGATGGCGGCCGATCTTCTGGGCGGCACGTTGCAATTCGCAATCGACACGCTCACGCAAAACGTGCCGCACATTAAAGAAGGCAAGTTAAAAGGCATCGCTGTCACCTCGCGCGCGCGCATTGGCCTCGCGCCCGACATTCCCACCGTGGGCGAAGCGGGATTTCCGAAATTGGTTGCAGAAAACTTTTTGGGCATCTCAGCGCCCGCCGGTCTGCCGAACGATATTGCGGCGAAGGTGCATGCGGCGTTAGCCGACGTGCTCGCGCGCCCGGAGATCGCCAAGCGCCTCGAAGACATGGGCGTCGCGATGCAGCGCAAATCAATGGCCGAGTTCGGCAGCTTCGTCAGCAAGCAAGTCACCGATTGGGCGTCGGTCGTGAAAGCCTCGGGCGCAAAGCTCGGTTAAGCTGCGCACATGATGAACGTTGGCGGCTTATCCATCCACTGTGTAGACGTGGCCAATGGTCGCGTCGCGGTCGGCTTGGGCGTGGCGCTCTATCGCCTCGGCGAAACCGCGTCGCTCGTGCGCGGCGCCATCAATAGCAAGGGCCTGCTCGACGATCCCGTACTCATGAGCAACGCCATCGGCGCAGGCGGCTACGAAGTGCTATTCGCCGTCGGCGACTTCTACCGCAGCCAAGGCGTCGCGTTGCCTGCGCCCGCGTTCCTCGAAGAAGTCCCCTACCGATTTCACATCGCCGACCCATCGCAGCACTATCACCTGCCGTTCAAATTCACGCCGTGGGGGTTTTCGCTTTTTCGGGGTGGGCCGTAGGAAGTTTCGAAGTATGCGATTGATCTCCCTAGGTGCGCGAAGGATACGATTGCAAAGATTATGATCATGATTTGTCACATTCCCGTCGGCGTCTCGACATGCGGAACCCGATCGGTAATGGCTTGAATCTTGGCGTTCTCGCCTTTCTACGCTGCTCGCTTCGAAGTTTTTTGTGGTGAATTTCACCCAGTACGTAGTAGTCAGTCCGCCCGCCCTTTACCTGGACGATGTCCCGCTCGTAGTCTTTAGTTGCGGGTGACCTAATGCGACTGTCACCGAATGCGCGATTATTAACTTGAACAACAAAGGCATGCATGTCGTTCGCGGTGGCTTCGACAAGGGGAGCAAACGTCTTGATGTCAGGGTTCCACTCGAGAGCAAACAACGCATCGATCTCACCGCGCAGTGCAAACCGGTGAGCAACATTGGTGAGATCACTGCAGATCAGCACGGAGAAGTAGAAATTGTTATGTACAAACACGGTTGGTTTCGTTTGCGAGTCTGCCGGCAGGTACATTGGGCTAGTCGTTTTGAGCAGCCTTTGGAGTTCCGAAAGCTCGGCATGCGCGGGCTGAAACTTCGGTTGTAGTATCACCACGCTACTGGGATAACCAGGCCAACGCGTGGTTAACGAGACTAGGCAATCATTGCGTAGTTTTTGTGAAGCTCTATCGCGCCGGTATTCGACACCAGTGAGAAGCGAAACTCCGTTGGAAGCGAGCTTGCGTGCTGCGCGAAGCGCCCACCTCAGCGGAACGCTCAATTCGGGTAGCGCTATATAGTCGGGTCTCTTTTCTTCTCTTAAGATTTTGTTTATGAGTCCGTTAAACGACGCGTATCTTTGCGCAGATCGGTCAGGCCTCCCTTTCGCTGCGTCTTTCCACTGCTCAAGCGTGGTTTCAACACTCGTTACTGCGACGTGTATGCGCTCTTTCGATTTTCCAGGCGCAATGAAATAGCTAACCGGCGATTCCGCTTTGTTTTGAAGGTAGCCGAGCGAGCGATTGGGAGCAACCTCTGCGCCCCGAAGCACCCCAATGAGTCCGCGCAGTATCCAAGGATTGCGTAAGGTATCGGGTGCTACCAATCCTATCTCGTCTACACGAAGCGGGCGCGTCGGAAAGGCTAGAGCGGGCCAATGAGGCGTCTTGAGATCGGTTACTTGTGCTCCAAAACGTCGAATAGCGCCTAAGCGAAGCTTCCGCCGAACGGCTATTTCTGGTGGGACGCTCGTAGCAATCGCATCCTCTTGTTGATCCTGAAACCAGTATTCCTTATAGGGTCGACGCCCCCAATCCGCTAGCAACAACTGCATGGTCACGACACTAAGACTTTTGACGCTACTGGGGATTCTGATTTCATGACTTAACAACTTTATTTTTCTAAGTACGCCAAGGTAGCCCGGGCTCAAGTCGACAGACCGGAGCGTTGCCGCCTGTAGCCCAGACTGTAGAAGTGCCGTTGCATACTGATGTAAGCATCGTTTGAATCTTGTTTTGTTTTCTTCGTCGCCGAGGGTGGTGGTCCTCCCTAGAAGGTCGGCTACCCCGTGAAGTTTTTGAATGAGATCCTGTGCCTCCTTTGTGTCGGCGCAACTGAGCATTAATCCAAACACGCGCGGGATAAAACTAAAGAACTCGAAGAATCCGCTCGGTGTAATCAGGTGTCTATATGTCAGTCCGTAAAACTCCCTTCGGATCTGTTCCCACGTCTCAGGGCGCAAGTCCGCTGCGTAAGTTTCGATATCGCTGAGAAGAAGTGAGAATCCCAGCCGTCGAACCGACACAACATCTGCCTTCCTCAGCGCGTCCACTTGCAATGCGGCGTTTGGGGTCGCCAATAGAGCTCTTGACGCCATTTCAATCCCCGTCTCTGGCACGGACGAGAGAAGGCGATATTCACTTGACTGCTGACGAATCTGGTCTCGAATGTGGTGCACGAGATCTGCGCCGTGCGCCGATGAGAGAGAAAAGATCTTTTGCTTTGAACCTGCGAATACAAGTTCTGAATCTTTAGCATAAGGCAGATTAAGCGTTAACGAATGTGGCTCAGTACTGTGCTGTCGAACAGCTACAAGTGGATGCATGGCATGCGCGATTCGCTGCGTCACGCGTTTCGCGCTTGCCTCATCACCGTTCGCTTCCAAGACCAAGAATATGTCATCGACGTATCGTCCGTAATAGATAGGGACGAGGTTTGCGGCAACACATTGATCAAACTCCCGCAACAAAACGTTCGCGATCACTTTCGACGCTGACAGTCCTACCGGGATTGCGCCTTCCTCCCGAGACGCGAAGTCTGGCGTCCGCCGATACCAAGAGTCCAACGCGGAGAGTAGATGCTTTGTGAAACGTCTTTCTGCAACTGACAACTCAAGGCCAATTGCGCTAAGGAAGCGTTTTCGCAGTAGAAATTTCGGCGAAACGCGATGATAGAAACTCTCGATATCCATCGTCATCGCAAGTACGTCTTTACCTTCCTTTAACGCTGACTCCATCGATTGAAGGCCGCGCTCTCGCCAATCGCGGTATGCAGAAAAATAAGGGACAAAGAGCCCGGGCGTTGAAAGATTCAGGTCAGGCGCCAGGATTCGAACGTCAGGTGACTTCCCAAAAGTGCGTCTTAGTCGATTGCCAAAGGATGTTTTTCTGTCAAGTGTGGCATCAAACAGATGGCCCACAAACATGATCCACAACACAGAGACGACCTGAAAGTCGACAGAAGGCCGGATCACCAATCGGAGTTTTCCAAGCGCCGGCTTTTTGCTTTTTTCGTAGCGTTGAAGCCAATCTCGGCTTGGATCTAGCGTGCGAAAGTGACCGTCCTCGTTGTCATCCCATGCGCTTGTATCGATTGCCTTTGGAAGATAGGCATAGTCGCCTATAAACGTACCGTCGTTGTACCAGTCAGACTCGGGATCAACCAAACGCGCACGGAGCTTTTTGAGGTTTGTGTCTAGCTCTTGCTCGTATTCGGTGAAAGCCACGGCGTGATAATGCGTGCTTTCGTAGAACGCTTCGGCCTTTGCCTTTCGGTAGGCGACATACAAGTTACTGAGAGCAAAGATTTTCGACTTCGAGGCTGACATGACGTTCCGCTAGACGGCTGGTGAGGAAACATAGCTTAAGGCTTGCGGCCGATTTTCTAACGAAACGTTAGCGATGTTCCGGTTCTCTGCGCAGTTTTGCTCGCCTCAAGTTGCGCGGCATGAAAAGCGTGCACTTAACTTATGACCTCTATCGCTTTTGCGCAGGTTCTGGCATCTCGTGCACTCGCCGTTCCTCGCTACACTTCACTCGAACGGTAAACGCAACATCACATTCTCAAAGAGCTACCCGCGCGACCTGATTGGATGCGGTCCCAACATTCTGCGGGCGAAGATCGCGGTGCGGTTCGAGCTCAATTACGGAGCGCGCGGTAAATCGCTTGCGGAATGCCGGCTCGCTGTCGTGCTGTTCGCGTGTGACTGTTTTTTTGCCCCGGCGAATCAGTCGTCGGCACCGGGGACACGCGGCGCACGGAAGCGCTCAACGTACTTGCAGTTTCTATACGGCCACTACCCGCTTTTCCCCAAAAATATGGGGATAGGATGGCTATTCGCTCTGAGTATTGTTATGCAATTTTATTGCTGAAGCCCCGATAGATACGGGGAATCAGACGTATAGGATTAAATGGTTCGAACTAGCCGTTACGAGCATCTAAATGGTTGCATTCTTTGATAATGCAATCTCTGTAATCATTCGTGGCTGATGCATCATGCCTTCGATTACCGTTAGAAACCTCTCCCCGGAACTGCACACGGCGCTACGCGCGCGTGCGGCGATTGCTGGGCGCAGCGCTGAGGCGGAGGTTCGGCTGATTCTGGAGAACGCGGTTCGTCCGAGCGGGCGCGTGTTGCTGGGCTCGCTGCTGGCGGAGATTGGCAACGAGGTGGGCGGCGCGGAGCCTGATCTTTCGCGCGACAAAACACCTGCCGAGCCGATGAGCTTCGAGTAATTCTGATCGATACGAATGTGATTTCGGAGCCGCTGCGCGTGTCGCCCGATCCGAAAGTGGTGGCGTGGATTGATGCGCAGAATGTGGAAACACTTTTTCTGGCGGCGATCAGTTTGGCGGAGTTGCGCTTCGCGATCACGGCGCTGCCCGAGGGTCGGCGCAGGGATGTTCTGCATGAAAACATCGAGCGCCGCGTCGTGCCGCTATTTCGCGGGCGGATTTTGCCGTTTGATGCAGATGCGACAGCTGCGTACGCAACGCTGCGCGCTCGCGCGAGGGCGAATGGGCAAGGCATCGGCGTCGCCGATGGCTATATCGCAGCCACTGCTGCGGCGAATGGTTTGAGCATCGCAACGCGAGACGCCGCGCCGTTCGTGGCTGCGGGGCTCAATGTGATCAATCCGTGGGAATCGCTGCGCTAGCGAGTTCTTTAGCGATTCACGCGTTCCGCTAGCGACACCAGCGCGCGATCGCTCGCACGCGGCCCAAGCAACGAAATCCCAAGCGGCGCACCGAGTCGCGTCGCCATCGGCAAACTAATCTGCGGGAAGCCGCTTAAGCCTGCGATGCAGAGCATTTGAATCGCGGCGTCGCGGTAGCGTTGCAGTTCGTTGTCTTC
>JBOFBL010000009.1:0-3583 GCA_051645545.1 Casimicrobium sp. | reverse complement strand
TCCTGACTACGCGCTAAGCATGTATCGCTTCGCCATTTTTCTATTGCTGTTGATGGTTGCTTGGTGCTTCTGGCCCGCAACGCGAGGCGATTTTGTGATCGACGACTACGTCTTCATCGCGCAATCGCGAATGGTCGATGCACCGTGGGAAGCGTTTTGGACGAATCATTTTTATGAGCCGGTTTACTTTCGCCCGCTTGGCGTTGGGCTTTGGTGGATAACAACCAAATTCTTTGGGTTCAATTACGAGGCACACAGCGCGATCAACCTCGTACTCCATCTCGCAAACATTGCCCTCATTGCGTATTTGGTGCGTTTCGTCAGCGAACGTGCCTCGGCAGCCATTGCCGCCGCAACGCTCTTCGCACTGCTGCCCTTCTCGTTCGCGGCAACGTTTTGGCCTTCGAATCGATTCGATTTGTTGGCCACGTTCTTTTTGCTCTGCGCGGCGATTGCATGCTCACATTTCTTGCGCACAGGGCGACCGCTTGCGTGGCTCGCAGCGGGAATCGCAACGCTCGCGGCATGCTTTAGCAAAGAGCTCGCGTTCCCTATCGCCACAGCAATTGCATTTATCTGTTGGGGCGTGTCACCCAATACACCGTGGCAGCGCCGCGCGATTATCTTTGCCTGGCTTGGCGTTGCGATCTCGTTTGCTTTCGCGTGGCGCCATTGGATGTTGCCGCTGCCTTATGCCGCTGCGAGCGCCGACGCCCTTGGCGCGTCGCTGCGCGGCGCAAGCGCCTGGGTTCTTTCGATACCTCGCGTATTCGAACTTGCGACCGCAAACCAAAGTGTGACTCGCGTCGCGGCGGGCTTGCTTCTGATTGCCTTCGCGTTTGTCGCTTTGAGTGCATTGTTCTTTTCGCGCAAGAAGAGTCCAGTAACACTTGGGATGGCCGCGTGCGCGGCGATCGTTCTCGTCGCGAGTATCGTGCCGCAATGGCCGCTTGCAGCAGGTTTTTCCGCGATGCTCGACGGCACTGCCTTCGGCACAATTACCTACGCGCGTTTCTACTACGCACCAACAGCGGCGCTCGCTGTACTCATTGGCATTTTGCTCGCACGCGCGAGACTCGCGCGAAGCATGGCGACCATTTCCTGTCTCTGCGCTGTTGTCGTCTCTTTGCAAATGCGCGATCTCGCGAGCGAATTCGCAACCTGGACGCAACGCGAGATCAAGCCGATGTCGATCGCTGCCACGCAGGTGGTCGAAACCATCGCACAAACAACGACGCAACCTTGCGTCGCCGTCTTTCTCGGAACCCAAACCAAACATCCGTGGTTCCGACAATTTGCCGATGTGACGGTGAAGGCATTGACGCAAACGCCAACATCGACGTGGCACTGCCAAGTTCTTACCGAAAGCACGCCGTGGATTTTCATCTCCCCAGCAAACGTGCCGCTTGCAGATCTCGGCTTACCGATGGTCCCATTCGATGCCAAGAGCACACCGAAACCCGACTATGTTTGGGGCGGTGTACGCTATCGCTATCGATTGATAATCGATGACGTCAAGAGACTACCAAATGCGCGCTTTTTCGAATGGAATGGCAAAGAATTCGCCGACGTCACGGACGCTGTTAAAAGCGGCGCCAAGATCGTGAAAACGCACGGTTGGGGGTTCTAGAGCTCCTACAACTTCGGGATTCGAATACGGCTCACCATTAACGATCCCGACAACACGAAGACCAACACTAAGGGATGCAATTTATATCCCGCAATCTCGACCACGCCGAACCAGAGCGCGTCGCGAATGTTGCCCATCGATGCAGCGATGGCAAGCATCGCAACCAAAACAATCGATGTCGGAATAGGCGTGCCTTCAAAGTACTTCACTTTGCCGCTCGTGTCCGACAACGCCTCCGCCGTGACGTTGTAGCGCGCGAGTCGGGACACGCCACACGCCACGAAGAAAACGAGCGCGACTCGGTCGAACAAGCCTTGCATACCGCAACCGTAGGCGATCGCTGCCGGTGCGACACCGAACGAGATCACATCCGCGAGCGAATCGAGTTCGCGCCCCATTGCAGAACTCTTCTGTCGCCAGCGCGCGATGCGGCCATCGAGCACATCAAACACGAGTGCTGCGAGCACGAGCGCACAAGCGAAGTAAACGTGCTTCGTGTCATTGTTCTGCAGAAACGACAATATCGAGAAGAGCGCACCCGTGCCACATACCGCATTGCCCAGCGTGAACCAATCGGCGAGATGAAACTCGCGAATCATTGAGAACGGTTTTGGTTTTGTCATGGTCGCAAGAATAACTGACGAATCCAATTCGCGAATTGCTAAAACGCAATCACCCAAACAAAAAACGCCTGCATCCGTTATCGGAAGCAGGCGTTGTTAACGGCGCACTGGCTCGTATTCACGAGCCGCGCGCATCCCCCCGTTCTTCTTGTTATTACTGTTGCTGCTGACCCTGCTGCGCGGCGGCGTTGTCGCCCTCCGCTTGCTCAGCGAGTAGCGCTTTCATCGAAAGCTTGACGCGACCTTTGTCGTCGAAACCGAGCACTTTGACTTTGACGACTTGACCTTCTTTGAGGTAATCCGTCACTGCGTTCACGCGCTCATTCGCGATTTGCGAGATGTGCAGCAAACCATCGCGACCTGGGAGCAGCTGAATCACGGCACCGAAGTCCATGATGCGAATGATCGGGCCTTCGTAGACGCGGCCCACTTCGACTTCAGCGGTGATCGCATCGATACGTTTTTTGCACTCAGCAAGATCGTCCGCGTTCGGCGAAGCGATGGTGATCGTGCCGTCGTCTTGAATGTCGATTTGGCAACGCGTCTCTTCGGTCAATTGGCGAATCACAGCGCCGCCTTTGCCGATCACATCGCGAATCTTTTCAGGATTGATCTTGAACGTGACCATGCGCGGCGCGTAGGCGCTCATCTCGGTGCGCTCATGCGGCAGTGCATCGTGCATGATCTTCAAAATGTGCAAACGCGCTTCGTTCGCCTGCGCGAGCGCGACACCCATGATTTCTTTGGTGATGCCCTGGATTTTGATGTCCATCTGCAACGCAGTGACGCCGCGATCGGTGCCCGCAACTTTGAAATCCATGTCGCCTAAGTGATCTTCGTCACCGAGGATGTCGGTCAGCACGGCGAAACGGCCGCCATCTTTGATCAAACCCATCGCGATACCGGCGACTGGTGCCTTGAGTGGCACGCCGGCGTCCATCAACGCGAGCGAACCGCCGCAGACGGAGGCCATCGACGACGAACCGTTCGATTCGGTGATCTCGGAGACGACGCGCATCGAGTACGAGAAATCTTTCTCGGCAGGCAACACGGCAACGAGTGCGCGTTTCGCAAGACGGCCATGACCGACTTCGCGGCGCTTAGGTGATCCCACGCGACCGGTTTCGCCAGTAGCGAACGGTGGCATGTTGTAGTGAAGCATGAAGCGGTCGCGGTATTCGCCGCCGAGCGCATCGATGATTTGCTCGTCTTGCTTGGTGCCAAGCGTGGCGACCACGAGCGCTTGCGTTTCGCCGCGCGTGAAGAGCGCAGAGCCGTGCGTGCGCGGGAGCACGCCGGTGCGTACCGCGATCGGGCGCACGGTACGCGT
>JBOFBL010000008.1:0-7555 GCA_051645545.1 Casimicrobium sp. | reverse complement strand
TCGCGCGCATGCGTTTGCCGTAACCGAACAGCGCTTTGATTTGTTCTTTGCCTGCGTCTTTCATGTCGGCGCAGTCGCGAGTGTGTCGCGCACGATGATGTTCATCGTGAAGCGCGATGGCATCTTTGATTATTTTTTTGAGGGGCGGCATGGGCGGGTGACGTTACAAACTCGAACTACTCAGTAACTCGTTTGAATTGATCTTCGCAACTGACCATCGGTCATTACGCGCAAAATTTAACTGACCCTCGGTCATTAGTCAAACATTTTGTTTCAATAACAACAATAGATTGTTAGCCCCAATTTAATTGGGCGTAGTGGAAATTTAGTCGCTATTTCGAATAAGTATTTAAATCCTGCAGTAACCCACTTTTATGGGACTTTAGGCTGACTATCTGCTTTTCATTGAGGCTAGATGACTGTAACCGCCTCTCCCACCCTCGCGAACTCATAAAGAACTTGCCAAGGAAACATGCATGCGACTGGAATCGGATTCCCTGATCGTTCACCGACCGATTCCTTCGGGGAGAGCAACACGCCCGCGCTTCGCGCCCGCCACGCGCGCCCCCGCGCCGCCGTCGCTCACGCGATCAAACGATCAATACGATTCGCTCGCCGCGAACTACGATGCCACTACGCCACGCATCGAAGCTCTGCGCGAAGAAGCGCATCGTCTGCTCGATCTGAAACCGGGCGATACGGTGATCGATGTCGGTTGTGGCACGGGGAAATCGCTCGTGGCGCTATCGCACGCGGTTGGAGAGAACGGTCGCGTGATTGCGATTGAGCCGAGTCACGCGATGATCGAGCGCGCTCGCGAACGTGTGCGCGAACATCGATTAACGAATGTCGATTTGATCGAAGCGCCCGCTTCGTCAATCGATAAACATGTTCCCGCACGATCCGCCGATGCCGTGTTGCTGATGTTCACGCACGACGTGTTGCAATCGCAGCCGACGATCGATTGCCTGCTCGCAATCGCGAAGCCCGGTGCACGCTTCGCGCTATCGGGCGGCAAACTTTTTTCTGGGCCGCTCGCACTCTTAAATCCCTGGGTCGAGTGGCGGCAAAAGCCATACTGCACTACATTCGAGAATTACGATGCGCCGTGGCGAAAACTTTTCGCAACGGGCGCACTCGAATCAACGAGCGTGCATCCAAAGTACATGGGAATCGCGTATATCGCGTATGGCATGCGTTCGAAACAATGAACAAAGGGAGGAATAGCGCGTGAATCTATCGAGCTCAATCGCCACTCAATCGTCGGCGAATGTTGCAACGACGGCCGAATTGATCGCGCGATTTCATCGCGTACGCGCGGCGACTGAAGCCATTGCAAAGCCGTTATCGCCCGAAGACTGTCAAGTGCAATCGATGCCAGACGCGAGTCCGATCAAATGGCATCTTGCGCACACGACGTGGTTCTTCGAGACGTTCTTGCTCACAGAGTACGCGAAGGGTTATCGTGCGTTTAACGACGCGTACAAAGTGCTCTTCAATAGTTATTACAACGGTGTTGGCGACAAACATCCGCGCCCAGAACGTGGGCTGCTGTCGCGGCCAACGCTCGCGGATGTGTACGCGTATCGCGCGCATGTGAACGATACGATTGAACGTTGGCTCGCGAATGTCGATCTCTCGCGCAACGACGATATTCGCGCCCTCATGTTGCTCGGCTTCAATCATGAAGAGCAACATCAGGAATTGATGTTCACCGATCTGAAGCACATGCTTTCGGTGAACCCGCTCACACCTGTGTATGGGAACGACGCGCCGCATCCGCGCGCGATTGCGTCGAACACGCTCGATTGGATTGGCTTCGAAGGTGGCGTTGTTGAAATTGGCTTCGACGGCGCGAACGATTTCGCATTCGATAACGAATCGCCGCAGCATCGCGCGCTGCTGCATCCCTATCGCATCGCGGATCGGCTTGTCACCAATCGCGAATATCTTGAATTCGTGCAAGACGGCGGCTATCGCGATCATTCACTGTGGCTTTCCGACGGTTGGGATTGGGTAAGGCAAAACGAAATCACAGCGCCGCTCTATTGGCGCGGCAACGATCATGATTGGCAAGTGTTCACACTTGCGGGTTTGAGCGTGCTCGCACTCGATGAACCGGTGTGTCACGTGAGTTTTTATGAAGCGGACGCCTTCGCGCGTTGGGCGGGCGTTCGCTTGCCAACGGAATTCGAATGGGAACATGCCGTACGTTCGAATACGTCGCTCAAGCAAGTGAGCGACAGTGTTTGGCAATGGACAGGCTCCGCCTATCTTCCCTATCCGGGCTTCGCACCTAAGCGCGGTGCGGTCGGCGAATACAACGGCAAATTCATGAGTCAACAATACGTGCTTCGCGGCGGCTCTCGCGTAACCCCCACGCATCATGCGCGTGCGAGCTATCGCAATTTCTTTCAACCGGACAAACGCTGGCAGTTCACTGGCATTCGCCTCGCAAAATAATCGAAGGACAAACCATGCCGCTGCGCACTGTTTCTACGCTTGGCAATACGGCAATCGCTGCGCCAGCTCAACGGCCAACGATCACCAATGTGCTGAAGCTCGACTCGAAAGCCGAGCTCGATCAACTCGCCAAAAGTTTGCTCGCACCCGCAGCATCGATTCCGCCTAAGTATTTCTACGACGCACTCGGTTCCACGCTCTACAACGCGATTGTGCTCACCGATGAGTATTACCCGACGCGCACCGAAGCGGCGATTCACGACATGTACCGCGACGAAATTGCGAAGACCATCGGCGTCGGCAAGCAATTCATCGACTTAGGCAGCGGGGACTCGGTGAAAGCCGAGACATGGTTTGCGAGTTTGAAACCGTCGCGCTACGTTGCTGTCGATATTTCCGAGAGTGCGGTGATCGATGCGCTCTCGCGCCTGGCAGGGTTGCCCAATGCGCCGGCGCTTTCCGGACTTATCACCGATTTCTCGCGCGTACTCGATGTGAAGCCGGTGATGAGCGACGCGCCAACGACGTTTTTCTATCCAGGCTCGTCGATCGGCAACTTCATGCCCGACGAGGCGAGCTGGTTTTTAAAACAGATTTATGCGCACCGCACAAGCGACGAATGCGGGCTCTTGATCGGCGTCGATGCGAAGAAAGTTAAAGCGCGACTCGATGCGGCGTATGACGATGCGCTTGGCGTCACCGCTGCGTTTAACTTAAACACGCTGCGTCATGTCAATCAGTTGCTCGGCACCGACTTCAAGGTGAGCGATTGGTTGCATCGCGGTTTCTACAACGAAGCGTTTAATCGCATCGAAATGCACGTTGAAGCCAAACGCAACGTGAACGTTCGCATTCGCAATGAAGTACGACGCTTTCAGCAAGGCGAACGCATTCACACCGAAAACTCGTACAAATACGCGCCCGAAGAATTTCGCGAATTGCTCGAGAGCGCAGGCTTCACGAAGATTCATCTCTGGCAAGACGCAAAGCGCGATTTCAACGTTTTTTACGCGCACTAGTGCGGCGCGTTGCTCAGTACATTGTCATAGTCAAAGTGACCTAAGACGTCACCTTTTGTTCTAGACGTGACGCACCGCGTCAGAATTGACGAGCACGCTGAAGCCGCCGTATTTAAAGGCTTACAAAAAAGCGACAGGATCGGACATAAAGACCGAGGAATTCTCCTATTTAGTTGATTTGAACAAGACAAACTGCCTTTTTTGATAGTACAGTTCGCGCCGGTAATGGAAAAGAGCCGCCACGAGGTGGCCAGCCATTGATCGATTAAACCGGAGCGTGGATTGGATTCAGAGGGCAGTATTTTTTCGTCGCGTACTGCGACGAGCGCGGGCATATCGTCGTTCGCTGCAGCGGATGCTTCGGCGGCGCCACGCGGCATGCGCAGCGTCCAGGCAGCGCGTACCTGGTTCGAGCGTCGTCGCGCGAGCGCAGGCGCGAGTGAGCTTGTCTTCGCGGTCTACGATCGCATGGCTAACAATTTGCCTTCGCTCGCAAGCGAGCTGCGGGAACTTGGCTTCGACATGCAAACGGCGCGCGTCAATGTCAATACCGACGCCGGCGGTCAACAAATGTCGGTGGCGTGTTTTCGCGACGCTCGCGAAGACGATGAGATTAGCGTTTATCTCTTCGGTGAATATGACAACGACGCCGTCGATCGTCAAACCCGGGCACTCAAAGCTGCGCGTTTCTTGACGCCGATCTACGCAGCGGCCGATGTCCTCGTGCTTTGTCTCGATCGCGATGCGCAGATTAACGATGCGAACGATCTCTCCGATCTGGCTGCTGCCGAGGCGCTTTTGATGTTCGATCATTCGCCGATCAAGCAGTTGATGATCGTCAATCAACGCGAAGCAATGCCGTCGCCGGCAGTCGTCGAACGCATCGAGGTGCTTAAACATCGTTTTGCAAATCGCGTTGTACTAGCCATCCCAACAGGATCATCCATCACCCAAGAAAACAGGGCGTGGACGACGATTTTTGAAATTTGTGAGAAAGTGTATTTTCAGGTTAGTCGCCCACAATTATCTGACGATAAAGAGACTAGCTTGAACCCTTCAAATGACACGACTTCAGAGGGAAACACGAGCTCTACCGATCAAGAAATCGAGCGCGCAATGTATGAAGCGATGCTCGTGTCTGGCGCCCGGCGCGTGGTGTTGCTCGAGGGGATGCAACCGCTGCTCGCAAGCGACGACGTGGTCGACGCGAATCGCGACTGGAGCACATTCGACGAGCGCATCGCGCTACAACTCTCGGCGCTCGCTGCCGACGAGCTCTGCGCACTTCTGTTGCGCCAGGAAGATTTCTATTACGCCATCGATGCATCGAACGCAACCCGCGGGTTACTCGTCGCATCGATGTGGGACATGACGCACGACGCGGCAGCAATACCAGCGCGTTCGCGTGCGTTAACGGACACGATCGACGCGGTGTTTCGACGCCTGCGCGATCAGGGAGCATAAACAATGGACGATTCAATCATTTACGTGAGAACGCCCGTCGGTACGCAAGTCGCACGGGATGCATCGAAAGAAATGCCGCGTGGCATGCGCACGCTACTACTCGCGGTCGATGGTCGCACGCGAGTCGCGTCGTACCGGATGATCTTGAGCCATCTGGGCGACGTTGGCATGCTGTTCGAAGGGCTTGAGAACGCGGGATACATCGCTCGCACGGATGGCGTAAACACTCGCGTCGCGCCGCCGACGCCCGCCGCTACGCCGCGCCCGGCGACCCAAGCGAGCGCGGTCCAGCGCGATTTGCAATCGCTTGCTGCAATGACAAGCTTCCAGCCCACCCATCAACCAGCCGCGGCGGGCGAGCCCTCGATCAAGAACTTCGATGTGCTCGCGAAGATCAACGAAGCGCAATCGCATTTCACGCAAGGCCCGAACACGCTCAGCAATCGTGGTAGCCATCAGGTCGTCCGCACGGCCAATCTGAACAAAGCCAAGAGCTTGATGACGGATTTTTTGATGCGTCATCTGCCCGATGTGGCGATGGAAGTGTCGCTGTCGATCGATCGCATTGAATCCTTCGACGAGCTTGAGCGCAGCATGCCTGATTACTCGCAGCTCGTGGCCAAACTCGGGCGCGTGAGCGTCGATCATCTGCGCGAAGTTCGCGCCCTCATACAACGATAACGTGTTTTAAAAAACTTAAAGACTGGAGTACCTCATGATTTACCGCCTGGTTTATGTCTCAACCGCACTCGATTCCGTCGATTTGAACGAATTCAAAAAAATTCTCAACACCGCGCAAACCAACAACGGCGCGCGCGATCTGACTGGCATGCTCGCTTTCAACAGCAAAGTGTTCCTCCAGGCGCTTGAAGGCAGCCGCGAAGCGATCAACGATCTCTACGCAAAGCTCGTGCGCGATCCGCGACACTTCAATCTAATGTTGCTCAAATATGCATCGATCGAGCAGCGCCATTGGTCGGCCTGGTCTATGGGCTTTGCCGCCCCGAACGCAGACAACCGTGCGCTTTTTTTGAAATATTCGAATCAGAGCGTATTCAATCCGTACGGCATGACAGGCGACAACGCTGAGCAGCTGTTGATCGAATTGTCGAGCACCACGATGTCGCTTGACGCGAAAAACAGCGAGAATGCGAATTCAGGAACAAAACCTGCTCAGGAAAAGAGTATCTTCGCGCGCTTCCTGCGCTAAGGTCGCAGCGCCCTGCCCTTGAACGGAAAACAATCCGTCGGAAAACACAATGAGTAACAACGCACACTATCAACGCTTTTTTCAAATTCAAGGTCACGACGCTGCACAGGTGTTGGACATGTTGACCGACCAGCAGCTCGATCAAGTGCCCTTTGGCGCAATCAAGCTCGATAAAGACGCAAAAATTCTTCGCTACAACCGCGTCGAAGGCGAAATCACGGGGCGCGATCCACGCGCAGTGATCGGTCGCAATTTCTTTCTCGACCTCGCAGCCTGCGGCGTCGGGCCGCTGTTTTGGGGGCGCTACAAACAGGGCATCATGAAACCGTCATACGACGAAATCTTCCCTTATGTTTTCTATCATGAGATGCCGGAGACGGCGATGCTTGTGCGCATGACGCTGTCGCGAGTGGTTGGCGAAAAGTCGATGTGGATCATGGTTCGCCGAATCATGCCTAGCGCGCAGTAATCGGAGAGCTTTATGGAACGTGTTGATTTTCAGGGCACGGACATCAGTGGCGTTCTCGATCGCTTGCCCGACGAGGATCGCAATCGATTGCCGTTTGGCGTCGTCAAGCTCGACACCCAGGGCACAGTGCTTGCCTACAACATGGCGGAGGCTGAGATTTCGGGCGTGCGTGTTGATCAGGTGATCGGCAAGAATTTTTTCCTGGAAGTTGCTGTGTGCACGCAGCGACCGGAGTTCTACGGTCGCTTTCGCGATGCGATGGATAACGACAAAGTGCTCAATCTGATTTTCGATTACGAATTTCAGAACGCGCTTTACGCCGCCGTACATGAGCCGATCAAAGTGCGCGTGCACATGTTTTCGAGCTACGAAATCGGTGGCAAAAAAATCGTGTGGTTGATGGTGAAGCGCGTTGGCGGCAATCGCGCGCACGAGAAGCGTCCGCAAGTGCAAGACGTTGCCGCGAACGCAGCGGCACAATTGGGCGTGCCCACCTTCGGCGCTGGCTCGCCGCCTGTGATGCCGGTCGCGCCGCAGTGGCAGTCGATGCAGCAGCCAATGCAGCCGCCTCCGATGCAACCTCAATACGCATCAATGCCAGCGATGCAGCCGCAATACGCGCCAGCGCCGCCGCAGTATCAAGCGCCCGTTGCGCAACCCGCCGAAACTAACGGTGTCGACATCGTCATTCGCTTCGATGACATTTGATGTTGCACGCTATCAATCGCTGCTCCACGAAGTCGTTGCCGATATAGTCGCCGCGGAGCTGCGCGCGCGCAGACCTGCGAAGTTTGCAGCACTCACTGTCGAGGACGTCAAAGCCAGCAACGACTGGAAAACGGATTTCTCGCTCGATTCACTAGATCGCATGGCGCTTGCTGCTGCGTGCGCCGAGTGTTTCAACATTTATGACAGCGGGCGCGAAGACAC
>JBOFBL010000007.1:0-2012 GCA_051645545.1 Casimicrobium sp. | reverse complement strand
GGCCTTGAGTTTGCGAAGCAATACGCGGCGGATGGCTACGACGTCATCGCAACCTGCCGTCGCCCGTCGGAGGCGACCGAGCTGCGCCGTCTCGGTGTGCGCATTGAAGCGCTCGACACCTCGACCGCCTCTTCAATCGAAGCGCTTGCAAAAAAACTCGAAGGCGAATCGATCGACGTGCTGATCTGCAACGCGGGTGTGTACGGCCCGCGCGGCGACACGATGACCGACATGCCAACGGAGGACTTCGATCTCGTGATGCGAACCAATGTGTTGGGGCCATTGCGACTCACGCTCGCATTCGCTTCGCAAGTCGCGAAAGCGCGCGGCGTGATGGCGTTTCTCTCCTCGCGCATGGGCTCGATCGGTGCGATGAGTTCGTCATCGGGTATTGCGTATCGCGCGAGTAAGGCGGCGTTGAATGCGGTCGTGAAGGCGGCCTCACTCGAACTTGGCAAACGCGGCGTTCGCGTTGTGTCCTTGCATCCCGGTTGGGTGCGCACCGACATGGGCGGTCCCTCGGCGACGTTGACGCCGCAGGAAAGTGTTGCAGGCATGCGTCACGTCATCGGAAACGCGAGTGACTTGCACGGCGGTTTTTACGACAACACGGGTGCGTCGATTCCATGGTGATGAAAGAACAGGTGTGAAACCAGTTGATATGTGCATTCCAGCCATGACAACCATCGCCCTATTAAATTGGGCGATGTGAGATTTTTTTGAAATTTTCGATAAGTAATTAAAAAGCCCCGATCACCCAATTAAATTGGGCGACCATAACTGTAGCTGGATGAACTTAACTCGCTCGCTTTAAGAGGAACACAATGGGTCGCTCGATAGATTTAGTTCACGCTGCCGAGAAAGAAATCGTCACGCTTTCTCTCGAAGAAACGCGTGCCGCGATTGACGACGAGAACACGGTCATTGTCGACATCCGTGATATCCGCGAGGTCTGGCGCGAAGGAAAAATTCCCGGCGCATTTCACTCACCACGCGGCATGAATGAATTCTGGATCGATCCGGAAAGCCCATATCACAAGCCGATTTACGCGAGTGAAAAGCGCTTCGTTCTCTATTGTGGCGGTGCATGGCGTTCGGCGCTCGAAGCGAAGATGTTTCAAGAGATGGGACTCAATAATGTCGCGCATGTCGCGGGCGGATTCACAGCGTGGAAAGAAGCCGGTATGCCGATAGAGCCCGTTGAGAAAAAGTAAATCGTGAAAGCCAACTTCGACGAACTCATCGCAACACTGCCGCGCGCGCCAAGCGACAAATGGCCCGCGGGTGTGCCGTTCGTCGCTGCGATGGCGCATGGCACGATGAGTGTCGAAGCGTTTGCATTGAATGAGCTCGACCATCAAACGCCACATGATCAAGACGAGCTTTATTTCATTCAGCGAGGCAGCGGCATGCTCACGATTGACGGAACAGCGCATGCGTGCAAGGCAGGCGACGCGCTCTTTGTGCACGCAGGGCAGGACCATCGCTTCTCGAACTGCACGAAGGACTTCGCGACATGGGTCGTGTTCTGGGGGCCGAAAGGCGGAGAGGTTCGCAAGCTATGAGCTCCGCTGAAGTGCAGCAGTTTTTTGAAGCCTATCGCGACCGCTTCAATCGCCTCGACGCCGACGCGGTGGCCGACGTTTGGCATGTTCAAAGTGGCATCACTCATCCTGCGCAGGATGGCGACTTCGCGGCGTACACGATGTGGTCAACCGACGCGCCCATGCGCGCGAACATGCATGCGTTGTGCAATGTGTATCGCAATAACGATTACTCACACGCAGAATTTGAGATCAATCGTTGCGAATCGATGGGTGCGCATCACGCGTTCGCCGTCGTCGCATGGACGCTTTTTCGTAATGACGGCTCAGAATTGCAATCGTTCAAAACCGGCTACAACCTCATGCGCACCGAAAACGGCCCACGCGTAATGCTCGCGACACAGTTTGAAGAAGACATTAATAAGATGAAACGCGATGCTGCTCACTGAAGACCAACGCATGGTGCGC
>JBOFBL010000006.1:0-4560 GCA_051645545.1 Casimicrobium sp. | reverse complement strand
TGCGCAGTTTTCGTGCGATCACGCATACTTTGATGGGCAATCCACTAGAAGGATTGCGCGTCGCGACGGAAGCGCGTGTCGATGCCGCTCCACCGGAACTTGCGATGTATCGCGCCGAAGCAGATCAAGCACTCATCTTCGCGCTGCAGGGGCTTGACGAACACGCAAAAGCCATTGAGCTTGCGGTGGACAGCGAACAGCTTGGTCGCGAGCATGGCGTACCGGAGCTTGTCGCACGCGCGCTGCGCGCGCATGGCACCTCGCTATCCGTGCTGGGGCAGCACGCTGCAGCGGTTGAAAAGCTGGAAGCATCGATCAAATTATTCGAAACACACGGTCCGTTCGTTGCTCGCGCGCTGCACGCTAAATACATCTTGCTTGGCGCCATGGCGCGCGCGATGGAAGACCCTTCGGTGATATTGTCTGCGGCGCCGCGCGATCACGCCGAGCTCGCCGATCGCTGGCGTGCGTTCGCAGCGGAAGCACAAGCACTCGGGCTCGACGGACTGCATGCAATGGGGCTTGGCAACGCCGCAATCGCTACCAACCATCAGGGCGATGCGCCACTCGCCCTGTTCATGCTGCGCGAAGCCTTCACTTATCACAATTCGCTGCAACAAAACTTGCTATGCGCCGCGACCGAATGTCAGATCGGTGCGGCGCAGGCCAAACTCGGTGACGTCGGCGAAGCCATCGCTGCGTATCGACGCGGCATTGAACTCTACGCTGGCAGCAACCCACGCGCAGTTGCAAATGCGTGGCACGATCTTTCCACACTTCAAGAGCGTGCGGGCGATGCCGCGGGTGCATTGCATTCGCTGCGACAAGCGCTTGCTGCTGAGCGGCGATTTAACGATCAGGCCGCTGTGCTCGCTGCGGTGAAAGCCGAACAGAAAACTGAGATCTCACGGCTCGCAGCTAACTGGACGCGCATTGCGGAAGAAGATCAGTTAACGGGACTGCCGAACCGTCGCGCGTTCGATCAGCGTTTGAATCACGCACTTTCGACGCGACGAGCCGACGAGAATCTTGCGCTCGCAGTCGTTGACGTCGATCGCTTCAAAAACATCAACGATCAATTCGGACATCAGATCGGCGATCAAGTGCTACGCGCGCTCGGGCGTGCGCTGTCGGGCGCGCTGCGCGAGGACGATTTCGTCGCACGGCTTGGCGGCGAAGAATTTGTCTTGTTGTTCACATGCAGCGATATCACGCATGCACAGTTGATGGTTGAACGCGTACTTAATGCCGTTCGTAATTTCAACTGGCGCGCGTACTGCGGCGTCGACGTCGTGACCGCGAGCGCGGGCGTCGCACTGCAAAACGAAATCACAGTGCCTGATGGCGAGCTTGGCAAAGCGCTTTATTCACTGGCCGATCGACGACTCTACAAAGCCAAGAATCTCGGTCGCGATCGCGTGATCGCGCGTGAAGATATTTTGATGGGATTGGCTTAATCGCGCGAATATTGATACGCGTTAACCTTCCTCGCGAAGCACTGGGCGTTCGATAAACTCACCGCGTTGTATTTCTCGTTGCTTTCTCACATGAAAAATTCTCCCCTTGCGTCGCTTCGCGCATTCACAATCGTCTTGTCCGCGACGCTCTTCACCACCATTTCCGCTGCGCAGGACTATCCGAACAAGCCGATCAAGCTCGTCGTGCCGTTCCCTGCGGGTGGCAGTTCCGATGGCACAGGTCGCTTGATTGCAGACAAGCTCGGGCAAGTGCTCAAGCAAACCGTTGTCGTTGAAAACAAAGGTGGTGCGGGCGGCATGATCGGCACCGACGCGGTAGCGAAATCGCCCGCCGATGGCTACACACTCGTGCTCGTTGACGTGTTTCACACGAGTACGCCGATTTACACGAAGAAAATGCCGTACGACGCAGTTAAAGACTTCACACCAGTCTCGCTCATCGCGCGGTCGCCTGCGTTTTGGGTTGCCGCGAATTCGTTTGAACCGAAGAGCGCACGCGACGCGCTCGCATTTGCAAAAGCACAACCGAACAAACTCACCATGGCAATTGCGGGTACGGGTAGCGTAGTCGTCGATCTATTCAAAGCCCGCTCTGGTGTGCAATTCGTGAGCGTGCCATACAAAGGCAGTTCGCCTGCGTTGATCGATTTGCTTGCCGGTCAAGTCAACACGATGATTACGACGATGGCGAGTGCGGGCTCGCACGTGAAGGCGGGCAAGCTGCGCGTGCTCGCAGTCACTGGTGCAAAGCGAAACGCTGACTATCCCGACGCGCCGACGTTCGCCGAAATTGGCGTCGCGGGAATGGATTACGAACAATGGTTCGGCATCATGGGGCCTGCGAATTTGCCGAAGCCTGTGGTCGATAAATTGAGCGCCGCGATGAGCCAAGTGCTCGCAATGAACGACGTGCGCGAAAAGCTCGCAGGTATCGCGCTTGAAGTTGCAACACCTGGCGCTGAAGAGATGAAAAAGAAAGTTGAAAGCGATGTTGCGCGCTGGCAAAAGCTCGCGAAAGAGCTTGACATTAAGCCACTCGAATAGACAAGTAGCAATATTCACAATCGCCCAATTTATTTGGGCGGTCAGTGACTTTATATAAAAAATCTATAAACGACATTTATTAGATAATGACCCAATAAAATTGGGGCTCTACGTAGTATGTTGTTAGATGATTTCATCTGTAATGCCCGCTGACGTGACGCGCGTTTAGCGACTGCGCTTTTGATCGTCCGCCAGCGTTCGCATCTTCTGTCGCTCGATACGAATGACGCCGGTGGGCGAAGCGACTTCGCGCACCGTCACGTCCTGACCACTAGCGAAACTCGCTACCCCGCGCCCCATCACGATCGGCGTCACGTTTTGCTGATGCGAAATGTGCGCGGTCTCGCTGCCAACGACTGCGCTTCGAATCAAGAGATAGCGATCGGCGGCATCTTTTGCGTTGACGAACGCCTGAAGCTCTAAAGCAACGCCACGGCGACGCATAGTCTGTGAATCGACAACGCGTCGTTCGCGAAAATCCTCGCCGAGAAAACTGACGCGCGGGTGAAACACACTGCGATCGCCATGTCCCTGTGGAAAGCTTTGAATGATGAGGCTGTAACTCTCTTCGAACTTTGGCAAGTCGACCATCAGAAACAGCGATCGTTGCCCGGAAAAGTCGAAGACCTGCGCGCTGTCCGCTGTCATCGCAATGTCCGCTGGCTCAAGCGGCAGCGGCATGCGCTTCGCCTCCGATAGATGTTTGCAACACACCGCTTTGTTCGCAACACTTGCCGATTCGATGGCGAGTGTTTCTCGAATGGGCTGTGTATTGCATCCGTTCAAAATGCTTAGACCTAGCGCGCACGAAGCGACGCGCGTCAATGATCTGTTCATAAGAAACAGCACTACCGCTTGAGATCGCGCGAAACTTGCTCAGAGATCATTCGCACGCCCTCGAGCAAACCAGCGCGCGTTTTGTCAGGACTCGCCACGAGCTCTTCGATCGTCTTGAAACGATATTGATCGGCGGATGGAAGATGAACGGACTCTCGCCCCTGCTGGAACCCGTAAGTAAACACATCGTCGTAGAGCACGCGTCCATCTTTCGCGACCATCTTTACGCGCGCGGCGACATAAGGCAAATAATCTGTGTTCGCGCCCTGCGCCGAATAGCCCATCACGGTGAGCGCAGCAAGCAGCACCGCGTCTGCGTTCGACGTTGCGCGTGCATCCGCAACGGCCTCATCCGCCGTTCGCTTCTCGGCCATGAGGCTCGTTTTCGTCGTATAGCCCGCTTGCGTTAAACGTCGTTCGAGTTCTGTCGCAAAGGTGCGGCGCAACCGCGTTTTCGCCGGATCAAGCGTGCTAGTGAGCAGTTTTCGTTTGTTCGCGAGATCGGCTTCGGCCGCGATCGCACCGATCAATCCAAAGTTCGCTGCGGGATGCACCACAATCTGCAGATCGTAGGCTTCTTCATCGCCACGTACGATCATCGAAAGCGTCTTGACGCTACTTGCCGCCTCGCGATTAAATGCTTGTTTCTGGAAGCTAGAGCAACCAACAAGTGTCGTACATACGCTGAATACTGCAATCCACTTCATCCACCCGGTTTGCATCGATGTTCTCCGCAAAAAAACTTACCGGATTGAAGCGGAGGCACCGTTCAAATGTAAGCGCCTTTTTTTAACGCTTGCTATTCAACGAACGCCGATTAGCGAAACCCCACTCATTGGCCGCAGTGCTTGCAACCTGCGTCACGAATAATGCGCAGTCGAACGTTCGCCCACAGGAAAACGCGCTACCGCCCGCGCTTCACAAGCAGCGGTTCACTCACACCGTCGACCCCGGTCAACGCGAGCGTCACTAGCAACGCGTTCTGCGGCCCAAGCCAAGCGTTGAGCGGCGAATACCATTCACCGGGCGAGTGCGAGCCGCCACCGATGCCACCGCCGCCAAGTGTCAACGCCGGAATGCCGAGCGCGATCGGGGTGTTGCTGTCGGTGCTCGACGCCGCAGTGAACGGCTCCTTCACGCCGAAGTGTTGCGCCGAGCGCACGCCGACTTGCGTGATGAGGCTGTCGTTCGCCTGCGCGCC
>JBOFBL010000005.1:0-9066 GCA_051645545.1 Casimicrobium sp. | reverse complement strand
TTAAGAAGTTCATCCGCTTTCTCGTTCGTGATCTTCGGAGGAGATCACAGGGCTGCTCGCAACCGCAGTATGCGTTGCTACAAACCTAATTGAGTACATCGTTGGACGAACTCACCCACGCAAAACGCGTTCTGGAAGCCGTGCTTATGGCAAGCCGCGAGCCCCTTCCACTCGAAGAAATCATTAAAGTTTTCGATCCGCCAGTGCCCACCGAGACGGTGCGCTTGCTGCTCGCGGACTTAACCGCCGAATGGAAAGAGCGCGGCAGTTGCGAGCTCATGCAAGTGGCAACGGGCTATCGCTTTCAAACCCATCCCGATATGCAAATGCATCTGGATCGCCTCTCGCCCGAGAAGCCGCCGAAGTATTCGCGCGCGGTGATGGAAACGCTCGCGATCATTGCTTATCGACAGCCCGCTACGCGCGGCGAGATCGAAGCGATTCGCGGCGTGGCGGTGTCGTCGAACATCATCAAAGCGCTCGAAGATCGCGGCTGGGTAGAAACGATCGGTCACAAAGACACGCCTGGGCGTCCTGCGCTCTACGCCACCACCAAACAATTTTTGAACGACCTTAATCTGCGCTCGTTGTCCGAATTACCGCCACTCGCAGAGCTCGATTCGCATCCTGCGCTCGAGATTCCGGAAGTGCCGCAAGAGCCTGTGTATCCGGAGCAATCGCGTATCGACGCAGAAGCCGCGGGTGAGGCGTTAAGCCAAGTCTTGCCGGAGTCGGCTGACGCGGGATTGTTTGAAGCCGCCGAAGCGCCTGAGACTGCCAATGCGCTCGTTCAACCCTCTACCCCGACTGTGCACTAAATCATGAATGACAACAACGATACGGGTGCCGGTGAGTTCGATGACCACGAACCGGGGGATGTGAACGGAAACGTCGATCCGGCATGGGCGAAAAAACAGAAACAGGCGGCCAAGCAATCCACTCGACGCGAACCGCGCGCGCCTCGTGCCCCGCGCACGCCGCGCGTACCGCGCGAGCCGGCAGTGAATGAAGCTCCGCAAATGCAGCGCGTTGATGCTGTGAACGCAGCTGCAAACACCGGGTCTGACGACGCACCGCGTGGCGATACGGCGGCGGTGATCACGGGCAACGAAGCCGCGAGCGCAGTCGTGAATGTCGACGCGCAACAAGTGCCACGCGCGCATGCAGGCGACCGCCGCGCGCGTGGGCCACGACGTTCGCGCAGAGGCCCGCGAGCGGAGGGAGAATTGGCAACGAACATTGCTGATAATCGCCCAATTAATGTGGGCGATGGAGATGCTTTAAGTAATTCTCAAGAAAATGCTTTTTCGTCGGCTTCGCCCAATGAAGTTGAGCAGACTGGCGAGGAGCCATATTCCCCAAATCCCGGTGCGTTTGGCGATCCTTCGCGCCCGATGGATCGTTCCGCGCGACGCAATCGCAACCGTGATCGTCACCGCGAATCACACGAGGAGCGTCGCCAACGTCAGGCCGCGCGTGCAAGCGCGGACGCAGCGGTGGTCTTGCTCGACGAGGCAACCGGCGAGCCGATCGAAAACACGGCCGATGGCGAGCGCCTGCACAAAGTGCTCGCGCAACAAGGACTCGGCTCGCGTCGCGAAATGGAATCCTTGATCGAGGCTGGAGAAATCGAAGTTAACGGAAAGCCCGCGCAAGTCGGCCAAGTCGTGAACGAAAGCGATCGCGTATTTGTGAAGCGTCGCAAAGTCAACATCAAGCTCGGCGACGACAATCCGCGCATCCTGATTTATCACAAACCCGCTGGCGAAATCGTCTCGCGTGACGATCCTGAACAACGCGACACCGTCTTCGATCGCCTTCCACGCCCCGATCACGGCAAGTGGGTTGCGATGGGGCGTTTGGACTACAACACTGAAGGCTTGCTGCTGTTCACCACGTACGGTGAACTCGCCAATCGCATGATGCACCCACGCTACGAGATTCTTCGCGAATACTCGGTGCGTATCCTCGGCGAATTGACGCCCGAGCAAGAAGATGAATTGATCGACGGCATTGAGCTTGATGATGGTCCTGCGCGCGTGCTCTCGCTCGATCGTATCGATCGCGACAGCGACGGCGCCAATCATTGGTATCGCATTACCCTCAACGAAGGTCGCAATCGCGAAGTGCGACGCATGTTCGAACATTTGGGGCTCACAGTGAGCCGATTGATTCGTACGCGCTATGGCGTGGTCAACATGCCATCGTGGTTGAAGCGCGGGCAATTCAAATTGCTCGACGAAAACGATACGTTCAATATTCTCGAATCTGTCGGTTTGCGTTCGCGCAAAAAATTAGAAAAAGCGGCACGCTTTGGCGGCGCACGTGGCAAGTTGCCACAAGGACCCGTCGGACCGATGCGCTCGGCCACGGAACACGAGGCGATCTGGACTGGCGCGCCTGCGCCAGGTGCGGGCATGCCCGGCGCGCGTGGCGATCGTCGCAACGGTGGTCGCAATGGTCGCGGCAATCCACGTGGTCGCGAAGCGCGCGGTGGCGATCAATTCGGCGCATCGCTTTCGTTACAACAGCAACAATTCCCAGGCTTTGGCGGTGCATCGGCGGCGCAACCCGGACAAGAGCGACGCGGGCGCAATCAGCGCTTCGGACGTGGCGGCGAAGGCGGACAACGACGCGGTGGTGGTGACGTCAACGGCAATGTGGCACCCGGTTACCGCGCGAATGGTCAAGCCAATGGCAACAATCAAGGCCGTGGGCGCAATAATCGTCGCGGACGTGGACGCGATGGCAACGTCGGCAATGTTGGCAACGCCGCACCGTTCGATCCGAACGTCGTAGGCACTGCGGCGAATGATGCGGTCGGATTCGAACCCGGCAACACGATTGAAGGCGCACCGAACCGCAATCCAAACGGTAATCAACGTCGTGGTCGCAATGACAACGGGCGCAACAACAATGGTCGCGGTCGTAACAATCGCCGCGGCAATAACGGTGGCGGCCGTTGGAACAATGCAGCACCGGGCGAAGGTTCACCGCCAAATGCTGAAGGTTTCGTTGCGCCGACTCAAAATTTTGGTAACGAGGGTGCGCCACCCATCAATGCAGCACGTGCGCCCGGAGAAGGCGGCGAGCAGCGTCGTGGCCCGCGCGGAAGGCGCTTTGGCAATCGCGGACGTCGCCCACGTAGCGACGCAGCCGTCGCGGGCGATGCACCGCCGCCAGTGGTGGTGAACTCCGACGAGTAGTGCTACCCTTTCGCTTCGTGATCCAACACGGAGCGCCCGATGCCAAGCCGACTCGAATTGGTTGAAGACGAAATTTCGCGCAAGCTTGCCGAGGCGCATGCCAACGGTGAGCTCAAATCCGCGAAAGGCTACGGACAACCACTCGCCAATCCCGAAGGTTGGGATGACACGCCTGAAGAATTCCGTATGGGGTTTAAGGTTCTCAAGGATGCCGGGTTTTATCCGCCAGAGGTTGAACTTATGCGGCGGCGGAGTGAGTTGCGCGCTACGTTAGCGTCGATGACTGATCGTTCAGAGCGCGATCAACTCGCGCTGGAGCTTGCTTCGCTTGATCAGCGGATTTCGTTGCGACTGGAAGCGGTGAGGGCGACGGGAGCGCTCTGATGATGCTGTTTGATCGCTCGCGCCTCCGTGCTCGCAACTTGATTTGAGTTTGCTACGCAAAGCGACTAGGTTCGAAAGCAGGAACCTATCAAAAAGCAGGAAAAACGTAGCTTACGGAGCATCCTGCTACCAACGAAATTGATGGTTATATCCGGCCTGATCTTGCGAAAGTCGGTCGCGATCTACGCTAGATTACTGAGTGTCCGAGAGTTAACATTGTGCGAAATGCGAATGCAATCGCGCGAACCGATTCGGGGATCAAGTGAGTAGTAGCGAAAAAACCTCTAAAGATGCACCTAGTCAAAACAATAGATACGGAATTCTCTGTGCTGTAGTCCAACTTTGGTGCCTGCTTTCTATTCTGTTGTTTGCGCCGCACGCAATTGCGCAAGCTGCCATTTGTGCGGAAGTCAAAATCGAGATCCGTCAGAAAGTCTCACTCGAACGTCAAGCATTTGACGTCGCATTGAAAATCAACAACGGCCTTACCGATCGAGCAATCGAATCGTTGCGTGTGACGTTGCTAGTAAGCGACCTTACCGGGAGCCCGGTTGCGTTTACGACTGACCCGAACAACACAACAGCAGCATTCTTCTACCGAATCGACACACTGACTGGCACCTCGGCGCTTGATGGTACGAGCAGCGTTGCGCAGAGCACACAAGCTGAAGCGCGTTGGTTGTTTATTCCGTCGGCTGGCGCAGCCGGTGCATTACCTAGCGGCAAGCAATATCGTATTGGCGCTTCCATTGAGTATGTACTCGCGGGTCAAGCGCAAACGGTTGAAGTCGAGCCGGAAATCATCACCGTTCGCGCGCAGCCAAAGTTAACACTCGATTACTTCCTGCAGCCAGATATTTATGCAGACGATCCGTTTACAACACCCGTAGAGCCTTCAGAGCCCGCAACGCTCGGCGTGCGCGTACGCAACACCGGACTCGGCGTTGCGTCGAACATGAAAATTGATTCGGCGCAACCGAAAATCGTTGAAAACCGTCAGGGGCTTGCTATTGGATTCAAGCTCGAAGGCGGTTATGTCAACGATCAATCGCGCGGCAATTCCTTATTGCTTGACTTTGGCACGATTGCGCCTGGCGCAACTTCGATGGGTCGATGGGATTTAACGACGACGCTTGCAGGGCGCTTCATAGAATTCGGCGCATCGTTCACGCACGCCGATGCGCTGGGCGGCGCGCTGACCTCGTTGCTTGAGTCGGTCACGTCCCGCTTTTTGGTGCGTGACGTCATTGTGGATTTGCCGGGTAGAGATGGCATTCGCGATTTTCTTTCGAGCGATGGCGGCTGGTTCGTCTATGAATCCGAAGGCGTCGATACCCCGGTCGTCGACCTATCCGCCGGCGCCACACTGTCGCCAGAGTCGGGCGGCTATCGCCTGCGTCATCCCAGTGCATCACAGCTCAGCTATGCGAAAGTCAGCGCGCCTGGCAATGGCAACCTGCGCATTACCGGCGTGCTTCGCTCCGATGGCAAAGCCTTGAATCCACAAAACTATTGGATCTCGAAACGACGCAATGCCGATTTGAGCTGGAGCCACTTTGTCAATGTGTTTGATTCGCAAAGCACGGGCGATTACACCGTCAATACAACCGGCGGTGGCGCCACGTCGATTGCAGGCCGTGTGTTTGACGACACCAACGCCGACGGCATTGCCCAATCCGGTGAAGCAGGTATCGGTGTCGTCAAAATCGATTTAACGGGGACGCTTGCGATTGGCGGTATTGCTACTTCGGCCGTGGCCTATACCGAACAGGATGGGCGATTCGAATTCATAGGTTTGCAGCCGGGTAGCTATAGCTTAACGGTCGGTCCAACCCCAGCGCGAGTTGATGGTGCGCCCACGCTTGGTAGTGCGGGAGGTGTTGCAGCTACCAATCAGGATGGCGTTCCGACGATCACGAATATCTTGGTTGCCGACGGTCAAATTGCGGGCGGGTATTTGTTCTCGAAACGTCGTCCGATGAATACGAACACGGTTGATTTGCGTGTCACGGTTACGCCAACCAGCGCGGTCTTGCGCGCAAATACGGATGCATCCTTACTGGTGAATGTAGAAAACCTGGGCACCGCAACCGCGCAAACGGCGTCTGTGCGTTTCACGCTACCGTCGTTCGCTGCAATGAATGTTGGGGCGCCCTCGGGGACAACGTTTGATGTGATTGCTTCGACGTGGTATCTCAGCGATCTTGCTGCAGGACAGCGGCGTCAGTTGCGCGTGACGCTGTCGGCGCTGTCAAGCGTAGTTGCGCCCGCGACAGCTAATTTCGAGGCCACTGCACAGAGCGCATCGAACGACACTAATTTATCGAACAACACAGCAAGCGCTGAGATACGTTTGTTGACCGCACCCGCTTGCGCGTTGAGCACAACGCTTACGATCGAACCGCTCGTGTTGATTCGTTATTTGCAAGGATTGCGCGGTCTGGATCTTGTGACCGGTGTGTACAGTGTCGCGCAAGCGACGCAAGCGCTTGCCGAAGTGCTAGCGCAAAATCTGTCTGCAAACCTCGATGCTTATGACTTCGACGGTGACGGCACTGTAACCGCTGAGGTCGATGGTGTGATCTATGCGCGCTACGCGCTCGGATTGCGCGGGCAAACTTTGATCGAAGGGATCACGATTCCAGCAAACACCAATTTGAATGCTGTAACGAACCGGTTAGAGGCTTGCCAATGAGTGCGCTAATCTCTTCTCGCTTTGGCGCAGCGTTGCTGATTGCCGTGCTGCATGTCACCAGTGTTCACGCGCAAGAATGTACGCAATCGGCGTCACTGACATCGAACACAGCACATTTATCGCAAGTCGACGCACTGAGTACAAAACATTCGATTGACACAAACACGACAACTGCGTATCCGGCACAGACAGCACATAGTTGCGATATCAGTGCTCAGCAATGGGATGCGCTCAGCAGTCGCGCAAAGGTTGTTTGGGATATTCGTGGAAGCCGAAATTTTAGTGGGGCGTTAATAGGATCTCTGCCTATATCGATCAACGCTGCAAAAGCTTTGCCGACCCAATTAAATCAAGCGATTCTTTTTGTAGATGATGGCTTAGATACGGCTGCGACAGATGCACTTTGTAAGACATTACGGCAGGACAACGCGCAAGTCTTCGTACTCAAAGGCGGCGCGCGCGCTTGGCAAGCGCACACACAAAAGCTTAGTGAAGCGCAACGTATTCAGGGAGCCGAACTTTCGCTCATCGATGCGGCGCGATGGTTCGACGATACCAACACAGAAATGGTCACCGTCGACAACACCACCGTGAACTCGACTCGTACAAGAGCGAACGCAATTGCGCAGCAATCTTCGATTCGTGAAAGCAAACAAGTGCGACGAATTGTGTTGGTTGCGCCTGAGCAATACGCGTCAGCACAGTCAATACTTGCTTCGCTGGTCGACGATCGCACGTGGTGGGTTCGCGCAACGCGTTCGATGCTTGAGTCGCAGGCCAATGAAACGAGAGTCGTCGCGCTGCAAAAAGGAATGTCACTCAATAAGCCGTGTGGCGTCAACTAAACGGGGATGTTGAAAGTGAACTATAGAGTTAGAACCTGTTGCCAGTTTGCCGCGGCTATCTGTTTTGTGATTGCTTCGCTCGCTTCGCCGCTGGCGCTCGGGCAAACTGCTGTTTCTGGCGACATTTCGAGCAGCACCACGTGGACAAAGGCAAATAGTCCTTATCTTGTGACAGCGGATGTCACCGTTAATAACAGCGCAACACTGACGATTGAGGCGGGAACCACCGTTAGGTTTCAATCATCAACACGGCTTCGGATCTTGTCCGGTGCGCTTCGCGCCATAGGTACATCATCCGAACGAATCGTTTTTACGTCTGCTAAAGACGCGGCTGGCGCGACGACGCCTGCTGCGCCTGGGGATTGGAATGGCATCGCTTTCGAGTCGGGCACGATCTCAGCGGTGTCGCGGATTGACTACGCAGATGTCAGATTCGGCAATGGCATCAAGCTTGTTAGCGCCTCGCCTACGATTTCAAATACGAATCTCGCGAATCATATCGGCGCAGCGATTGAAATTGACCTAACGTCGTCGCCGATAGGACGCGGTCTAAGCGCTTCCGGTAATCAGCTCAACGGAATAAGAGTGCCTGCGGGCGACATCTTAGGTTCCGTGACTTGGGGACTGGTCGGCATTCCTTACGTGATTGAAGAGGGCATCGTTAGCATTGGTCGCGCGCCAATTTCGCTCGATCCTAAATCCGTAACGGTAACGCCCGGCGTGCAAGTCACATACACCGTTTCCGTGGCGTCCCCAGCGCCTTCAGGTGGATTGGTAGTCGATTTAGCGTCCAGCGTGCCAAGTGTGGCGACAGTACCTGCGACGGCAACGATCGCGGCCGGAGCCTCAAGCGCAACATTCACGCTAAACGCAGTGGCAATCGGAAATACAACATTAACTGCGAGTCGGCCGGGGTTGGGTGACGCAACGTCGAGCGTGAGAGTGGTTGCGCTTCCAACACTGCAAGCGACGCCTGCGAGTGTCGTCTTGGGGTTGAATAAAACTCAAACATTTACCGTACAGCTCAGCTCGCCTGCGCCCACAGGCGGTTTGACGCTGAACCTTTCGAATAGCAATACTGCTGCAGTCATGGTACCTGCCACTGTTAATGTACCGGCTGGCGCGAGTTCGGCTAGTTTTTCGGTTACCACGGCGGCTGCGGGAAACGCTTCGCTAGGTATTCAAGCGCAGGGTTATTCCAGTACAAACATTCAAATCACGGTGCGCCCTATTGCGTTGAGCGTATCTGCCAACTCGATCGTTGCGCCGGGTGCGACTGTTGGCGTACCTATTTTGCTTACCGAACCGGCGCCTGCAGGGGGGCTCACGATCAGTCTTACGTCGAGCGATCCGTCCAAAGCGACGGTGGCTTCGCCGATTAACGTACCGTCAGGCGGAACGGCGGCCAACGTCACCGTATCGGGCGTATCAGCTGGACAAGCGACCCTTACCGCGTCTGCTACGGGCTACGAAAGTGGTAGCGGTGTCATCACCGTAGATACGATTGCTGTGCAGAGCACCCCGAGCGGTACGCAAAACATTCCAGCGGGGCTAACGCAGTCCTTGACGGTTCGTCTCTCAAAGCCTGCGCCAGCGGGTGGCGTGGAGATCAGCCTCTCTTCAAGCGACCCGAGCAAGGCGACTGTGTCGCCCTCGACCGTGACCATCGCTGCCGGGCAAACCTCATCGACGACCATCGCGGCTATTGCCGCTGTAGCTCCTGGTAATGCGACGATTAACCTGACGTCGCCAGGCTTGATGACATTGGCGTTGCCGGTAACGGTGCTGCAACCCGCTTCGTTGCGGGTGAGGTTTATATGGAGTACGACGGAGCTGCCGTTGGGGAAGGGCTTGTTGAACGGGCCTGGCGCTGTGTATGTTGAGCGGATTGTGAACGGACAGGCGTTCAATGGTACGGATGCGGTGACAGTGAATT
>JBOFBL010000004.1:0-11304 GCA_051645545.1 Casimicrobium sp. | reverse complement strand
AGCGACCGAATTAGCATTGATCCTTCGTGAAGGTGGTCGATGGGTATCGCTTAGCTCCACCCATCCTACGCTACATGTAAAACCTGCTTGACGCGCACAGCCTTCACCAACGCCTCATCTAGCGTCTTCGCAACACAGGTCACATGGCCCATCTTGCGCGCGCGGCGCGGTTCGGCTTTGCCATACAGATGCAGATGCGCGCCATCAATCGCTAGCACATCGTTCCACGCGGGTTGCATCGACACGGCAGCATCAAACCACACATCGCCTAGCAAATTCACCATCACCGCCGGTTGAACCAAAGCGGTATCGCCAAGCGGCGCGCCTGCGAGGATACGCGCTTGCTGCTCGAATTGCGAGGTGGTACAGGCTTCGATCGTGTAGTGACCACTGTTGTGCGGACGCGGTGCGATTTCGTTAAGCAGTAGTTCGCCATTCGCTTTCACGAACATCTCGACGCAGAGCACACCAACGTAATCGAGCGCGGTGACGAGTTGCTTCGCGAGCGCCTGCGCGTGCGCGGACACCTCTGGCGCGATACGCGCAGGCACGATCGTGAGATCAAGGATACCGTTGCGATGTTCGTTTTCTTGCACTGGCCAAACACGCACATCACTATTGGCACCACGCGCGACGAGCACCGAGATTTCTATTTGAAACGGAATCAGCGCTTCGAGCACGCAAGGCGTTTCTTTGAGTTCGCTGAATGCGGCGATGGCTTCGTCGCGATTGGTGACGCGCCTTTGCCCTTTGCCGTCGTAGCCGAGCGTTGCGGTCTTGAGTATTCCGGGAAACAGCGACGCAGCCGCGTTATCGATGTCGGTCGCTGATTCAATGACCGCGAATTCGCCCACCGGCAAACCGTTGTCTTTAAAGAATCGTTTTTCTTTGCGACGATCTTGCGCGACTCGAACCGTCGATGCGTTCGGTCGCGTCGGAATTTTTTTCGCGAGCCACTCAAGCGATGCGGCGGGAACGTTTTCGAATTCAGTGGTGACTGCGGCAACGCGCGATGCCAGTTCATTGATCGCATTCATGTCATCGTACTGCGCAACGATGATGTCGTTCGCAGCTTGCGCCGCAGGCCCATTGGCATCGGGGTCGAGCACCAAGACGTGATAGCCCATCGCTTGTGCCGCATGTACGAACATGCGACCCAGCTGTCCGCCACCCAAACAGCCGAGCCACTCGCCCGGCGGAAGCATCGTCGCCAACGGACTTAGGCTTTCTCGGTCATCAACGGCGGCACAATCATCGAGCGAGCGGCCGCGGTTTGCTCATCGCGAAACGATGCAAGCTGCTGCGCGAGCGATTTGCTCGAAATACCGAGCATGGCGATCGCAAACAAGCCTGCGTTCGCAGCGCCCGCTTCGCCGATGGCAAAGGTTGCCACCGGAACGCCTTTGGGCATTTGCACAATCGAGAGCAAGGAATCTTCGCCACGCAAATACTTCGAGGGCACCGGCACCCCGAGCACCGGCACAATCGTTTTGGCAGCGATCATGCCCGGCAGATGCGCCGCACCACCGGCACCTGCGATGATTACTTTGATCCCGCGATCGGCCGCGCTATCGGCGTAGGCGAACATATCGTCGGGCGTCCGATGCGCCGAGACGACCTTCGCTTCGAAGCTCACGCCGAAACGTTCAAGAACATCCGTTGCGTGTTTCATGACTTCCCAGTCGGAAGACGAACCCATCACAACGCCTACGATTGCGTGATCCCCGTTTTGCATGAGCCGATTTTAGCCCGCTAGCGCTTTTGACTGGGTTACCGTTTGACGTCGATGCTTGACACGGGATTTCGTTGCGAAAATGTGTCAGGCGGTCCTCTGGCTGCGATTGGATTCGTTAACCCACTGCGTGCTGTCACCTGCTTCCCGGAAAATTGAGTCATGAGAGCTATTCAGAGTGTTTTTGTCGCCGCTGTTACGAGCGCGCTTGCTACCTTTGCGTTTGCCAACGATGCAGCGGTGAGAGATGCCGCGGAAGGTTTCCGTCTCGGCGAAATGAGCCGCATTACCGCCGCGCTGCCGCAAGTGCGTGGGCACGTGCTCGAAAGCTATGTCGAGTATTGGTCGCTGCGCCTGGCCATCGACGCCACGCGCGGCGAAGACGTTGAGCGTTTTCTCGAAAAGCACAAAGGCAGTGCCATTGCCGATCGCATGCGCGTCGATTGGTTGAAACAGCTTGGCAAAACCGATCGTTGGGAGGATTTCGCGCGCCTTGGTGTGAATTTTGAGACCGACGATTCGGAAGTGATGTGTCATCGCGCCACGCTCAACGCGCGCACCGAGGGTGGCGATCTATCCGTGCCGCCCGGCGTCTGGGCGGAGAAACTTACAGAAGCCTGTGCGCAAGCATTCGCGGCGCTCGCGGAGAAAGGCCGTCTTTCGGCGGAAGAATCGATCTGGCGATTGCGAACGGCAGCCGACGGCGCCAGTTTTCTTGCCGCATCTCGCATCGCCTCATCGTTGCCAATCAGCGCGCAGCCTAACGATGATTTGCTTCGCCGCGCGTTTAGCAATCCCGACATCGTGCTTAAACAAAATGGCGCGACGCTCTCGCGTGCGCAACGCGAAGCGATGCTCTTCGCGCTTGTCAGGCTCGCGCGAACCGATGCCGCGAAAGCACGAACGCTCTGGCAAACCGCACGACAAAAAGTCGGCGATGACGAGCAGCGCTACGCCGCCGCCATGCTCGCTTATTTCAGCGCACGCCGGTTGGAAAGCGATGAGGCGATGGTGTGGTTTAAGCGGGCTGGCGGCGAGCAAAATCTGCCGCGCCTCGCCGACTGGCAAGCCGCGTGGATCGCGCGTGCGGCGATGCGCGAGGGTTCGTGGGCCGAGGTGCTGCGCGCGATTAATGCGATGGGGGTGTCGGCGAACGGTGGGCAGATGGATCCGACATGGCGCTATTGGAAAGCGCGTGCACTCGCCGAACTCGGCGACCGTCCGGGCGCGAATGCGCTCTACGCAGAACTCGCCAAAGAATTTCACTACCACGGCTTGCTCGCCGCAGAAGAAATCAAAGCGCCGTTGCCAGCGCTGGTTTCGCTTAAAAGTGGCGCCGTGAATCCGACGCCGGAACAATTCGCGCGTTTCGATCAATTGCCTGCGGCGAAGCGCGTACTGAAACTCTCCGAGCTAGGGTTGCGCGCGGAGGCAGCGCGCGAATGGTACAGCGTAGTTAAAGATTTCGGCGACGCTGATTCGTTGATCGCCTCGGAATGGATGCGTCGCAAAGGGGTGTGGGATCGATCGATCAACACTGCCGAACGCACAAAAACTGCGCACGATTTTTCGCTGCGCTTTCAAACGCCGTACGCGAACGAAATTCGCAAAGCGGCGGAAGCAGTGAGCGTCGATTTATCGCTCACGTTCGGATTGATTCGCCAGGAATCGCGATTCTGGGCAGAGGCGGTGTCGTCTGCGGGTGCGCTCGGGCTTATGCAGGTGATGCCCGCGACCGGCAAATGGATCGCACAGCAGCTCGGCATCGGCAACTATCGACCGAGTCAGCTCACCGACATCAATGTGAGCACCGGCTTCGGCGCGTTTTATTTGAAGAACGCGCTCAACAATCAAGGCGGCAGCGAAGTGCTCGCCGCCGCGGCGTACAACGCAGGTGCTGGCCGTGCGCGCGCATGGCGCGAAGATCGGCGCGCGCTCGAAGGCGCGATTTACACCGAATCGATCCCGTTCAACGAAACCCGCGATTACGTGAAAAAAGTGCTTTCGAATGCGGTGTGGTACGCGCATTTGGGCATGGGGGGCGAGACAAGTTTGAAAAAGCGATTGGGCGTTATCCAATCTAAAGGTTGAATAACACCCAGGACGTCGCTTCGCCAGGACGTCGGCCTACGGCCTAAGACGACGCGCTTCGCGCTATGACGCAAAGCTCCGCCGACGGCGCTCTACAATCGTAATGTTTACGTGTTCCGTCGTTTACGCTGCGAATCTTTTTTGCAAAGCGCGCCGTAGTTAGCGAAGCTTTGCGTCCTAGCGACCAACGGGAGCGTCGTCCTAGCTCGCGAAGCGAGTGTCGTCTTAGCGCGTAAGCGCGTCGTCCTGCTTTAAATCTATGAATGTATTGATTCTTGGTGGCTCCGGTTTTATCGGTCGTGCCATTTGCAATAAGTTGGTGGCCGCGGGGCATTTGGTGACGGTGCCGACGCGCAAGCGCGACAACGCACGTGAGATCTTTATGTTGCCAACGGTGACCGTGATCGAGGCCGATGTACACGATGTCGATGCGCTTGCGTCGCTTGCACACGGCCACGATGTGGTGATCAATTTGGTCGGCATTCTGAATGAGAAGAAGCGCGGCGATTTCGAACGCTCGCATGTCACGCTCACCGCGAATGCGCTGGCTGCATGCAAAGTTGCGAACGTGCCGCGCTACTTACACGTGAGTGCCCTGGGTGCGGCGATCGATGCACCCAGTCAATACTTGCAATCGAAAGCAAAGGCCGAGGCGCTGGTGCGCCAAAGCAGGCTCGATGCGACAATCTTCGCGCCGAGCATTGTGTTCGGTCGCGGCGACTCGTTCTTAAATCGCTTTGCAAAACTCGTGCGTTTAACGCCGCCCTTGATGCCCTTCGTCTTGCCGGGATCGGGCGCTAAGTTTCAACCGATTTATGTCGAAGATGTGGCCTCGGCGTTCGTCAATTCGATCACGAATAAATCGACTTACGGACAACGCTACGAACTTGCGGGCCCGAAGGTCTACACACTCAGCGAATTGGTTCGCTACACGATGGTGTTGCAAAACGATCGCCATGTAATCATCGGTTTGCCGGGTTTCGTCACGAGCCTCTTGGCAGGCGTCATGCAATTCGTGCCAACGCAACCGCTCACGCCGGACAATGTGAAATCGATGAGCGTTGACAACGTGAGCGATGCAGCGTTCCCTTCGTTTGCGGGCCTACGCGCTACGCCGCTCGAACAAATTGCACCTACCTACATCGGTCATCAAGCGGTCACCGATGAGTTCGCAGAGGCACGTAAACGCGCTGGCGATCGTATGTGATCTTTGTCGATAATCGCCCGATTTAATTGGGCGGTTATCGAAATAATTGTTATTTTCGATAAATAACAAAATTTATCGTATGACCCATATTAATTGGGCAATCATCATTAGAGCTGGACGCCGTGATTTCAAAACTCGATCCTCAATTGCAGCAGTTCTACAGCGAGTCCGCAGCGTGGTTTCCACCGCTGCCGCCGGATCCGACGCCACTGCAACGCCGTTCGCGCTATTGGACGGTATGCGCGCTGGGCCGCACGTCGATTTCATCGAGCGTGACGATGAACGACGTGGATCTGGATTTAGCGATCGGGAAGACGCGCGTTCGTTTGTTCTATGGTCACGATGGCAGTGACGAGCCCGTACCGACGCTGATTTTTTTTCACGGCGGCGGTTGGGTCGTCGGCGACATCGAAACACACACCGTCACCTGCGCGCGCATGGCGCATGAGGCCAATGCACTCGTGGTGTCGATCGACTATCCGCTCGCACCGGAAAGCCATTGGCAAACGATCACTGAAACTTGTTTTCAGGCGGCAGTCGCGATTGCCAATGATCGCAACGCTCAAGCGAACGGCACGCCCGGCTCAAACTTGGGCCTGCCGCCCATTGCAATCGTCGGCGACAGTGCAGGCGCGCACTTGTCCGCGGTGACCTCGCTTCGCGTGCGCGACGAAAACGCGTTTCACATCGCGCTGCAAGCCTTGATTTATCCCTGTATCGAGCCGCAATTCAATACGGACAGCTACAACGAATTCGCGATGGGGCCGGGGCTTACCAAGGCCGATATGCAATGGTATTGGCGACACTTTGCTGGCAGCGATATCAACGCGAGCGACTATCGTCTCGTACCCACGCGCGCGGCGTCACTCGCGGGATTGCCACCTGCGTATCTCATTACTGCGGGTTGCGATCCGCTGCGCGACGACGGTCGGGCATACGCAAACGCGCTACGCGCGCACGACGTAGAAGTTGCGCACGACGAATTCGAAAGTTTGCCGCACGGTTTCATGCGCCTTGGTAAATACAGCGACGCGACGCATGCCGCGATTTCGCGCATCAATCGTCGCATTGGTGAGCTCGTGCGAGCCTCGCGCACCTAAATTCGCGCAATCCGCAGTAGTACGTGTCGTTCGCCATCATCACCGATCCGTGGTTCTACGCGTTCGCGGTTCCCGCTGTACTCATCACGGGTATCTCGAAAGCGGGCTTCGGTGCGGGTGCTGGCGGCGTTGCCGTGCCGATGATGAGTCAAGTCATTGCGCCGGCTGCTGCAGCCGGGATCGTGTTGCCGATTCTTTGCGTGATGGATGTGCTGAGCTTGCGCGCGTACCGCGGTCGCTGGTCGAAACAATTGCTGATGCCGATGCTCGCACCTGCGACGCTCGGTATTGTCATCGGCGCCATCGGCTTCGGCACATTATCGGTCGCGGCGACGAAGGTGTTGTTAGGCACAATCGCCGTTGCATTTGCGCTTTATCAGTTTGCGCCACGAAAACAGATCGCGCCGCCGTTTTTGCCAGATGGCACACGCCGCTGGCTCTGGTGCGGACTGTCGGGATTCACTTCGACGCTTGCCCATGCGGGCGGACCGCCGACTACGATCTATCTCTGGCCCAAGCAACTCGATCGTGTGCAATTCGTCGCACTCACCGTGGTGTTTTTTGCGATCGTCAATGCGTTAAAAATCATTCCCTACGCTTTGTTGGGGCAGCTTACCTTGAACAACCTCGCCACCTCGCTTGTGCTCATACCGCTTGCGCCACTCGGTGTGTGGCTCGGCGTTCGTTTGAATCGCTGGATTAGCGAAACGGCATTTCGCAACACCATGCTCGCGCTTACTTTCGCGCTCGGATGCCGATTGCTCTACGAAGGCTTGCGATGAATGCAACAAACACACATTTAACCTTAGTGGCCGTTGACTGCGCATATCCCGCGCTCGCCGCCAAAGCGCTTCGCAAATCAGCCGCGTTGTTGCCGGTGGCTCGCACGCTGTTGCTTACCGATTCGAAAGAGCGCTTCGAAGGTATCGAAGTTGCGAACATCGCTCCAATCAAATCGCGCAACGCCTATTCGCGCTTCATGATGAAAGCGCTCGCGCAACATATTACGACCGATTACGCGCTCGTCGTGCAATGGGACGGTTTCGTGATTCACGACAATGCGTTCGCCGATGAATTCTGGAATTACGATTACATCGGTGCGAAGTGGCCGCATAAGCAAGGCGAGTTTCGCGTCGGCAATGGTGGTTTTTCGCTGCGCTCGAAGAAACTTCTCAATGCCTTGCTCGATGACGCGATCGAGTTTCGCGACGAAGAAAACGAAGACGAAGCGATCTGCATTCGTTATCGCGAATTGCTCGAAACGAAATACGGCATCGTGTTTGCCAATGAACGCGTTGCCGATCGATTCGCATTCGACGTCGGTCGCCCCGTCGGTCGCACACTCGGCTTTCACGGCGTGTTCAATTTCTGGCAAACGATGAGCGACGACGAACTCGTCGGCTTCGCACGCATGGCGCCCGAAGCAATTGCCGAAGGTTTGGGTTTCGGTGCGCTCGCGAAAAATCTCGTCGATCTGAAGCGCGCCGAAGTCGCGCGCGAGTTTGTTACGCGTCGCCTGGCATCACTGCCTGGTGATGTCGCAGCGCTCGATCTTCGCGCGCGACTCAATGAGCTTGCAAATAAGGCGGTCGCGCCGACCGCAGCGCCTGTCGCCGAAATCAAGGCGCCCGCATCGCGTAACGATCCTTGCCCGTGCGGCAGTGGCAAGCGATACAAAGAATGTCACGGCAAAATCGGTGCGGCACCTGCGAGTGCAGTGCTCGATATCGACGCGACAATCGGCGAAGCGCTTCAATTGCACGAGCGCGGCAACATACAAGCGGCGGTCGAGCGCTATCAGCGCGTACTCATGCAAGCACCGGAAAACCCCACTGCATTGCATTTCATCGGCCTCGCACAGTATCAATCTGCGCAACCGAGCGCGGCGCTTGAAGCGATGTGGCGCTCGCTCGTGTTCGCGCCGCAAGAGCCGGAATTTTTCAGTAACTACAGTGCGGCAGCATGGATGGCGGGTCGCTACGATGAGGGTCGATGGGCTGCGCAGCGCGCCATTGAAATCAATCCACAGCATGTGGGTGGATACAACAATTTGGGCTTCAATCTGCGCTCACTCAATGACATCGACGCGTCAATCATTGCGTTCGACAAAGCGCTCGAACTCGCGCCCGACTTCGCCTACGCGCGCTGGAATCGTATGTTCTCGTTGCTAGCGAGCGGCGACTACGCGCGCGGTTTCGCAGATAACGAATTGCGTTTGCAATTTCCACAAACACAACCGAGCGGAAAGATTCCACCGAATACGCCGCTGTGGAAAGGTGAAGCCGCCGGGGGCAAATCGCTCTTGCTCATGTGCGAACAAGGTTTGGGCGACACCTTCATGTTCGCGCGCTTCGTGCCGATGCTCATTGAGCGCGGGCTGCGCGTGACGTTCGCCGTGCTGCCGTCGCAAGTCACTCTCATGCGGCAATCGTTTCCTGATGTAAACGTAATCGCGATTGGCGAACATGAAGCGATGAGCTTCGATTACTGGTCACCGCTTTGGTCGGTTACTTCGGCGCTAGGCATCACGTTAGAAAATTTGCCAACGCCGAAGCGTTTCTTGCAAACGCGAACAGAAGATGTAGCGAAGTGGCAAGTTAGATTGGCTGACGTCGATCCAGCCCCCTCCCCCCTCGTGGGGGAGGGGGCCCGAAGGGCGGGTGAGGGGGTGGGCGACGTAACGCAAGCGTCTGCGATAACGCAATCGCCCCCCTCTCCCCTAGCCCCTCCCCCACCAGGGGGGAGGGGAACGCTGAAAATTGGCCTCGTCTGGCAAGGTCAATTCGCAGGCAAAGACGATCAAATGGCCGAGCGCTCGATTGCGCCGCATCTGGTAAAGCGTTTCGTCGAAGCGCATCCGCAATACGCGTGGGTTTCTCTGCAGCACGGCGCACCGCCGCTCGGCGCGACGAACGTGATTGATTGGACGAACGAAACCGTCGAATTCACGCAAATGGCCGCGCTCATCGACGCCCTCGATCTCGTAATCACGATCGACACGGGTGCTGCGCATCTCGCCGCAGCACTTGGTGCAGACACCTGGGTGATGCTGCGTCACGCGGGCGACTGGCGCTATGGCACCGAAGCGAAAAACGGCGATCACTGTCCGTGGTCACCAACGATGCGCTTGTTCCGGCAAGATGAATCGCGTCGATGGGAGACAGTCTTCGCGCGCGTAGGCGAAGCGTTGCAAGTACGCGCTTCACAATGACCGCGCTTCGTTTTGTATTTGCATTCGCTTTGCTATCGATACTGAGCGCGACCGCGCTTGCATTCGACGCAAAGAAATTCGTACAAGCCTCGCGCGCGCAAGTGGGCGTTACCACGAGCTACGATCCCGCGTATCGCCGAATCAGTTACCCAAGCGGTGATGTACCGCAGTCCACGGGCGTATGTACGGATGTGCTCATCCGCGCGCTGCGTGCGCAAGGCATCGATTTGCAAAAACTCGTGCATGAAGACATGCGTGCGAATTTCGCAAAGTACCCGAGGAACTGGGGACTCAACGCACCCGACACCAACATCGATCATCGACGCGTGCCAAACCTGCAACGCTTCTTCGCGCGCAAAGGGTTTGAGTTGAGAGAAAACGACGCGCTACGTCCCGGCGACGTGATTACCTGGCGATTACCGCAAGGTGCGCCACACATCGGCGTCGTATCTGATCGCAAAGAATCGCTCTCCAGCGATTACCTCATCATTCACAATATTGGATGGGGAACCCGAGAAGAATCGGCGTCTTCAATCGGAACCGTCACTGGACGCTATCGCCTCACCAAGTAGGGTGCAAATCGCGACCATCGGAGCGATTTGGTCAAATTCAAATCGAACCAAAGGATACAAGCTCATGCGGGTTCAGGACGCAATAGCGATGCGTGATAGCGATGCCGATTGCAACGTGAAGTTTGTGAGCGGAGCGCGAACAAATCAAATCGAGAGCGCGTGTGCGCGATCGATCCCGCGAAGTGGTTTGTGATGAGACGTAAGGTGCGTCGAAACATACCTTACGAACGTGGACCAAAGTTGAGGGTCTCGCACCGCTCCTTTTTTCGATGCGGCGGCGTAGGAATGACGATCGCGACCTTGTCACGAGAGTACGCTGACAGCGATTGCCCATCGATCACCCAGAGCGATTGCGGTGCGAGCAAAAGCAAACAGGCGGATGTTTTGGTTCCCCGCTCGTCAATGATTTCGACACGGACTCCAGACAATCCCCGTGGCCGCAAGACTAAGTCTTGGTACAGGCCAGCTACGTAAGATTGATAGGTGGCAATCAAGAGCAAGCCGACGATACCAACACATGACGTCAAGTAGTTTGACACCAAAGCGTCCCGAATAATCCATCGAAGACCAAGCAAAAGAGCGACAAGACTTGAAGCAATCGCGACTGTCGCGATTGCGATATTCTCCTTCCATATCGCCCATATCACGGCACCAACAAAGCCGATCAGAATACCTAACTTCAGAAGCGAAAATCCTCCCCGCAACGCTTCAGTAGCTGAATACCAAATGGGACGCCGACCACTCTGCTCTTGTCGATTGCGTCGAGTTTCGAGCGAGATCATCGGTACGCCTAGAAAAAGCAGACCAATAATCGCTAAGGAACTGAGAAAAACTAAGGTTGCAACAATCGAAAAATAGTGATTTGCGGCAAATTCGTAATCGAATATTCCGTGCGCAAACATGAACGCGAGTGGCAACGAAAAGTTGAGTATTGTGACCACTGCACCAGTGATAATCGCGCCACCGAGAAATCTATTGCGTAACTGGCGATCTTTCGCTAACTCTCTTAGTGTCCCGAACAATCGATCGTGTAGTGCGTAAACAATTGTCTTCAAATCTACCCCGAAAAAACTCGGGCTCCCGCAGGAGCCCGATTCACGTTTCTAGTTACTTCTTCTTATCGTCTTTCACTTCGGTGAAATCTGCATCAACAACTTTCGCGTCATCACCCGGCTTACCGCCAGCGGCCTTTGCATCGTCCGCTCCGCCAGCCGCGCCCGCTTGCGCTTTCTGCGCTTCCGCTTGCGCGGCTGCGTACATTTTCTCGCCGAGTTTTTGTGCAACCGTTGAGAGCGCTTCGGCTTTTGCGTCCATCGCTTCTTTCGTGGCTTCCTGATTTTTGAGCAACTCTTCGGCGTCTTTGATCGCGGACTCGATGTTTGCTTTTTCGC
>JBOFBL010000003.1:0-1191 GCA_051645545.1 Casimicrobium sp. | reverse complement strand
TCGCATTCATTGTCTTGCTGCAACAAAAGCCATTTGCCTTTGGTGCGCTCCGCATCTTGTGCCGAGAATGCGAGCTTTGGCACCGGTTGCGTTTTGAGCAATTGACCGTAACTGCTGCCACCTTCGGGTTTGAAAAAGTAATACGCAATCCATGCGGAGATGAACGGCGCCGCGCACACGAGCGCGACGAGCAGGATCATTTTGTTCGTTGATTTCACGATTGTTCTTTTCTGAAACTAAGCACGAGGAAGAGTACGACGGCAAGCGCTGCGAAGGCGTACCACTGCATTTGATACGCGCGATTTTTTTGATAGTTTGCAGCAGGTGCTGCACGCGGCGTATTGAGAAAACCCGCGCCTTGCGTTTGTTCGATCACGTAGGGTTCGAGCGTCATGCCGAGGCGTTTTGCGAGTTCGTCGATGTTTACGTAATTGATGCGTGCATCGTCTGCATTATTGTCCGCTGTGCCGGGATTGCGCGAGACGGGGAGGTTCACGCGACCGACGATCTCGACGATACCTTTCGGCGTTTCGAGTTGCGGGAGTTTGCTGCGATCGTTGTTCGCTGCGATCCAACCGCGATCGATGAGCACATATTTTTTTGCTTCGCCCGCGCTCGCTCGCATGAGCTGCAACACGCCATAACCCGCTTTGCCGTCTTGAATTTTGTTATCGACGAAGAAGAGTTTTTCGACATCGAATTCGGCTGAGAGGTTCACGCTGCGATAACGAAACGCGATGCCACGATCATTATTTTTATCGTTTGCAAGTTCAACAAAATTTTTTGGCGGCGCGGCGAGCGCTTCGTCGAGCAATCGCTGTTGTTCGATTTTGTATTCGGCGCGCGTGGCCTGCCAATTGCCCAAGTGAATCGTGACCGCTGCGAACACGAGCGTGAGTGCCGCCGCCCACCAACGGGGGCGGAAGCGGCGAGCTGTGTTTGAAGTGGCGTTCATGGTTCGACAAGCTCGCAACGAACGGTTCCCACTGTAGGAACTCCTCGCGAAGGCGGGGATTGCCGCGGCGCCGCTTCAAATTCGCATTGGACGTCGACATGGCTGCGGTCGCGGCAAGCCGCTCCTACAACGCTTGCGACATAGAATGGGATGATGAAGTGGTTGGTCATACTTGTTTTGTTCGCGATTGTCGCCTCAATGGCATCCGCGCTTTTCTTCATGTATCGCGATGCGGG
>JBOFBL010000002.1:0-12231 GCA_051645545.1 Casimicrobium sp. | reverse complement strand
CAACTTGTGGGAGCGCTCGCGCGCGAATACGCCCCACTCTATTCAGTTTTGATTGGACACGCCGTTTCGCGCGCGAGCGCGCTCCCACATAAGAGCCGCAGCAGAGCTGCTCCTACAGCGCGTTCATCAACTGCTGCACGACATCTTTCGCGCAAATAATCAGACCATCGCGCAGCACGACATCGCGTTGATTGAATGAAATCGCTTCGCCTTTGAGCGTCGACACGTGTAACCCATGCGCAAGCGCAACGCCCACGGGTGCTGCGGCATCCCATTCGTTCATACCGCCGTCGTGCACATAAGCGATGGCCTCACCACGCACGACCATCATTGCCTTGGCGCCTGCCGAGCCCACTTGAACCAACGCAGCGCCGAGCGCGTTCGCGACGCGCGACGCAAATTCGGGGGGGCGTGACCGGCTGATCACGACACGCTGCATTGCTTTCATTTCGCGAGGCACGTCGTTCGTCGAAAACACTTCGCTACGCATTGGAATCGAAACCGCTGCTGCACGCGCCGCGCCCGCTTCTACGAGCGCGACATGCACCGCCCAATCGTCAAGACCTTCGCGAAATTCGCGGGTGCCGTCGAGTGGATCAATGATCCAAACACGCGCAGCGTGAAGCCGTGTGAGGTCATCGACGGATTCCTCGGAGAGCACGGCGTCGTTGGGGCGCGCGTTAGCAAGTTCACGAAGCAGGAATTCATTGGCAGCACGATCACCCTCGTCGCCGAGTGCGCGCGCCGAATATTCACCGCGCGCGCGTAATGCGAGCAGTAGCGCACCCGCATCGCGTGCGAGTCGTGACGCAAGACCGCAATCGTCGCTGTGTGCCGAAGAATTCAATGTGAGGCTTGCATTCCAATAAGGTCTAAAAATGCGTTAACAGCTATATCTGTTATCGCCTAATTTAATTGGGCGATCATTCGAATAATCGTATTTTTCGAAAACATCGTTAAATTTATTTATCGCCCGATTAATTGGGGCGATAAGAAGCATAGTTGGTTCTACCATTTTGCGAAATACTGCAATCCGTAGAGGGTGACCATTCCGGCCGCGATCGGCAACATCATGCCACCTCGCCACCATGCAATCACGCCGGTGACGATTGCCGCTACGGCATGCGGCCAACGCAATCCAACATCGATGCGGCCGCTCGTCATGATCACGAGCGGAATCACAATCGCGGCGAAGATTGCAGGCACCGCCAATTGCAACGCACGCTCGATGCGCGGTGGCAATTTTTTTCCCGCAAGCAAGCCGATGAACGAGTAGCGAATCAGAAAGGTGCCAATCGAGAGTCCTGCAACTGCGATCCAGCCTTCGGTGGTTCCCCAAAAAATCGTATTCATCACTTGTCCGCTTTCTCTTGTGCAGAGCGCATGGAGAGCATCGTATCGACGAGCAGACCCACGCAGGTTCCGATCACGCAGGCTGCGATCAAACCCAGTTTCAACGGCAACGCAAAGAGCAACACACCCGCAGCCCCGCCCGCGAGCGCGGACGCAATGTGCGAACGCGATTTCAGAATTGGCACCACCAACGCGACGAACGACAGCGGAATCGTGAAGTCAAGCTGCCAACTCGCAGGCAATTGCGCGCCGACGAATGCGCCCACGGCGTTGGTGATGACCCACGGCGGCCAGATCGCAACGGCGCAGCCCAGGAAGAACGCAAGTGGATGCGCCATGAACGCACCGCGTTGATGGCGCGCCTCGTTCGAGAGGAAGGTTTGATCAACCAGGAACGCAGCCCATAGCACGCGCTCTTTACGCGTCGTATTCGCCAGGCGCGGCGCGATCGCAGCGCTATAAACCATGATGCGCAAATTCACGACCAGCCCCGACAAAATCGCAATCGCGAGCGGCGCACCGCTCGCAACAAATTGTGTGAGCACCGCCTGCGACGATCCAGCAAAGGCGAACGCAGCAAGCGCGACTGCACCGAGCTGCCCCATACCTGCTTGCACCGCGGCGACGCCGCACACCAATCCAAACGGAATGTAGGACGGCACAAGCAAGATGCATTCGAGAAAGCCCGCGCGAAATGCGGCGCGCGCAGTCTCGTTTGTCGATGGCGTTGAGGAAGCTGTGTCGCTCACTATGGCAAACGTCGCGTGTAGTGAACGAAATCGAACTGCGTCGGCGATGCGTCTTTCGCGAGCGAACCTTGATGCGTTTCGCGATTCATTTCAACAAACGCAGCACGATCCCACAGCGGAAATTTCGTGTCGCCGTCAACGTCAGCATCAATCTCCGTCAAGTACAAATCATCGACGAGCGCGATCGCTTCCTCATAGAGCGAGTTACCGCCAATCACAAACACCGGATCGGTCGGATTCGCGAGCGCAAGCGCCTGGGAAAGCGTGCGTACACACACGGCACCTTCCGGTACGTCGAGCGCACGCGAAGTCACCACAACATGTTCGCGATTGGGCAGTGGCTTCGGAAACGATTCCCAGGTGCGCCGTCCCATCACGATACGTTTGCCGGTGGTGAGTGCTTTGAAATGCTTCAAATCGGCAGACAAATGCCACGGCAGCGTGCCGTTTTTTCCAATAATGCCGTTACGGGAGACCGCAGCAATCAACGCCAAGCGCGGTCGGAGAGGAGAAGTCATTTGCAAATTCTACGAGACACATCATCAACTCGCGATAGGAGCAAGATTGGCATATGCGAGTTGGCACGCACGAGCGCCGCTTGTGGGAGCGCGCTCGCGCGCGAAAAACCACGCAACCGAACAGTAACCAGCAATTGGGCTTCGACGCCAAGGCACCGCTTTTCGCGCGCAAGCGCGCTCCCACAAAAACGGCTGTATGCCTAGAATGGCATTGTGTACTACCCAAGATCATTGACCAACGTCATCCTCGCGTGCTTCGTGCTCTCCGCCGTGCCGCTGGTGGTTGCATTGGCGGAACTCGCGCTCGGACTCGATGCGCTTGCCAAACGATCGCAACTCTCGGTGCGCGAGGCAGAAGCTGCAAGCGTTGCCTCGCGCGAATTGCGCGACATCGTCGGCAAGATGGAGCGCGCGGTGCGGCAATCCATCGTGCTCGAAGATGCTGCACTCGTCGATAACTACAAGCGGCTCGATGCGCAGCTCGAACAAACCTTGATTCGCGCGCAAGCATTGCCGCTCATCGATGACGAGCGCAATGCGCTCAAGCAAATCGCCAAGCCGCGCGAAGCGCTCGCTTTTGCGCTTAAAAACGGTTTACCTGAGGCCGGCGAGCGCGCGAAACTGATCGATGCGGTCGCGGATCTCGGCGACAACACCGCGCAGGCGGCGACCCTGATCGGTCGCGTTACCGAGCGCGAAGTGATTACGCTGCGCACGATGGCCGCGAAAACACGAGAGAACTGGCCGTGGTTCTTGGGTGTCGCCGCAGTGACGGCACTGCTGCTTGCCGTTGGTTTTTCGATCTTGATTGCGCGACCGCTGCGCAATATCGATCGCAGTATTCGCAAGCTCGGGCGCGGCGAATTTGCCGATGCAATTGCAATTAATGGGCCGCGCGATCTGCGCTCGCTCGGCGAGCGGCTCGATTGGTTACGCCGCCGCCTGCTCGAGCTTGAAACGCACCAGTCGCGTTTTCTGCGCCACGTGTCGCACGAACTTAAAACGCCGCTCACGGCCGTGCGCGAGGGCTCTGAACTTTTAAACGATCGCATTGTCGGAGAGATGTCGAGCCAACAAACCGACGTGGTACGCATCATTCGCGACAACACCGTTTCGCTGCAACGTCTGATCGAAGACTTGCTTTCTTATCAACAACACCGAAGCGCGGCGCCACTCAAAATCGAGCGCGTCGAACTCGCACCGATTATCGATCGCGTAGTGCGCGAACATCGTCTTGAAATGCTCTCGCGCGCAATCACGGCGGATATTCTGGGCGAGCCGCAGGCGCTGGACGCCGATCGAGAACAAATCCGCGTGGTGTTGGATAATCTGGTGTCGAACGCAATTAAGTACACGCCGCGCGGCGGCAAAGTGCGCATTGCAACCTCGCGCGATGGCCAGATGGTGCAGATCGATGTCGAGGACGACGGACCGGGGATCGCAGCCGATGAGCAAGAGCGGATTTTCGAATCGTTCTTCCGCGGCGACGCCAGCGCGAACGGAAAGATCAAAGGCACGGGTCTGGGTCTTGCGATTGTGCGCGAATACGTGCTTGCCCACCAAGGCAGCGTGTACGTTGTGAACCCCGGTCAGCCTGGCGGAAAATTTAGAATTCGCTTGCCGCTGAACTTGACCAATACGGATTTACGGCAAGAAACACAAATCGGAGAGACGTTTGTTTCGTAGCGTTGTTCATTCAGTCGGATTGCTGTGGCGAGCGCTTGCGAGCTGTTCGCTGGCGGCGCTCGTCGGTGGCTGCGCGGTAGCGCCGGAAATTCCGGTAATCAACCGGTTTACGCAACCGCAAGTGGTCACCGAGACGGTTTACGTGCCGATCTACGTCGAAGTCGAAAAACAGGTGGCCGCCCCTGCAAAGCCTCCCGAGCCGATCAAGCTGCCCGAAGATCAAGATCAGGCGCTGAGTTTGCTTCTGGAAATCGCGCGCGTTTCGAACGGCAACACGGAGGAAGCACGCAAGGAATTGGCCACAGCGCAAGCGGCGTACAACCGCGATCGCAGCCCTACCAATCGAATGCGCCTGGCGCTGCTGTCCTCGCTCGCCGCGAACACAACGCCCGACGATTCGCGACTACAAGCTTTGCTTGAGCCTTTGGTCGCCAAAGTCGGTGGTTTGCCGGGTAATCATCCCATTCGTCCTGTCGCGGAGATGTTGCTTGTGCAGCTCAACGAGCGCAATCGACAAGTCCGTGAGCAGGCAAAAAAAGTCGATGAGTTACAACAAAAACTCGATGCTTTGAAAGCCATCGAGAAACAGCTTTTGGATCGCGACCGAAGACGTAATTGAGAGGCGAAAAAATATCGCCCAACGCAGATAAAGAAAAGGTGAAGTTGAACCATGGCTGCAGAAATTCTTCTAGTAGACGATGATCCTGATTTGCTCAAGCTCATTGGCATGCGCTTGACGGCAGCGGGCTACCGCGTAAAAAGCGTGGAAAGCGGTGAGGCCGCGCTCGCGCAAATTGCGATTGCGCGCCCCTCGGTGGTGGTGACCGATTTGCGCATGCCCGGCATCGACGGCATGCAGCTCTTCGAGCAAATCAATGCGCAACATCCGACGCTACCCGTCATCATTCTCACCGCACACGGCACGATTCCCGACGCGGTTGCGGCAACCCAGCGCGGCGTGTTCGGCTTCTTGACCAAGCCATTCGATCCGCCCGATCTGCTCGCGAAGGTCGCACATGCAGTTTCCGTGGCCGGTGAAGCGACCAATACGCAAACCGAAGAGCAATCGCCTGGCGATGTGTGGCGCTCGCACATCGTGACGCGCAGCTCAAAGATGGAAGATTTGTTGCGTCGTGCTCGCCTGGTGGCCGATTCGATGGCCGCTGTATTGATTCTGGGCGAATCGGGCACCGGTAAAGAATTGCTCGCGCGCGCGATTCACGCAGCGAGCTCTCGCGCCGACAAACCATTCATGGCGATTAACTGCGCGGCGATTCCGGAAAACTTGCTTGAGAGCGAGCTCTTCGGTTATGCCAAAGGTGCGTTCACCGGCGCAACCAACGCCTCGCCCGGCTTGTTTCAATCGGCCAACGGCGGCACGCTGTTCTTGGATGAAATCGGCGATATGCCACTTTCGTTGCAAGCGAAACTCTTGCGCGTGTTGCAAGAAAGCGCCGTGCGCCCCGTCGGCTCCTCGCAAACCAATCCCGTGGATGTGCGCATCGTATCGGCCACGCACCGCAATCTCGATGCCATGCGCGCCGATCGATCATTCCGCGAAGATTTGTATTACCGCCTGAACGTGGTCGCACTCAAATTACCGCCACTTGCAGAGCGTCGCGAAGACATCCCAGTGCTCGTGCAGCATTTCCTGAAAAAGATTTCGACCCGCTATCGCAAACCGCTGCCCACGCTCGCACCGGAAGCGCTCTCCGCAGTCGTTGCTGCGCCATGGCCAGGCAATGTGCGTCAACTCGAAAACTTGCTCGAGCAGGCTGTTGCGCTCTCAACCACCAACGTAATCCCGCTTTCACTCGTACGCACGAGTTTGGACGACACCGAAGCACCGCTCGTGTCATTCGAAACCGCACGCAAATCGTTCGAGCGCGATTACCTCGTGCGAATCCTCAAACTCACCGCCGGCAACGCCGCACAAGCTGCACAAATGGCGGGACGCAATCGCACCGAGTTCTACAAGCTCTTGCAACGGCACAACTTGGAGCCGGGGATGTTCAAGGAAGCGGTGAAGGCGAGCGCATAAGCGCTTGTTAACGCGCTGTACTCATTCGCGTTCATATAGGCGAGCCGGAGCATTTCGAAATCGGCAACTAACCGCAAGCGTTTTCGTCTTTAGCGGGAAGTAGGCGTGGTCTTGATCATGCTTAAAGTCGATCAAAATGCACAGATAACCCGACCTTTCACCTCCCCACTAAATTGGGTGGTCGGGTTATTTTTGATGTGAATTGAAATTGATGATTTCTTCTATCACTGCCCAATAAAAACGGGCGGTTATCGATATGGTCAGAGTGGTTTTTTTATTGCAAGCGCATCCCACACTGGGCTACTAAGAATCGACGAATTAAAGGCCAGGTATTGCGTGTCGCATGCGGTGCAAAACTCACACCATCGATCACAGCGTTACCTCTTAGTCCAAGCGCCACACGAGTGCTAATCAGCATATCGGTCGACGCGAGCACAACGTTGTCGCCATCGATATCGAGCGAGCATTGCTTCGCGCCGAACGGTCCACCGTTGAGTCGCGCAACGCAAAAATCGGAATCGCCGCCATTAAAACAATGCCCCGCCAGCACGATCTTGCCATCGGGCTGGATCGCGAGCGCGAAAGCTCGATCTTGGCTAGACGCAATCGATAATCGGAATTGACCATTGCCACTACCTGACGGACCATCGAAGCTCGCGTCCAACGACCCATCGGCATGCAGGCGTGCCACGCAGAATTCGTATCCGATGCCGTTCAAACACTCTCCGGCAATGACAAGTTTGCCATCGGGCTGAATGGCGAGAGCCCAAGCAGAATCGGAGGTCGTTCCCATCGGCAACAAAAAGGCACCGTTGCCGCCGCCCTGCGGGCCATCGAAGCTCGTATCCAGTGATCCATCGGTGTTGAGCCGCGCCACGCAGAATTCGCGATCGAAGGTTCCATCGCAATACCCCGCGAGCACGATCTTGCCATCGGGTTGGATCGCAAGGGCGAAGGCGAAGTCGTTGTTCGTTCCGATCGACAACAAGACGACGCCGTTGCCCGATGGACCGTCGAAGTTTGCATCCAACGAGCCGTCGACATTGAGCCGGGCCACGCAAAAATCGTAGTTGTTGGTGACGTTATTAATGCAGAGCCCAGAAAGCACGAGTTTGCCGTCGGTCTGTATCGCCAAACCAGTTGCACCAACATAGCCTGTTCCGATCTGCAGCAGGAAAGCGCCGTTGCTCGTGCCCGACGGGCCGGTAAAGCTCGCGTCAAGCGTACCATCGGTATTAAGTCGTGCCACGCAGAAATCGAAGTTAACACCGCTCGAACACTGTCCGGCGATCACGAGCCTACCATCGGGTTGGATCACTAACGCGATCGCTCGGTTGGCTGTCCAAATCGTTAGCAAGAAACGGCCGTTACCGTTTCCTAAAGGCCCATCAAAGCTCGCGTCCAGCGAGCCATCGACATTGAGGCGCGCGACGCAGAAATCTGTGTCGCTACCGTCCATGCACGCCCCAGCGAGCACAATCTTGCCATCCGACTGGATTGCGAGAGCGTTAGCGACAGCATCACCTGTCCCGATCGGCAGTAGAAAGGCACCGTTGCCGCTGCCCGAGGGGCCGTCGAAGCTCTCATCCAGCGTTCCATCCTTATTAAGCCGCGCGACGCAAAAATCAAATTTACTGCCGTTCGAACAAGATCCCGCAATCACGAGTTTGCCATCCGACTGGATCGCGAGGGAGGAAGCGTTGTCATCACCCGCACCAATCGCTAGATTGGTGACTTTGCCCGAGCTACCGCCAAAGCTTAAATCCAAACTACCAGGCACTTGCGCATGGGCTGCAGTCATTAAAACAATAAAGCCAACGCAGATCGCGACGTACGCTACATGTGTACGCATACGCGATACGCAATCGCCAAGATAGTTTTCTACAGAAATCACAAGACCGCTCCCAGATTTGCGACAGAAAATCGTTTTCATCAATCGGTTTTCAATGCGTCTAGGGAATACGCATCCCACATTGCGTGATGAGATATTCGCGAATCAACGGCCAGGTGTTTCGTTTCGCATTTGACGAAAATTGGATGCCATTAATCGCAGTGCTATCCGCTATCCCGAGCGCGACGCGAGTACCAATCAACATATCGGTGGTCGCAAGCACCACATTGTCGCCATCGATATCGAGCGAACATTGCTTTGCGCCGAACGGCCCGCCGTTGAGTCGCGCCACGCAAAAATCGTTGTAGCTGCCGCTTAAACAGCCTCCCGCGATCACAATTTTGCCATCGGGCTGGATCGTGATCGCATTCACGCTGTCGTTGCCTGACCCCATAGACAGCAGAAAGCGACCCGCACCGTTTTCCTCGGGGCCGTCAAAACTTTCATCAAACGACCCATCATCTCGGAATCGCACTACGCAGAAATCCAGGTCGTTAACATTTTTCTCGCAGGTCCCGGCAAGCAGGAGCAAGCCATCGGGTTGAATCGCGAGCGCGGCCGCGTAACTGGTACTCGTTCCAATCGGCAATATAAGGGCACCATTGCTTGGAATTGCGCCGGAGGGGCCATCGAAACTTGTATCGAACGTGCCATTGGCATTAAGCCGTGCGACGCAGAAATTGGTTTGGTTACCGATTGAGCATTGCCCTGCAAGCACCAGTTTGTCATCAGGCTGGATCGCAAGCGCAAACGCGAAAGCATTGCTCGTCCCAATCGGCAACAGGACTTTGCCATTGCCATTCCCCGAAGGACCATCGAAGCTGGTGTCCAACGATCCATCGGCGTTAAGTCGTGCTGCGCAGAAATCGACCCTACTGCTGAAACAATAACCTGCGATCACCAGCTCGCCATCGGGCTGAATCGCGAGTGCCTTGGCAACGTCACCGCCTGTACCGACTGGTAACAGGAAGCGTCCGTTGCGGGCAGCCTCACCGAAATTCGCATCCCACGTACCATCAGCATTGAGTCGTGCAACACAAAAGTCGTTGTTGGCGCCATTCACGCCGTTACTGCCATCTGCACAATACCCCGCAAGCACGATCTTGCCGTCAGGTTGCACAGCAAGCGCCGTGGCGTAATCGTCGCCCGTCCCGATTGGCAGCAGAAAACGTCCGTTACCGGGATTTGCAGTGTCAGGGCCATCAAAGCTCGCATCGAGCGATCCATCGACATTGAGCCGCGCTACGCAGAAATCAAACTTATTGCCGTTCAAGCACTGCCCCGCGAGCACGAGTTTGCCATCGGGTTGAATCGCGAGCGCATTCGCGAGGTCGTTACTCGCCCCAATCGGCAATAGAAATGAGCCAGCACCGTTGTTCAATGGGCCAACGAAGCTTGCGTCGTTCGAACCATCGGCATTGAGCCGCGCTACGCAGAAATCGTCATTGGCGCCGTTCGAGCACGCTCCCGCAAGCACGATCTTGCCATCGCGCTGGATCGCGACGGCGTTGGCAATATCGCTGTAGCTCCCGATCGCGAGATTAGCGATCTTGCCCGCGCCGTTGGCGAAGCCCGGCAGCGGCGTGGTGTCGAAACTACCGGGCACTTGCGCGTGAGCGGTTTTCATTGGCACGGCGGCAATCACGCAGAGTGCGGCGGCCGCTAGAGCCGTTAAGCATTTACGCGTGTGGCCCCAATTACCGAAAGGTTCTTTGAATGAAATCACGAGTCTTATCCCAACGCATCAAATTTGTTTATCACTACGTAGCACGTAACGTCGCTACAGAATGCGCATTCCGCACTGCGCGACAAGGTATCGGCGAATGAGTGGCCAGGTATTGCGCGTCGCATGCGGCGCAAAGCTGATACCGTCGATCACAGCAGCACCCGTTATTCCAAGCGCCACACGAGTGCTAATCAGCATATCCGTCGACGCGAGCACCGCGTTATCGCCATCGATGTCGAGCGAACATTGCTTCGCACCGAACGGTCCGCCGTTTAGTCGCGCTATGCAGAAACTGTCGAAGGTGCCGTTTGCACAGTAGCCCGCAATCACGAGCTTGCCATCGGACTGTATTGTCATGGCTCGCGCAAAATCGGCGCCAGCACCTATCGGCAACAGAAAAACACCATTCCCATTGCCCGAAGGGCCATCGAAACTGGTATCAAGCGATCCATCTGCATGCAGTCTTACTACACAAAAATCGAGGGGGCAACTGCCTGCAATCACAATTTTTCCATCGGGTTGGATCACGAGAGCGTAGGCGTTGCCGCCGTTCGTTCCCATATCCAGCGTAAACGCGCCGCCTTCGTCGCCCGAGGGCCCATCAAAGCTCGCGTCTAGTGACCCGTTAGCATGAAGCCTCGCGACGCAAAAATCACTACTACTGCCATCCGAACATTGGCCGGCGACCAGAATCTTGCCATCAGGTTGGATCGCGACAGCTGTAGCGATGGCGTTGCGGGGGCCGATTGATAAGAGGGCAGTGCCATTTCCGCTGCTAGATGCTCCGTTGAAGCTAGCATCCGGCGCACCATCTGCATTAAGCCGCGCCACACAAAGATCATAGCGACCACTACCTCGGCAATAGCCCGCGAGCACGAGCTTGCCATCGGGCTGGATCGCGATGGCTAAAGCGTAAGCCTCAGGCCCCGTCGGCAGCACGAGCCCTATCGACAGCAGGACGGAGCCAGTAGGACCGCCAAAGCTCGTATCGAGCGCCCCATCGGGATTGAGCCGCGCTACGCAAAAGTAACTGCCAGTGCCGTTGTAACAATACCCCGCAATCACGAGCTTGCCATCGGGTTGAATAGCGAGGGCAGTGGCAGTGTCGAAGTTTGGATCGATCGGGAGTGAGAATGCGCCATTCCCGGTACCCAAAGGGCCAACAAAACTCGTATCCAGCGAACCATCGGTATTGAGACGCGCAACGCAAAAATCGATATCACTACCGTTCTGACAAGTCCCAGCGAGTGTGATCTTGCCATCGGGCTGGATAGCAATGGCTACAGCGGTGTCATTGCTCGTACCGATCGGCAATAGAAATGCGCCGTTGCCAGCGCCTGAGGGTCCAGCAAAACTCGTATCGCGCGACCCATCTACATTGAGACGCGCTACGCAAAAATCGCTATTGCTACTGTTAAAGCATGAACCCGCAAGCACAATCTTGCCGTCCTGCTGCGTCGCGACCGCATACGCGTAGCTACTGTTGTTTCCGGTGTTTATCGCAAGGTTTGCAGTCTTACCCGCGCCACCAACAAAGCTCACATCCAAGCTACCAGGCACTTGCGCCCACGACGCTGCGCCAAATGATCCCCCAATGACGACAACAATCAGCGTCGCGATCACACCGCGTAACGCATCCATGCGCGCACGGCGCAACAAACTAAAGATCGATTTCATCCCTACATCCGACATACGAAAAGAAGAAGCTTCGGGGCGCTGCGTCTAGCGAGCGAGCCCCACATCATCCGTTAAGCCGAATTTACCTGAGGTGCGAGTAAATGCTGACCCTGTACAGCAAGGTGCGCAAGTCGAACGCTGGCGACGCTAATGAACGGCAACTATCGTCGCCTTGCGCTCAACAACTTATGGTGCGCGGACGCAGGCAACGTTCGTTCTATGCAATACAGTGTTTCAAAAACATGTCGAAAATCGCACAGAGTTCTACAGGCTCTTGCAAAGGTACAGCTTGGGGTCGGGCATGTTCTTGAGAGTGGCGAAGGCGAAAGCCGGAGGCTCGACATAGGTTCGTCCGCTTGCTTCTGAGCTCTGAGCTTGGGTCGCATTCGAGCAGCGAGTCATACTTCGCTTCAAGAAAAGTTGCCAGCTGCACGCCTTATCGCCCAAAAATTTGGGTGTTAAAGCCATTTAAACAATAAACTGAAAACTATGATTTATTCAATAATCGCCCAATGTATTAGGGCGATTATTGATGTAGTCGGGAGATGCTTTACACCTATGGCTGCAAGCGCATCCCGCATTGCGCCACC
>JBOFBL010000001.1:0-1336 GCA_051645545.1 Casimicrobium sp. | reverse complement strand
GGATGTGATAATTGCCGAACTTGTCGATGCTGACCTTGTGCGGCGGCGGAATAACGCAGGTCACGGATGGCTCCTGAATGATCGCAGGACCATGAAACTCCATGCCGGGCTCAAGCAGCAAACCGTTGTAGATCTTTGCTTCGTGGATGCCGTGCTGATCGAAATCGACCGTGCGTATGCCCATTTCAGCAGCGCCTAAATCGCGACCAGTTGACTTCTTTTCAGCCAGTTCAGGCTTTGCGACCGCTACCGTTGCAACCAGGTGGAAGTTGACGACCTCAAGTGCATTGTCGAGCCGATAGGTAAACCGCTTCTCATGCGCGGCATGAAACGCTGTAGCCGTCGCTTCGACATCAATTCCGCCGTTCGAGTTCGCAACGACCTGGATTTTGACCGTGTGCTCTTGGCCAATATATCGCATGTCGAGGAAGCGCTCGAAGCCGACATCATCCCGACCGTAGTCCTTGCGAGCGGCCGCTTCCATGGCGCCGAAGGTCGCCGACATATTCGCCGATTCACCTTCGACCAAGCTCGTAAGCCGTGTCTGAAGATAGTCGCGACGCAGGTCCGTCAACAGCATCCCCCAGGCAGAAAAAACCGATGAGTTGACAGGAACGATCACGTGCGGGACGCGAAGCTCCTCGGCCAAGGCAACCGCGTGCATCGCGCCACCGCCGCCGAAAGCCATCAAGGCAAAGTCACGCGGATCGTAACCCTTATTCGTCGAAACCAAGCGCAGCGCACCGGTCATATTTGCGTTCGCGATACGGACGATCCCGCGAGCCACCTCTTCCTTCGACAGTCCAAGCTTGTCTTGAAGCGGAGCAAACGCTGTATCGACTGCTTTCCAATCGGGTTCGCGCTCGCCGCCCACAAAGCTCGCGGGATCGATCCGGCCCAGCACAAGGTTGGCGTCGGTCGTTGTCGCGTTGGTTCCGCCATGACCATAGGCGGCGGGGCCAGGACGGGCACCGGCGGACTTGGGGCCGACATGGAGCTTTCCGCCTTCATCGACCCATGCGATCGAGCCGCCTCCGTTCCCAATTTCGACGATCTCGGAGACGGCGGTCTGGATCGGATAGCCGGGCGTCTTGCTGTCCCGCTCGATGTGATACTCGGTTGTGACCTTGACCTCGCCGTCCTCGACGAGGGTGCATTTTGCTGTCGTGCCACCGATGTCGAGCACGATCAGGTTCGGCTCACCAATCTTGCGGCCCATATAGGCTGCGGCAAAAATTCCACTCGCCGGGCCGGATTCTACCATGGCGATCGGATTCGCCTTTGCGGCGTCGGCTGTCGCGATCCCGCCGTTTGACTGCATCATGTAGAGCGGATT